>NZ_JBIIAL010000005.1:0-59443 GCF_044239955.1 Rhodoluna sp.
GAGGTTCTTGGCATCGACATTGTGCACGCTGTTGAGTTCTCAAGGATCGGATGCGCTTGGGAATTTCTAACTAAAGAAATCTCCAGGGCGATATCCAGATTCATCATTTTCCAAAGACGCAAAAACCCAAAAGATTTTTTACTTCTTTTTTAGATGATGGACCTTCAATCTTAGACCCGAAAAAAGGGGACAAAAATCCCCTACTTCGGCTTAGATTGGCTGTACTTGAGCCGGTTTTCTATGCAGAAATCCAAGCTTTGGGCAACCTCACAAGATTACGCTGTTGACGGGCTTTAAGTCAAATCAAATCCGCGAAAATAAAGGGTTTTTGGAATGAATTTCTAGCCCAAAAACACTGCCGCGAGAGTCTTCTTGCCGCGTCTCAAAACAGCGATATTGCCATGCAGCATCTGATCTAATCCCTGGGTTTCGTCGAGCACCTTTTCGTTGTTTAGGTAGACCCCGCCCTCACGGATGGCCCTTCTGGCAGCTGAAACACTGGCTTCTAGCCCACAATCCACCAGCAACTGGGCTATTGAAGACCCCAAAGGAGCGCTAACACTCGGTAATTCTGCAAGAGCCGAGCGAAGGTCGGCCTCTGAGAGGTCAGTAAGAGCGGCCTGGCCAAACAGGGCCTTGGATGCCTCGATGGCTGCCTCGGCAGCCTGTCTGGAATGAACGATCGAGGTGACCTCTAGGGCCAGGGTGCGCTGAGCCTCTCGAAGGTGAGGTTCGCTCTGCACCTTCTGGGACAGCTCATCAATTTCTTGCTTAGTCAAGAAAGTAAACACTTTTAGGCGGTCGATGACGTCAGCATCTTCCACGTTTAGCCAGAACTGGTAAAAAGCGTAGGGGCTCGTCATGGAATCATCCAGCCAAACAGCATTGCCCTCGGACTTTCCAAACTTCTTGCCGTCAGAATTTGTAATCAACGGAGTAGAAAGCAAGTGAACGCTCTCGCCGGTTACTTTGTGAATCAAATCAGATCCTGAGGTTAGATTTCCCCACTGGTCAGAGCCACCTATTTGCATGGTGCAGTTGTTCCGCTGGAAAAGCTGCAAAAAGTCGTAGCCCTGCAGAATCTGATAGCTGAACTCGGTGTAGCTAATGCCGTGTTCGGAATTCAATCGGGCGCTAACTGCTTCCTTGGAAAGCATCTTGCCAACCCTAAAGTGCTTTCCAATCTCACGTAGGAAATCAATTGCGCTAAGAGACTGCGTCCAGTCCATATTGTTTACCAAGGTAGCCGCGGTTGATCCTTCAAAGTCCACAAACCTTGACGCTTGCTTAGAAAGTTTCTCAACCCAGGCGTTCACTGTTTCAACATCGTTTAGAACGCGCTCTGCGGTTGGACGTGGGTCCCCCACCAAACCAGTTGAACCACCAATTAGAACTATTGGTTTGTGACCTGCAAGTTGCAGCCTTCTCATCACAAGAAGCTGGACCAGGTTTCCTAGGTGCAAGCTTGCCGCGGTTGGGTCAAAGCCAATATAGAAAGTCAAGGAACCGGAGTTCAGCTTCTTGGATAGTTCTGCTTCGTCAGTGGACTGCGAGATTAGTCCGCGCCACTTTAGCTCTTCCCAAACACCGGCGAAGGATTTGTCGTTAGCTTGATTTGAAAGAGTCATGAGTTCTTCGCCCAGCTTCTTTTGAGTTCTGTAATTTGCTCTAGAACTCTCGGAAGAGATGTCCCGCCAATACCGGAGCGAGACTTAATCGAACCGGACACCGACAACACTTCTCTCAAGTCCCCTGTTAGATGCCTAGAAATTTTCATTAGATCGCCATCTGGCACCTGGTGTAGCTCAAGATCGTTGGCCTCGCAGTAAGCAACAAGCCTGCCGGTTATATCGTGCGCTTCACGGAAAGGAACCTGCTTTTTGACCAGCCACTCGGCAACATCGGTAGCTAGCGAGAATCCAGATGATGACAAAAACTCCATGCGGTCAAGATCGAACTTCATGGTCGAAACCATTCCAGTAAAAGCAGGAAGCAGCAAAGCTAACGTGTCGATGGAATCAAAAACCGGCTCTTTGTCTTCTTGCAGATCGCGGTTATATGCCAGAGGGAGTGCCTTGAAGGTTGCTAGTAAACCTGTCAGGTTACCTATTAGCCTTCCGGACTTGCCTCGGGTAAGTTCGGCAACATCCGGATTTTTCTTTTGCGGCATGATCGATGAACCTGTGGAGTAAGCATCGTCTATCTTGATGTAACCAAACTCTTCGGTGGCCCAAATAACTATTTCTTCTGCAAAGCGCGACAGGTTAATTGCAATCATCGACAAGATAAATGCAAACTCTGCAACTACATCTCTAGATGCTGTTCCATCAATTGAGTTCTGAGTGGTCCCGGCAAAGCCAAGCTCGGTTGCCACAAGTTGGGGATCTAACCCAAGGCTTGACCCGGCCAAAGCGCCAGCTCCATATGGCGAAAGGTTAGCTCGCGAGCGCCACTGGCGTAGCCTTTCAAGGTCTCTAGTCAGAGGCCAGACGTGAGCCAGTAGGTGATGCGAAAGCAAAACTGGTTGTGCGTGTTGCATGTGAGTTCTTCCAGGTATCGAAGACCCCAGGTGCTCTTCGGCCCTGGCGATTAGCACTGCAATAAGCTCCAGAACCAGCTGCTCGATGACATGTGATTCCGACATTAAATACATCCGGATCAAGGTGGCGATCTGGTCATTTCTTGAGCGTCCAGCGCGCAGCTTTCCGCCAAGTTCTGCTCCAGCGATTTCGATTAGGCCGCGCTCTAGTGCCGAGTGCACATCTTCATCTTGTGCCTTTGGGGTAAAGCTTCCAGACTCAACTCTTTCAAGCAGCTGGTTTAGAACCTTTGCCAAACGCTCTGCCTCATCGTTGTTTAGATACCCTGCCGAAAACAAAGCCTTGGCGTGAGCCTTGGACCCGGCAATGTCGAATCTGGCTAGACGCCAGTCAAAGTGGGTAGATCGTCCAAGGGCCACAGCAGACTCTGCTTGAGAGCCTTGGAACCTTCCGCCCCAAAGCGAACCCGGGGTATTCTCATTTGCCATTTGCTCGCCTCGCTGAAATCTTGCTCGGCAGTGACCACAGGTCAATAAAACCCTTAGCTAGTGACTGATCGAAGCTATCTCCGGTGTCGTAGGTAGCTAAGTTGAAATCATAAAGACTCTGCTCAGAGCGGCGCCCGGTCACTACAGCCCTACCGCCAGCAAGTTTGAGACGAACCTCGCCAGAAACGTAGCGCTGAGTGTGGTCAATAAAGACATCGAGCGAGCGCTTCAGGTCTGAAAACCAGAGACCTTCGTAAACCATGGTGGCCCACTTGTCCTCGATACCCTTCTTGAAGCGATTAACGTCTCGCTCCAGAGTTAGGTTCTCAAGCTCCTCGTGCGCCTGAATCAAAGCAATCGCTGCGGGTGCCTCATAAATTTCTCTCGATTTGATTCCCACCAGGCGATCTTCAACAATGTCGATTCTGCCAATCCCGTGGTGGCCAGCCAATTCATTCATCTTCTTGATCATGTCAATTGGGCTGTATCGAACACCATCAATTTCAACGGGGATTCCCTGATCAAACTTGATGATTACCTCGGTTGGATCTCTTTGGACATCCGGATCCTGGGTGTATGTATAGATATCTGCAATTGGTGCATTCCAAGGGTCTTCCAATAGCCCCGTCTCAACAGCTCGCCCCCAAACGTTCTGATCCACTGAGTAGGGGCTCTTTTTGGATTGCTCGATTGGTAAATTGTGTTTGGCCGCATACTCAATTGCCTTGTCCCTAGTTAGCGCCAAGTCACGGTTTGGGGCAATTGACACAAGATCTGGAGCTAGCGCGGCAACGGATGCCTCAAAGCGAACCTGGTCGTTACCTTTACCAGTGCAACCGTGAGCCACAGTGTCTGCACCAAGCTCGTGAGCTGTTTTGGCAAGATACTTTGCAATTAGAGGGCGGGAGATTGCAGAAACTAGCGGGTAGCGCTTTTGGTAAAGAGCGTTTGCCTTCAATGACGGCATTATGTAATCGCTAGCAAACTCTTCTTGGGCGTTTATAACTACCGACTCGACCGCACCGCAATCAAGAGCCCGCTGGCGGATAACTTCCATGTCTTCGCCGCCTTGACCGACATCGACGGCCATGGCTACTACTTCTTTACCGGTGGCATCTTTGAGCCAACCGATGCCAACCGAGGTGTCCAGGCCGCCGGAATACGCAAGAACTACACGTTCGGCCATTTTGCTCCTACAAAGTCAACGAATTCCCCAAAGGTGAGGAAAGCTAGTTCAATCTTAGGCTTTAGCTCGTTGAGCCAGCCAAACCATGAGCGCCTTTTGGGCGTGCAACCTGTTTTCGGCTTGATCCCAAACAACTGACTGGCTGCCCTCAAGCACCTCGTCGGTAATCTCCAAGCCCCGATAAGCAGGCAGACAATGAAGAACGATGGCTGAAGGTTTTGCTATCGCAAGCAATTCAGCATCTAGCCTGAAACCTTTAAAAGCTTCGATCTTCTCGGCCTTTTGATCTTCTTGGCCCATCGATACCCAAGAGTCTGTTGCCACGACGTCGCTATCAACCAAAGCAAGCCTTGGATCGGTATAGCAATCAACAGATCCACCGGTTTCTTGTGCAATCTCTCGAGCTTTCTCGACTACTTTTGCATTTGGTTGATGCAGCGCAGGACCTGCAATACGCACCTTCATTCCAGCAGTTGCACCGGCGAGTGAATAAGAATGCGCCATGTTGTTCGAGGCATCTCCGATGTAGCAAAGAACTTTTCCTTGTAGAGTTCCGAGTTTTTCTTTGATTGTCATGAGATCTGCAAGTAGCTGACAAGGGTGGAAATTATCACTCAAGCTGTTGATTACTGGCACCTTTGAGCATTGAGCCATCTGCTCTAATCCGCTTTGAGCAAAAGTGCGCCAGACAATCATCGAAACTTGCCGATCAAGAACCCTGGCGGTGTCAGCTACTGACTCTTGCGAAGCCAGTTGACTAACTGCCGAATCAATAATCAGTGGCGCTCCCCCAAGCTCTGTTACGCCAACGGAGAATGAAACACGTGTTCTTGTTGAAGGCTTATCAAAAATTAAGGCAACAGTTTTAGGTCCCGCAAATACTTTTGAACTGAAACGATCTGCCTTTAGTGAGACTGCAAGGTCTAAAATCTCTGCTTGTTCAGAATGAGTTAGGTCATCATCGCGCAGAAAGTGTCTGGTCATAAATTCAATCCTTTACTTTTGCGCAGTGCAATTTGTGGAGCTGGTTAGGCCCTAATTTCAGCCTTGAATCTCTTGCTCGCTAGAGCAACCGCTTTGTCCCTAGCCTCAGACGCCTCCGCCTGCGTGAGAGTTCTATCCATAGCCCTGAATCTAAGTGCAAAGGTGAGGGATTTCAATCCGTCCTGGATGTTGCTTCCGCGATAGTCATCGGTTAGCGAGATCTCTTCAAGCAGCTCTCCGCAACCCTCTCGAACCGTATTCAAAACATCTTGGGCTGGAACATCGACGCTTACTACCAAGGAAAGATCTTGAGTTGCAGCCGGAAATGTACCAATTGGCCTTGCAACAACCGACTCTGGCGCAGCTTCCAAAAGTGCATCTAGGTCAATTTCAAAAACTCCAACAGTTCTTGGAAGATCAGCCATCTTCGTAATCGCAGGAGCAATTTCACCAAAAAGTCCAACAACCTTATTGCCAACCAGCAACTGCGCTGACCTTCCGGGGTGGTATCCAGTTGGCTCGGCTTGCTTTAGATCAAACGTGACGCCGATTGCCTGACCGACTAGTTTCGCAGCGTAAAGCGCATCCTGCACTCCAAAGCGAACTGGCTTTGCACCCGGTTGAGCATCACCTCGGTTTCCCAGGAAAATTCCAGCCAGGTGCCTTGGCTGATTGGGGATGCTAGCGTTTAGCGCGTTGATTTCAGCTTCACTTGGCCTAGAAGAAGTGTCAGGGAAAGAAACTTTTGCCTGCTTTACAGAACTGAAGACCGATCCTTGCTCTACCAGTGCCAGGTCAGTAAATCCTCGAGAGAGGTTTCTTCTTGCGGTTTCCATGAGCCCCGGAATCAAAGAGAGTCTCAGCTGACCTGCTTCTTCTTGAATTGGGTTCGCAAGCGATACCGCCTTCTTGGAGTCAGCGAACCAGCCGTTTTGCTCACCGGATACAAACGGGTAGCTAAGAACTTCGACAAAACCTGCTGTTGCTAGTGCATCTAGCGCCCCGGATCTAAACTGCTGAGCCCTTGATAGCCCTCGTCCTGGAGGGGCAATTGGCAAGCGGCTTGGAATTCTGTCGTAGCCCAAGATACGTGCAATTTCTTCGACTAGATCGGTCTTGTCTAAAAGATCTGGTCGCCAGCTGGGAGGTGTGACTTTCAAGCCCGCGGTGTCCTTAGTGGTTACCGCACCAATTTCTGAAAGCACCTTGTTGATTTCATCTTCGCTGTAGTCCACGCCAACCAATGCAGCCGCAAAACCTCTTGGAAGCAAAATCTCTGGCTGCTTGGTCAAATCAGTAAATGTGGCTCCAAGTTTTCCTGCACTTGCTCCAGCCAGTTGCTCGAGAAGTTGAACTACCCTCGCGGCCGCATACTCTCCCACCTTTGGGTCCACTCCCCGCTCGTAGCGCTTTGATGCTTCAGAGAAAAGCTTGTGCCTTCTAGCAGCGCGGGCAACTGAAACGGCATCAAAGTGCGCCGCTTCAATCAAAATGTTCTTCGTGGAATCTGAAACCTCAGTTGAGAATCCACCCATAACTCCTGCTAAACCAATTGGTCCAGAGTCATCGGTAATCAGGAGATCTTCTTCGTGAAGCTTTCTATTTTGACCATCCAGGGTCTTTAGCGTTTCACCCTTAGTTGCGCGACGAACTAGCAAACCGCCTTTGATCTTGTCTAGGTCATATGCGTGCACCGGTTGACCAAGTTCGAGCATTACATAGTTTGTGATGTCAACCGCAAGTGAGATTGAGCGTATGCCGGCAAGTTTCAGTCTTGAGCGCATCCAAGTCGGGGTTGGCTTGGTGGCGTCCACGCTTGTTGCGGTGCGAAGCACAAAACTCTGCGAGGTCTTTCTGCCTCTAATGGGTGCGGAATCAGTAATCTTCAAGCCAAAGCCGTCGCCCTTGACAAGCGGTGCAAGAGAAATTGGATCTTTGTAAGAACTTCCGGTTGCGTGAGAGTACTCTCTGGCGATTCCACGAATCGAGAGGCAGTAACCGCGATCTGGCAACACGTTTACCTCGGCTGCAGTGTCAGCCAGCTCAAGTAATTCAATTGCATCAGTCCCAACTTCTGGATCAAGGCCAATAGTTGAAAGCCTGAGAATTCCATCATGATCATCGCTAAGACCTAGCTCCCTACCCGAAGCGATCATTCCATCGCTTATGTGCCCATAGGTGCTCCGAGCCGAAATCGCGAAATTGCCTGGCAGCACCGCTCCTGGCAAGCTAACAACCACTTTGTCTCCGGTTTCGAAATTCGAAGCGCCGCAAACAATTCCCCGAACATCCTCGCCGCCATCAGCTGCCTTTTTGCCCTTTGGTGCAACTCGCACCTGACACCAGCGAATTGTTTTGCCGTTTGATTGTGGCTCGTCGACAAACTCAAGAACTTCGCCAACAACGATTGGTCCAGAAAGATCAAAGCTGTGGACGCCTTCTTCTTCTAGTCCAACTTTTACCAAAGCCTCCATGACAGATTCTGCTGTAGCGTCTTTGGGTAAAGAAACGTATTCGGCAATCCAGCTAAGAGGGGCTCTCATCAGAGCACCATGCCAAACTGCTTAGAAAAACGAATGTCGCCTTCAACCATGTCGTGCATGTCGGTAACTTCGTTTCTAAACATTAGGGTCCGTTCGATTCCCATTCCAAAAGCAAAACCTGAATAAACATCTGGATCTATTCCGCTAGCGCGCAATACGTTGGGGTTCACCATTCCACAGCCACCCCACTCAACCCAGCGAGCGCCACCTTTGGCGCCGGGGTGCCAAACATCTAACTCTGCTGAGGGTTCAGTGAATGGAAAAAACGAAGGGCGCAATCTGATTTTTGCTTCGTCACCAAACATGATGCGAGCAAAATGCTCCAGTGTTCCACGAAGATCTGCCATGCTCAAACCCCTGTCGATGGCTAAACCTTCTACCTGGTGAAAAACTGGGGTGTGTGTGGCATCAAGTTCGTCAGTTCTAAATACTCTTCCAGGACACAGCACAAAAATCGGAGGCTCACGATCTAGCATCGAGCGCACCTGAACCGGCGAGGTGTGGGTGCGAAGCACAAGCTTTTGCTCCAGCGGCTCAACAAAGAAGGTGTCCTGCATCGCACGCGCTGGGTGGTCTTCGTCGAAGTTCAAGGCATCGAAGTTGAACCACTCGCTTTCAAGCTCTGGGCCCTCGGCGATCTCCCATCCCATTCCAACGAACACGCTTGAAATCTTCTCTTGCAGCAGGCTGAGAGGGTGTCTGGCTCCAAGGCGAGCTGGGCTTGGCAATGCGGTGACATCTAGGAATTCCCCGGCTAGCTGGAGCTTCTCTTCTTCTACTTCTAGGGTGCTTTCGCGCTTTTCGAAAGCTTCAGCTATTTGCGCCCTGGCAGAGCCAACAAGTTTTCCGGCCTCGGCTTTTTGTTCTGCTGGAAGCTTGCCTAACTTGGCGCTAAGTGAGGAAAGAGTTGAGCTATCGCCCAAAACCGCAGTACGAATCTTCTTGAGATCAGCTATTGAACCAGCAGAAGCTATCTGATCGAGGGCGCTTTTAGTGGCAGATTGAACCTCTGCCGCGGAAATTGCCTCTGAGCTTGCCATAAATAATAAGTGTAGCGATTAGCCATTCTGGGCAAAGGCTGACGCGTATAGGCAAACGCTGGCAGCTGTTGCAAGATTTAGTGACTCAGCGGCTCCATAAATTGGAACCTGGACCAGGGTATCGGCAAGGCTCGCTACCTCTGGTTCTAAGCCCCAAGCTTCATTGCCAAATAGCCAAACAGTTGGCTTGGCCAAGGAAGCTGAATCAATACCCGCAAGTGATGAGCCACTAACGTCAGCCGCTAACACCTGAAGACCAGAGTGCTTTAGTAAAGCAATAGATTGCTCGATGTCTGCTTCAACCACAAACGGGAGATGGAACATGGAACCGGTAGTTGATCTGACAACCTTTGGGTTATAGATATCTACGCTTCCCTTGCTAAACACAACTGCATCTGCTCCAGCGGCATCGGCGGCGCGCAAAACTGTGCCGGCGTTTCCTGGATCGCGAATCTGGGCAAGAAAAGCAATTAGCTTTGGCTTGGCTTCTAAGACATCATCCAATGAAACGTGGAACTGCTGACAAACAGCAACTACTCCTTGCGGGGTGGTGGTGTCACTGAGGGCCTTCAGTGCAGATTCCGAAACAATAGTCAGCGTGACTCTGGACTGCTCTGCGCGCGAAATAAGGTCCGGGTATTTTTCTTTGAATGCCTCAGTCGCAAAAATCTTTTCAATCAACTTAGGTCGTTGAAGAGCTTCTTTTAGGCCCTGCGGCCCCTCAAGAAGAAAGAGCCCGGTTTCTAACCGGGACTCCTTCTTGGTAAGTTTTGCGACCCCTTTTACTTCTGCTGCCGAAGGGTCCTGAATCACTTTGGGCTAGCTAGCCTTTGGTGCTGAGGTGTCTTTTGGAAGTGCTGCTTTTGCAGTTGCTACCAGTGACTTGAAAGTCGCTGGCTCGTTGACCGCAAGGTCAGCCAAAATTCTCCGGTCAACAAGCACACCAGCAAGACCAAGACCTTGGATAAAGCGGTTGTAGGTCATTCCGTTTGCACGAGATGCGGCGTTGATGCGCTGGATCCACAGTCTGCGGAAATCACCCTTGCGTGCTCTGCGGTCGTTGAATGCATAGACCAGCGAGTGCAGCATCTGCTGCTTCGCCATACGGTAAAGCCTGGATCGCTGTCCGCGGTAACCCTTTGCGCGCTCTAGTACAACGCGACGCTTCTTCAGCGAGTTGACTGCGCCTTTTACTCTTGCCATTTTCTAACTCCTAAAAATAAAGTCGGTTACTTGCCGAGCTGCTTCTTGATGGTCTTGAAGTCGGCAGCCGAAACTACCTGGTCAGCGTTCAAGCGACGCTTGCGTCTAGATGACATGTGCTCAAGGTTGTGGCGCATGTTGATCTGCTGCTTCATGAGCTTGCCACTACCGGTAAAGCGAAAACGCTTCTTGGCACCCGAATGGGTCTTCTGCTTTGGCATTTACTTCTCTCCTGTTTCTTTAGCAGCCTCTAGGACTACTTCCTCGGTTGTTACCGCTTTGGCTTCAGCTTTTGCAGCCTTATCCGCAGCTTTCTTGGCGTCTGCCTTAGCTTCCGCTTTGTTTCTAAGTGGACCAATAACCATCACCATGTTTCGGCCGTCAATCGATGGTGTCGATTCAACTGCGCCAAACTCGGTAACTTCTTCAGCCAACTTCTGTAGCAACTTGATGCCCATCTCTGGTCGAGATTGCTCTCTTCCTCGGAAGACCACCATCACCTTCACCTTGTCGCCGGCCTTTAGAAACTTCTCAATCTGAGCTTTCTTAGTGCCGTAATCATGACCGTCAATCTTCAAACCAAATCGAACTGTCTTCAGAACAGTGTTGACCTGGTTCTTGCGAGCTTCGCGAATTTTCTGTGCGGCTTCGTACTTGAACTTGCCAAAATCCATGAGCTTTGCAACCGGAGGGCTGGATTGTGGTGACACCTCAACGAGGTCTAAGTCTGCTTGCTGCGCCATGCGCAGTGCATCCTCAATCTTTACAACGCCAACCTGCTCTCCCAAAGCTCCGACGAGGCGAACCTCAGGAACTCTGATGCGGTCATTGATGCGGGGATCGCTGATATTTACTCCTATACAGATATGACTTAGGCCACACTAAGGAGCATCTTGCCCAAAGGAGCAGAAACAAAAAAGCTTTACCCGGCAACCTGTTTAGCGGAAGACGCGGGTGGGAAACTAATCCACTTCTGACCGAGATCAAAGACCTCGGAGCCATGGGATAGCCTAGCATGAGACGCCCCAAAGGAGAATAGTTGTCTGAATACGACGAAATCGACCAGCAGATCACCGAGATTTCTGACCTGCCGGCTGTCGAGGTCATCGGCCGTTACGCCGTAGATCTTCTCAGCGTGGCTGCGGTCCAATGTGGACTAGCTGCCGATGGTCGAAAAGGCGACCTCGATGAGGCTAGAAAGCTAATAACTGCGGTCGCCGGCTTGATAACCGCAGCCGCTCCTGACCTAGGTGATCACCATGCCAGGCCCCTAAGAGACGCCCTACGCCAAGTCCAACTTGCCTTCAGAGAGGCCTCCGTGATCAAGGACGCACCGGGCCAAGGCCCAGGCGAGAAATTCACTGGACCCGTTAACTAGCCAAAAGTTTTATCGAAACCGAGTCCACAGCCAAGGCAAACGCTTCACTTTCTGCCCAGTACTTACTTACCCTCTCCAATAATTCTCGAACCTCAGCAGGACTTGATCCATTTACTAACTTGAGGGCAACCTGTAGCTCTGCGCCAGCAAGCTTGGCTTCTGGATCAGCAGAGCTGAGCTCAAAATCAATTACCTGAGTTTCGTTAGCAACTGACTCTCCCACGACTGTTCTCACTTCTGGATTTAGCTCAGCCGGTTGCCAATCCAGCGACTGAGCTATTCGAGCAATAGCTGGGCGGCGAATCACAAATTCTGTCTCACTTCCAGGATCAACTACCACTCTGGTGCTTAGCTGCGAAGCAGCCGCAAGGCACACTCTGATGGCGTCAGTTGGAACTGGTCTAGCACTCGGGTTCCAGAGCTGCATTGCTGCAACCGATGTAAAAACCACCAAGGTGTCTTGGTCATCGGGCGACTTCACAGTGACAATCGAGAGCTCTGCAGATTTATCAACTTTGAGCCCATTGGCTCCAATTTCTGATTCACCGAGCTGTGCAAGAAGCGGCACAAGCATTCTCGAAACTCGAAGGGCATCTACCACTGCCGCCTGGCCAAACTCACCAGCACGGAAACCCAGAATAGCTTCTAGAAATTCTCCTGGCGCCGAGCCATCATCGCCGGCAAATCGATTCTCTTCGAGCTCTCTTCCTTCCCATGGCACACCCGCCGAATCCGCAAATCGGTTTGGGTTCATGTCGTGACTCACGAGCTAACAACCTTCAGTGCCTTCTCGAGGCTGAAGAGTCCAACATAAAGCGCCTTGCCTAGGATTGCACCGGCTAAACCCTTGGATCTCAAGGCTATAAGGGCCTCCAGGTCTGCCAACTCGGCAATGCCGCCACTGGCAATTACTGGCTTGCCAGTTTGAAAAAGAACTCTCTCAAGAAGTTCAAGATTGGGGCCATTCAAAGAGCCATCACGTGTGACATCAGTCACCACGTATCTTGCGCAGCCAAAATTCTCTAGCTGCTTCAAGGTTTCTTCGAGTTCGCCAACGTCTTCGCCGCTTCCACGCGCAACCAATCTTGACCCAGCGACATCTATCGAAACAGATATTTTCTTGCCGTAGTTTGAGATGACAGATCCAACCCAAGGCATGTCTAGTAGCGCGGAAGTTGCCAGATTGATTCTGGTTGCGCCAGTTGCGAGCGCAGCGGTAAGCGATTCCCGATCTCGGATTCCGCCAGAGACTTGAACATTGATGTTAGAGCATCGAGAAACCACCTCAGAGATTAGCTTTCTGTTTTCACCCTTGCCATAAGCGGCGTCTAGGTCAACCAGGTGAATCCAGTTTGTTCCTGATGCAATCCAGCCTGAGGCAATTTCTAAAGGAGAACCAAATGACTGGCTGGCACCTTCATCGCCAGGGCGCACGGAGAGGCCATCGGAGATATCTATTGCAGGTAGTAGCTCAAATGAGGAAAGTTCGGGTGCTCCAGTTACACCAATGTCTTGGGGGTTTGAATCGTTTGACTGGCTACTCACCGTTTAACAGTAGCGCGGGGTTAAACTGTCGCGCCAGGCAAAACAATTAAGGAAGCGCGAGCCTGTCCCCTGCAACAAGGTCGGCACTTTGCAAATTGTTTAGCAAGATAATCTCAGTAACCCAGTCCTGCTGGTTTTTACCGTTAGCGTGAGTCTCAGCTAGTTGCCAAAGACTATCCCCTGGCATTACGGAGATGTAGTTGAAGGCGGTGGTTTGGCTCGAGCCTTGATCAACCGCCGCGGCGCTTTGATTGAAGATCAGACCGGCGATCATGATCACTAGAGCGCTAAGTACAAACAGGGTCCTTGCTAGGCGGGCTCTACGCTTTGGGCTCATTGGGTGAATCTGGGCAGTTACTGTACTCATTTGGGTCCCTTTCCTCAGTTCTTCGAACAAGTGTTCGACTTAGAACAAGATTACAAGGAACTACCGACATTTTGTCAAGAATATTGGCAAATTTTCGAAAATATGTTTGATTTTGGGCAAATTTTAGAATACAGTTTCGATAAAGCCCAATGGGGCACCTCCGAAAGGGGCATAATGGACGCCAGCAAGCCTAGCCGCCGCGCCACAACTCTTAGCGCCATGCAGGAACGCATCCTTCAGGCCATCCAAAGATCCAAGACCGAGCGGGGCTATGTCCCGAGCATGCGGGAAATTGGCGATGAAGTCGGATTGTCCTCCCCTTCATCGGTTACCCACCAGCTGAACCAACTAGAACTCGCCGGATACATTAGCCGCGACCCAAAGCGACCAAGGACTATCGATGTACTGATCGAGGTTCCGGGCTACGAAGGCGATGCTGGTTCAGAGCCTGACAACGTCACTCCAATTGGCGATGCCGCAATGGTTCCGATGGTTGGAAGAATTGCCGCTGGTGGCCCAATCACCGCCGAACAAAACATCGAAGAGATCTTCCCGCTTCCACGTCAACTAGTTGGAAAAGGCGACCTCTTTTTACTCAAGGTCGTTGGTGAATCCATGATTGATGCAGCTATCTGCGATGGAGACTGGGTGGTAGTTCGTCAGCAGCAAACTGCTGAGAACGGTGACATAGTCGCAGCCTTGCTAGAGGATGAGGCTACTGTGAAGACCTTCAAGCAGCGCGACGGTCACACCTGGTTGCTACCAAGAAATTCAAGCTTTGAGCCAATCCTTGGTGACCGTGCGGTCATTCTTGGAAAAGTAGTTGCCGTTCTAAGAAGCATCTAGCAAAAAAACATTTAGCTCACTGGCTAGTTGTGGCTTCACGCGAGCCTCAACAAGAGTTCCTGCATCTTGGTGATCTACACTAACAATTCGTGCTTCTGAATGAATTCTAGAAACCAAATCACCTCTTGAATAGGGAATAAGAGCCCTAACCAATATCTCTGGCCGCGGCAACAGTTCCTCAATTTTCTCCAACAGCTGAGCAATGCCTTCACCGGATGCTGCAGACACGAGAATCGCGCCGGGCTCCATTCCGCGAAGAGCTACCTGCTGATCTAAATCCACTAGGTCACACTTGTTGAAAACCAGCAGCTCTTTCACGTTGTCGGCATCGACTTCGGCCAAGACGTTGCGCACAGTCTGAATCTGTCCAGCAGGATCAGGATGAGAGGCGTCTACGACGTGCACTACTAGGTCGCTGTGTGCGATCTCTTCGATAGTTGAGCGAAATGCCTCAACTAGTTGATGCGGCAGGTCCTTTACGAAACCCACAGTATCGGCGAGCGTGTACTCACGGCCGTCAGAAGTTTGGGTCTTTCGAACGGTTGGGTCCAAGGTTGCAAACAAGGCATTCTCAACCAAGACACCCGCCCTGGTTATTCGGTTCAGCAGTGAGGACTTACCGGCATTGGTGTATCCAGCGATAGCCACAGAGGGAATCTCGTTTTTTGACCTGGAAGAGCGCTTAGTCTCCCGGGCCGGGGCCATTTCTTTGATTTGCTTTCTAAGCTTTGCCATGCGCGTGTTGATTCTTCGACGATCTAGCTCAATCTTGGTCTCACCGGGACCACGAGAACCGATACCAACTCCACCACCAACTTGACCACCTGCTTGTCTCGACATCGACTCACCCCAACCGCGAAGCCGAGGAAGCAGGTATTCAAGTTGAGCTAGCTCAACTTGTGCTTTACCTTCTCGAGACTTTGCGTGCTGAGCAAAAATGTCCAAAATGATTGCTGTTCGATCAACGACCTTGACTTTGACAATGTCTTCTAGGGTTCGTCTTTGGCTGGGTGCCAGTTCGGTATCGGCAATAACCGTGTCTGCTTCACAGGCCGCAACAATTGCCTTGAGCTCTTGTGCTTTACCTTTACCGAGATAACTTGCTGGGTCCGGAAATGCCCTTCTTTGAAGAAGCCCGTCTAGAACTTGAGCACCGGCAGTTTCAGCTAAAGCCGCCAGTTCCCGAAGTGAATTTTCGGCTTCTAAAACAGTTCCCCTCCCCCACACTCCAATCAAGACAACTTTCTCAAGGCGTAGCTGGCGATACTCAACATCGCTGATGTCTTGAAGCTCCGTGGATAAACCGCTAACTCGTCGAAGGGCTGAACGCTCCTCAAGATCTAGCTGGTCGCCGTCAAAACCTGCGGTGTCGAAGGTGGCGGGGGTGGGTTTCTTGTCACGACCGAGAATGCGGTCAATCATCGACAATGACTTCTCCGATTCTGATTCCATTCAACTAACACTAGTAATCAGAATTGGGATAAATTGAAGCCATGTCCTCGGATCACTACTTTTCCCAGGAACCTAAAAGCAATTACCAGCCCAAGGAAATTGAGCTCGATGTTGCTGGTGAGGTTTTCAAAGTAAGCACAGCCTCAGGAACCTTTTCTCCGCTTCGCCTTGATGTTGGAACCTCAGTGCTTATCGATCACCTTGAACTGGCTCCAAAAGATGGCGACATTCTGGATCTGGGTTGTGGCTGGGGGCCAATCGCCCTAAACCTTGCAAGGAACAGCCCCAAGGCCAAAGTGTGGGCAGTAGATGTGAACAGCCGCTCTCTCGAGCTAACAGCCGAAAACGCCAAGACCGTAGGTCTTGGCAACATCCAAACCGCCACACCAGATGCGGTTCCAAAAGACATCAAGTTCGCAGGTATTTGGTCGAACCCACCAATTCGAATCGGAAAGAAGGAGCTGCACGAGTTGCTTATGACTTGGCTTCCTCGCTTGGAAAAAGGAGCTTCTGCCTATCTAGTAGTTCAAAAGAACCTGGGCTCGGATTCGCTGCAGAAGTGGCTGACCGAGACTCTAGTTGATGGCTATGAGGTATCGAGACTTACCTCAGTCAAGACTTACAGAATCCTGAAGGTTTTACGAAAGAGCTAGAGGCTAGCGAGATCTAGCTCGCCATCAAAGGTAAGTTCGGCAGGACCACTTATTGATACGTGCTCACCGTCTTCGGTAGCAAACATTCGTACCGCTACCACTCCACCCAAAGCCCGCACCTGCCATTGGTTGGGAGCGGATGCTCCTGCCCAATACCTGGTTGCCAAAGCTGCTGCTGCAATTCCCGTGCCGCAGGACAAGGTTTCACCAACACCGCGCTCGTGCACTCTAAACGAAAAGTATCCAACGCCATCTTTGATCATCGGATCATTTGGAACTACAAACTCGACGTTTGCACCAGTTACAGGGGCTGGCTCAACAACTGGCGCTTCATAGAGCTTGAGTTGCTTTAGCTCTGCATCGCTGGAAAGTGCAACAACAACATGTGGGTTACCAATCTCAATGCCCTGACCAGGCCTTGCAACTTCAATGCCATTAGCTTCTACCGCAAACTCACTCGTGAGCTTCCATCTGCCAAGATCAACTGCAAACCCATTTGACCCTTGAGTTAGGTCCTTCACGCCCGCGCGGGTACCAACAGCAAGCGTTGAGCCGCCTTCGATCTTGGCTAGTCCCCGGTCTAGTAAGTACTTAGCAAAAACCCGAATGCCATTGCCACACATCTCCGCAGCACTGCCGTCGGCGTTGTAATAATCCATGAACCACAAAGCCGCTGGTTCAGCCTCAAGAATCTCTTTACCTTCTGGAAGCTTTGAAGACTCGATGACTCTGATGAATCCGTCGGCACCGATTCCAAAGCGCCGATCGCAGATCTTGGCTATCTGCTTAGAGGTTAGGGAAAGCTCCCCTTCAGAATCCAAAACCAGCACAAAATCGTTACCGGTGCCGTGGCCCTTAGTGAAAGCAATACTTGTCATGCTTCCAGCCTACGGGCGAGAGCCAAAGAGTCCGTGCTTACGAACTAGGGCAATGGCTAAGTTGGTTACCTCTGGGTCTAGAGCATCCAACCAGTTGATTCTGGTGTCGCGCTTGAACCAAGACATTTGCCGTCTGGCATATTTTTGCGTCAACTTGGTGGTTGATTCAATTGCCTGATCTTGGCTTAGCTCGCCATCTAACTGCGCTAGAGCTTGCGCATAACCAATGGCGTAACCTGCTGTTACGGATTCACGAAGTCCCTTGGAAATCAAGACTTCAGTTTCGTTAACCATTCCCGTGTCCCACATCCCACGCACTCGCTCAGCTAACCTGGCGACCAGTAGCTCGCGATCCATCCGCAAGCCAATTTCAAGTACCTCTTGCCAAGATTCAATTTCATCTGGCAAGGCGGCTGCAAAGGGCTCACCGGTAAGTGTCACAATCTCGAGTGCCCTAACGATACGGCGACCATTTTCCGGGTCAATGCGACTGGCAGCACTTGCGTCCAGCTCCGCTAACTTTTGATGCATGGCGGCCGGTCCAACGTCCAATAGCTCTTGTTCGAGTTGAGCACGAAGGTCCTTATCTCGAACTGGGAACTCAAAGCTATTCAGCACCGCTGCAACATATAGCATCGAGCCGCCAACCAGAATCGGGATCGCACCCCTTGATTGAATCTCAAGGATCTTGGCTCGAGCAATCTTTTGGTACTCAGCGGCTGTTGATTCCTGCGTCACATCCAGCACATCTATCAAGTGATGTTCAATTCCACGTCGCTCAGCAAGGGGTAGCTTGGCGGTTCCAATATCCATACCTTTATAGAGTTGCATCGCATCGGCATTTACAATCTCGGAAGCCGAGCCTTCTTCGCGAAGGGCTTCAGCAATGCGAATAGCTAGTTCACTTTTACCAGTGCCGGTTGAACCAACAATGGCAATAAGTTGAGCCGGCATTACTTTCTTTTCAAAGTGGGAAGGCCAATGCTGATGCCTTTTGAGCTGGCAGGGTCAACAGCGCAAGATGCAGCCTCAAGTGCGTCGTAGGCATCGCCTGCACGAGTGGGAACCATGCTGTATCCAGCTATTGGCTGATCGGCCAACAAGAAGTATGGCTTGGCGTCAGTTACCTGAACCGTTACTAGATCCCCAGGTCTTGGTTGAGCCTCTCCTCCTGGAACCTCAAAGTGAACGAGCCTGCTATCTCTTGCCCGACCGCTGAGCCGGTTGTTTTGCGAGTCTTTCCGCCCCTCGTGGTTGCCAACTAAGACCTCAACTGTTTTGCCGATCTGTTTCTTGTTTTCTTGCCAGGCGATGGCATTAACGTGCTCGATCAGTCGCTCGTATCTTTCTTGAGCCACCTCTTTAGAGATCTGATCAGGCATCTCAGCCGCTGGTGTTCCTGGGCGCTTGGAGTATTGATAGGTGTAAGCCATAGTGAAACGAGACTCCGCAGCAATTTCCATAGTGTCTTGAAAGTCCTGCTCAGTTTCGCCCGGGAAGCCAACAATGATGTCGGTTGTGATGGAGGCCTCTGGCATGGCAGCTCTGACTCGGTCCAGAATGCCTAAGTACTTGTCCGTTCGATAGCTACGCTTCATGGCCTTCAATATTGAATTCGAACCAGACTGCAGCGGCATGTGAAGGTGTGGCATGACGTTGTGGGTTTCTGCCATCGCTTCAATTACGTCGTCAGTAAAAGCCGCAGGGTGCGGAGAAATGAATCGAACCCGCTCAAGGCCCTCAATTTCCCCACAAGCCCGAAGCAACTTAGCAAAGGCACCGCGATCCCCAAACTCAACACCGTAGGTGTTTACGTTTTGCCCCAGCAGCATGATCTCGATAACCCCGTCATCGACCATGGCCTTGATCTCGCTAAGGATTTCGCCAGGCCGACGATCCTTTTCCTTACCACGAAGCGCTGGAACAATACAAAATGTGCAGCTGTTATTACAGCCCACCGAAATCGAAACCATGCCCGAGTAAGTTGAATCACGCTTGGTGGGTAGGTCAGAAGGAAAAGTCTCCAGCGCCTCAATGATTTCAACCTGGGCTTCTCTGTTGTGCCTTGCTCGCTCCAGAAGAACGGGTAAGGAGCCCATGTTGTGAGTGCCGAATACTACGTCAACCCAAGGGGCTTTCTTGATGATTAAATCGCGATCTTTTTGGGCTAGGCAGCCGCCAACGGCGATTTGGAAGTTTGGGTCCTCTTCCTTTTTGGCAAGTAAGGTCCCGAGATTTCCGTAGAGCTTGTTGTCCGCGTTCTCTCTAACAGCGCAGGTGTTGAAGATAACAACATCGGATTCGCCAGTTTCACCAGGCAGGTATCCAGCGTCTTCGAGCAGACCAGAGATTCGCTCCGAGTCGTGAGCGTTCATTTGACAGCCGTAGGTTCGAACCTCGTAGCTGCGGGTTTGGGTAAGCATCAGGCTTAAGATTTTACCGCGTGGGACTCCGCTTCCCTAATGGCAGCAAAAACAATGCTTGAGCCAAAACCGCGCCTTTGCAAGAATCCAACTAATCTACGGTTTCTTACATCAGAATCCAGGTGACCAAGCTGCCCATAGCGCTTGATGGCAAGCTCAGTGGCAACAGCTAGCTCGTCCTCGTCGGTAATCTCAGAGGCCACCTGGTTGATCAGCTCTCGGTCGAGCCCCTTGCTTTCAAGCTTGCGCTTGACCATAGACCTTGCCAGGCCCTTGGTTCTGCGGCTGGCATCGGCTAAATCCTGGGCATAGAGCTGATCGTTGATTAGCTCTACTTCGGTGAAGCGTTCAATTAGCGGCTTGGCTATTTCGATCGGAATCTCATTAGCTGCCAAAACCTCTAGAAGTTGCGTTGAGGACTTGGGGCCCTTTTCAAGAAGGCGCAGAACTATGTTCCTGGCCCGCTCTTCTAAGTTATCCACCGAGGAGAGCATGATTAGCCTGCGGACGCAGCCTTCTTAGGGGCCTCCGGGGCTTCTTCTTCTACCGGTAGGTCAGCAACGGCGCGAGGAACACCAACGCCAAGCTTGGCCTTGATCTTCTTCTCGATTTCGTTTGCTACCTCTGCGTTTTCGATCAGGTAGTTTCTGGAGTTTTCCTTACCCTGACCCAGCTGCTCGCCTTCGTAGGTGTACCAAGCGCCAGATTTCTTGACTACCTCATGCTCAACACCGAAGTCCAGCAAGCTTCCCTCACGAGAGATACCGGTTCCGTAAATAATGTCGAACTCGGCTTGCTTGAATGGTGCAGCCATCTTGTTCTTGACAACCTTCACGCGGGTACGGTTTCCAACGGCTTCAGTACCATCTTTTAGAGTTTCGATTCTGCGAATGTCTAGTCGAACCGATGCGTAGAACTTCAAGGCCTTACCACCGGAGGTGGTCTCTGGGCTTCCAAAGAACACACCGATCTTTTCGCGTAGCTGGTTGATAAAGATCATGGTGGTGTTGGTGTTGCTAAGTGCTCCGGTTAGCTTGCGAAGAGCCTGAGACATTAGCCTGGCCTGCAAACCAACGTGGGTGTCACCCATCTCGCCTTCGATTTCTGCGCGTGGCACCAAAGCGGCAACCGAGTCAATAACGATGACGTCGACAGATCCGGAACGAACTAGCATGTCTGCGATCTCAAGAGCCTGCTCACCGGTGTCTGGCTGGCTTACTAGCAGTGCGTCAGTGTCGACCCCGAGCGCCTTGGCATATTCCGGGTCCAAGGCGTGCTCGGCGTCAATGAACGCAGCAATTCCTCCAGCGCGCTGAGCGTTGGCAATAGCGTGTAGGGCAACTGTTGTCTTACCTGAAGACTCTGGCCCGTAAACTTCAACAATTCTTCCTCTTGGCAAACCACCGGTGCCAAGGGCTGCATCCAATGCGATTGAGCCGGTTGGGATGACCTCAACAGGTGCCCGCTCGTCAGAACCGAGTCTCATTACGGAACCCTTACCAAACTGACGTTCGATCTGGGCTAGAGCAGTGTCGAGAGCTTTCTCGCGATCTGATGCTGATGGCATTTGGGTCCTCTTTCGATTTGATGTGGTTCTGAGAATACTTTTTGCTTCCGACATCTCTTGAGTCAAAACACCAATTTGTGTATAACTTTGACCCTCAAACTGCCTTGTAAAGACCCTAGCAGGATTCGAACAAAATTTCGAGTATTTTTTACTCGGCGTGTTGTTTTTTAGATTTTTTGTCCAGGCCCGCCCAGCGCTCTTTTGGCACCTGCTGAACCCGGCAAATGGCTAGCCAGATCTGCTTCGGATCTTCCCCAGAGGCCAGTAGCGAGGCGGCAGTGCGGTCCCCCAGCTCCATTAGGGCTAGGTCTCGGATAAGGACAGCTGATTGGGCTTTGCCGAACTCATCGGCCATTAGCTCTTGAAACTGGCTAAGACGCAAGGGGCTAGATGCGACCGCCGAGCAGATCCTTTTCGAGCTGCTCGTTGAAGTCCTGGACGAAGCCAATTGGGACTATCAAATCAGACACTTCCTTGCCGGCAAGGCTGGTTGCCATGAATTCCTCTGGCAATACGCCTTCAACAAGGGCAATACGGTCAGAAACTTCACGCAAAACAACAGATAGCGGAACCTCTAGGGCTTCGGCAACCGATGCCAAAATCTCGGAAGAAGCCTCTTTTTGGCCTCGTTCTAGCTCGCTTAAGTACCCCAGTGCAACGCTGGCGCGAGATGCGACCTGACGCAGGGTTTGGCCCTTCTGCAGCCTAAAGTCCCGCAGTACATCTCCAATTTCAGTTCTTACTAGTGCCACGCGACCCTCCTTTTGCTTCTCTGGCTAAATCTACCTGTTGGCTCTGACATGGATAACTAGATTATCCCGTAATTTCATCCCACAAGTGTCCCACTCCCAGCAAAACCGCAGAATTCTGGATTTGGGCCCTGTCCCCAGATAGTTGGTGGGCAAAAACCTTGGTCTCCGCGGCCTGAGACACGCAAATGTAGAGCTCCCCCACTGGCTTTTCACCCTGCGGGCTTGGTCCAGCAACACCGGTTGTGGATATTGCAACAATCTGATCCGCATCAATGCCTGTTTTGCTCGCGATCTTCGATCGCAATCCTTCAGCCATTTGGGCTGCAACTTCTGGATCAACCGGTCCTTGGTTTTCCAGCAGCTGATTCGAAACACCAAGCAGTTCATGCTTGAGTCTCGTATCGTAAGCGATTATCCCAGTTAGCAAAACATCCGATGCGCCAGCAACTGCAGCAAACTGTGCGGTTAGTAAACCACCGGTTAGAGACTCGGCAATTACGAGAAACTTTTTATGGCTTCGAAGGTTATCAAGGATCTTTTCTGGCGTGGTCATTTTTTTCTAACGGCCACAAAAAATGAAATGCCAGACACTATGGTTGCTGCAACCGCAAGATAAATTGTGAACTGCTCAAACAAGCTCCATATCGGAAACCAAACTTCAATTGGCGCCAACACAACGCCAATTGCAACACCTTGCAATATGGTCTTAAGCTTGCCAGCCAGGCTTGCTGGAAGCACAACTTTTTTGGCCACCAAAGCGCGATAAGTAGTCACTGCAACTTCGCGCAGAAGAATAACCGCGGTCACCCACCATTCAATTTCACCAAGAATTGAAAGAGCAACCAGAGCTCCACCGATAAGAACCTTGTCGGCAACTGGATCTAAAAACTTTCCAAGATCGGTGACCTTATCGGTTCTGCGGGCAATCATGCCATCGATACCGTCTGTCGAGATGGCTAACACAAACAAGAAAAGAGCGAGAAGTCTCTGCCAAGAAGCCGGTTCAGGAAAAGTCAAAAGCAAGAAGACAAAAATCGGAGCCATCAGGATGCGAAGCATCGTGATGCTATTTGGCAGGTTCAAGGCCTACCCGTTAGCTGCCAAGCGTCTTCGTCGCCTTCGTCGCCATCGTTAGAAACCGTCAAAGTCTGTGGCTTGTCGCCTCGCAGCTGAGCCAGGACGGTGGCTAGCTCCTCGGGCTTGACCAAAACGTCCCTGGCTTTAGATCCTTCGGAAGGGCCAACGATGTTTCTAGATTCCAACAGGTCCATAAGTCTTCCAGCTTTTGCAAAGCCAACCCGAAGCTTTCGCTGCAGCATGGAAGTAGAACCAAATTGTGAGTTCACAATTAATTCTGTCGCCTGTAACAAAACATCTAGGTCGTCACCGATGTCAGAATCAACAACCCTCGCAGTTGCGGTTACCGCCACATCTGCTCGATACTCAGGTTCCATCTGAGCCTTCACGTGAGCAACAACTTGGTGTAGCTCGGCTTCGCCAACCCATGCTCCCTGCACTCGAATTGGCTTGTTAGTTCCCATTGGGGAAAACAGTGCATCTCCTTGACCAACAAGTTTCTCGGCACCGGTTTGATCCAAGATAACCCTCGAGTCAGTGATTGAAGACACCGAGAAAGCAAGGCGCGAAGGCACGTTTGCCTTAATCAAACCGGTTACAACATCAACCGATGGTCGCTGGGTTGCTAAAACTAGATGAATTCCGGAGGCGCGTGCTAGCTGAGTGATTCGAACAATCGAATCTTCGACATCTCGCGGTGCGACGATCATAAGATCCGCAAGCTCGTCAACCACTACCAACAGATACGGGTAGGGCTGCAGTTTTCTTGTTGAGCCTTCTGGAACACTCAGCTCGCCTGCTACTACCGCTCTGTTGAAGTCATCGATGTGCTTGAAGCCAAAAGATGCCAGATCGTCGTAGCGCATGTCCATCTCTTTTACTACCCACTGCAAAGCCTCGGCAGCTTTCTTGGGGTTAGTAATGATCGGAGTAATAAGGTGCGGAACACCCTGATAGGCAGCAAGCTCCACTCGCTTCGGATCAATCAAAACTAGCCTTACCTCGGCAGGCTTTGCTCGCATCAAGATCGAAGTAATCATGGCGTTTACGAAACTGGACTTACCGGCTCCGGTGGCTCCAGCTACCAAAAGGTGTGGCATCTTGGCAAGGTTTGCCACCACATAGCCACCCTCAACATCTTTTCCGATACCGATAGTTAGCGGATGGGCTGACAACTTGGCATTTTGCGAGCGTAAGACATCGCCCAAAGAAACTGTCTCTCGATCGGTGTTTGGAATCTCAATACCAATCGCGCTCTTACCGGGAATCGGTGCCAGAATCCGAACCTCGTTGGAAGCAACAGCATAAGAAATATTGCTCGCCAGTCTTGTTACTGCCTCCACCTTCACGCCAGCTGCCAGCTCCACCTCGTAGCGAGTAACTGTTGGGCCCCTGGAAAAACCAGTCACGGTGGCATCGATATCGAATTCCTGGAATACCGAACTGATGGATGCAACGACCTCGTCTGTAACCTCAGATTTAAGTTTTGGAATAGTCCCTGGACCAAGAAGAGATGGGTCTGGAAGCTTGTATGCGCGTTGGGTCTTTCCAACTGGTGCTACCGGCTCAGAATCCTGTTCTGGATTGTCAAATAAAGCTTCGGGGTCTAAAGGTTCGTCATCGAGCGCATAATCTTCGATATCTTCAGGCTCAGATTCTTCAAGCATGTCCTGAACTAGATCGGTGTCTTCCACGAGGGCAGAGTCGTAGGCGTTGTCGTCTTTTTTGGATCTTCTCCACCAGGGCGCTTTAGTTCCATCAAAAGCGTCGTGAACTTCTAATTCGCCATCGTCCTGGCTCTTTTTCTCTAGTGCTGAGCCAAATAGGTACTCGTAAAGTTCACCAAGACGCTCACCTATCTTGTTAGGGGCAGTTCGGGTCATAATCAAAATCGAACCCAAACCAAACAGCACCAAAACTGGAACTGCACCCCAGATCGAAATAGTCGACAAGAAAGGTATTGCAATTAGCCACCCGAGCAGTCCGCCGGCCTGGCTAAGCACAACTACCCCATCGGTTGGTTGGGGCTGAGCGCTAAATAGGTGGAAAAAACCGGATGTCACCATAAGTAGCAAAAACAATCCAATTCCAATGCGGGAATTATCACGAGTGGTTGATGGGTGCCTGGCCAAATAGACAGCAAAAACGATCATTATCACCGGCAGCACAAACGCCACTGGACCAAACAGCATTCCAAAGGTCCAAGAGTGTAATAGCTGGGCCCAAGACTCCTGGATCAAAAACCAGCTAAAGACAATCCCTAGAACACCCAGTACCGCCATGAAAAATGGCGGTCCGTCTCGACGATCTTCCTTAGCTATCTTCTCGTGTGAAAAAGCTCTGGCTGTGGCCCCAAACCCGTGGGCCAAGGCAAGATAAAACCTCGCAAAACCAGAAACTTCAGGCTTTGCCGACTTAGCCGAGCCAAGAACTTGGGTTTTGGCCGTGGCGCGCTTAGACGCAGGAGTCGATTTTCGAGTTGCCATGACTTTTAAACTACTAGCGGCCTAGCCAAAACCCGCGTAACCTAGGCGGCTAGCCGTGGATAACTACCGGGATGATCATCGGGCGTCTGCGATGAGCTTTGGAAACCCAGCCTCCGACGCTTCGACGAATCACCTGCTGCAACTGATGGGTATCTTTGATTCCCTCTCTTGCAGCCAGTAGCAGAGCCTTTTCAATCTGAGGCTTCACATCATCAAAGACATGATCCTCTTCAGCAAATGCCCGAGCTCTAATCTCTGGACCTGCGGTAATCAAACCGGTTCTTGGGTCGATCACCACAAACACCGAGATAAATCCTTCCTCGGCAAGAATTCGACGATCTTTTAGATCGTCCTCGGTGATGGTTCCCACGGTCTTACCATCAACAAACAGCAATCCACATTCAACTTCGCCCACTACTTTGGCTACCCCGTTGGCTAGATCAATCACGAAGCCATCCTCGGCCAAGATAATGTTCTCTGGCTTTACTCCGGTTTGCTCAGCAAGCTTGGCATTGGCCATTAGGTGTCGATACTCACCGTGAACTGGCATGACGTTCTTGGGTTTCAAGATGTTGTAAACGTAGAGTAACTCGCCAGCGGCAGCGTGACCGGAAACGTGAACCTTGGCATTGCCTTTGTGAATAACATTGGCGCCGAGTTTGGTGAGCCCGTCAATAATTCGGTAAACCGCGTTCTCGTTTCCAGGAATCAAGGAGCTTGCCAATATCACAGTGTCACCTTCGGCGATTTCTATATCGTGCTCCAGATTCACCATGCGAGAAAGTACCGCCATTGGTTCACCTTGGCTACCGGTGGACATGAAAACAACCTGACTTGGGTCAAGACTTAGTGCATCTTTCAATTCAATAACTGCGCCGTCTGGAACATTAAGGTATCCAAGCTCGCTGGCGATGTGCATGTTGCGAACCATTGATCTTCCAACTAGCGCAACTTTGCGGTCGTTATGAACTGCCGCATCGATCACCTGCTGAACTCGGTGAACGTGGGACGAGAAGGATGCAACAATTACCCTTTTCTTAGCCCGACCAATGACATCTTCTAGAACCGGGCCGATGTCTTTTTCCAAAGGAGTGAAGCCAGGAACATCAGCGTTGGTTGAATCACACAAAAACAGATCAAGACCAGCTTCACCGATTCTAGAAAAAGCCCTCAAATCGGTGAGTCTGCCATCAAGTGGAATCTGATCCATCTTGAAATCTCCGGTGTGCAAGATAGTTCCAGCCTGGGATCTAATGACAACCGCAAGTGCGTCAGGAATTGAATGATTTACGGCAACGAATTCGAGTTCGAAATCCCCCATCTTCTCTACGTCTCCTTCGGAGACGGTGTGGGTGAAAAGACTCATTTTGTGCTCTTTGGCCTTGGCTTCAATAAAGGCCAGAGTTAGCGCAGAGCCGATGATTGGAATGTCGCCTTTTAGGCGAAGTAGATATGGGACTCCCCCGATGTGATCTTCGTGGCCGTGGGTCAAAACCAGTCCGATGATGTCATTTAGCCGATCGCGTAGGTATCCAAAGTCAGGCAGAATGACGTCCACTCCTGGCTGATTCTCTTCCGGAAACAAAACACCGCAGTCAACAATGAGTATCTTGCCGTTGATTTCGAATACGGTCATGTTGCGACCAATTTCGCCAATTCCACCGAGTGGAATGATTCTCATTACATCTTTTTGAAGCTTTGCCGGTAACGGCAGGGTCTGAACCACAGGTTCTACTTTCTTGCTTTATCTAGTTGTGCCTGCCACCTTGGGCAATGCACCGCCAGCGGCAGCGTTTCTATCTGGTCTAAAGTTCTCAAAGGAAAGTCCTGGCACGGTGCCAACTTTCTCTATTCCATCTTCGATGCGAGCAGCCTCGTCGTCTTCTGGTCCAACTAATGGCAATCTAACACGGGCTGATGAAATCATGCCTAGGCCGTCCAGGACATACTTAGCTGCAACTGTGCCAGGAACATGCGTCATGATGGCTCGCTGCAATGGTTCGAGTGAGTTGTGGACAGATAGCGCATGGTTGAAATCATTACGGTTGGTGGCATCCACCAATTCGCGATAGGCGGCAGGCGCTAGGTTTGCAGTCACGCCAATCAAACCGGTGGCGCCAATCGACAGATGGGGCAGCACGTTGGAGTCATCACCGGAGAAATACATCAAATCTGTTTCGTTCATCAATCTCGAAGCTTGAGCTAAATCGCCCACTGCGTCTTTGACGGCAATGATGTTTGGATGCTTAGCTGCCCTATGGAATGTTTGCTGAGAAATAGCAACACCGGTTCTACCTGGAATGTCATACAAGATAACAGGCAAATCAGTTGAGTCTGCGATCAGGCGGAAGTGAGTCAAAATACCAGCCTGGGTTGGCTTGTTGTAATAGGGAGTCACAATCATTACGCCATCGGCGCCAGCTTTTTCGCTGGCTTTGTAAAGCTGCATGGCGTGAGCGGTTTCGTTCGAGCCACCACCGGTAATAATCTTTGCTCTTCCGGAGGCTACCGATTTTCCAACCTCAACGAGCTTTATTTTCTCTGGGTCAGTAAGTGTGCTGGTTTCACCGGTTGTTCCAGTTACTACGATTCCATCGGCACCGTTTGAGATCACATAGTCCATGTGCTTTTCAGTGGAAGCCCAGTCGACTTCACCCTCGGGGGTCATAGGCGTCACAAGGGCCACGAGCACTTGCCCGAAGATACCTTGGTTTGTTTTAGCCATGGATAAACCATAGCCCAGAGCTAAGTTACGGTGCTACTCGACCGTTTTGGTTAAAGGTTTCGTAGGTGTAAGGCATTAGCTTGGCCCAGAAATCTTCCATCTTCTCAGCGCACATTTCGATTTCACGCTGTGGGAAAGATGGGAAGTGAGTACCCTCACGCTTGGTACGAAGGCTCAAAAAGTTCATCAGAGCACGAGAGTTCATGGTCACGTACATGCTCGAGTAAATGTTTAGCGGCAGCACGATGCGAGCCACCTCTCTTGCTACTCCTGCTTCCAGCATGCGTTGATAGGACTCGTATGCGCTAATCGAAGCGGTTCTGGACTCTTGCTCCACTAGAGCAATCTGCTCTGCAGATCCTGGCAAGAACTCGTAGTGACCGGTTTTACCTGTTTGAACCAAGTTACGATCTGGTCCTGGAATGTAAAACACTGGAGAAAGCTCTTTGTAGCGACCCGATTCCTCGTTATAGCTAGCGATTCGGTGACGCATGAATTCTCTAAAAACAAAAATTGGCGCTTGAACATAAAAAGTCATGGAGTTGTGCTCAAACGGAGAACCGTGACGATCACGCATTAGATAGTTGATCAGTCCACGGTCTCGAGAGTCAGCCTCAGCGTCTTTATTGGCTGTTGCCGCCTCCAAGGACTGCTCACCCTGAGTTGAAACCCTGGCGGCAAACAGCACATCTTGGTCACTGGCGTTGGATCGGACCAATTCGACCGTGACATCGGATCTAAAAACTACTTCGGACATCTGACCAGCTTATCTAGAACCCAGCCAGGGGTTGGCAAGCCTCCACGTGAGCCCCAAAAAAAATATTCAAAATCGGGCATAATCCAACAGGAAAGCAAGTTGAGAACTACCGGAGTAAAAACCAACTGGATTGAGGAAGCCTTGGATTTTCGAATCACCATCATTGCCGCACTGGTGTTGGTCGCTCTCTCAGCCGGATTCTGGTGGCGAGCTAGAACGGGCCGAGCCAAGCTGGTTCGCTCTGGGGAGCTAGTGGACCTTGGAAAACTGAAGGCAACGCGCTCTGGCAAGCCAGTAACCAGCTTTGGTAAAAAGGCAACCCTGTTGCAGTTTTCCACCGAGGTCTGTTCAATCTGCGTCCAGACCGCAAAGTACTTCAAAGAGCTGGAGTCAAAAAACCCAGATCTAACTCATATAGAAGTTGATCTCACAGACCGCATGGATCTGGCAGCTCACTTCAATGTCATGCAAACTCCTACCACTTTGATTCTGGATCGAACCGGCAAGGTTCAAGCCCGAATCGGTGGAGCACCAAAACTAAACGTCATCCAACAAGAGCTAGAGAAACTGGAGATCAAATGAGCACAACAAATAAGCCGGCCGCGCCTAAGGGTATCGACCCAAGGGGCCCAAGATTCGGTGCCGCAATAACTGCCGTACTTATGGTCCTAGTGATTTACCTGAGTCTTGCCCCAGACACCGTCGACCTTGCTTTGGGAATCATGGTTTTCTCAGTCAGCATGTTTGTTTTTGGTACCGCCCTGGGACCGGCCAAGCACCCGTACTCTTACATCTATAAATATCTAGTAAGACCAGCGCTCAAGCCACCGACAGCGCTTGAGAACGCAACACCGGTGCACTTCGCGCAGTTCGTTGGGCTAATTGTCACCGGAACCGGTTTGGTATTGCAACTATTGGGTGTTAGCTACGCCTTGCCGGTTGCAGCTGCAGCTGCTTTCACAGCAGCGTTTCTAAATGCAGTATTTGCATACTGCCTCGGATGCCAGATGTACCTAGGGCTCAAGCGACTAGGCGTTATTCCTTCAAGAGCTAGCTAGTTCGTCCGAGGGCGATTGCGGTTCGCATCGCCTTTCGGGCTCTAGCCCTATCCCCCGCGGCGTCATAGGCCAGGCCTAGCGCGAACCAGGTTCTCCAGTTAGATTCATCGGTCTCAACCGCTTCGCGATACTTGCCAAAAGTTGCTTCAGCTGATTCTTTGGTGGGACGTCCACTTGGGCGAAGTTCAAACTCAAAGCGAGGCCAGGCATTTTCTTGCTTTAGAACCTCGCCCAGTTTTTCAATCCTCAAACCAAATCTAAGCTCTAGAAAAATACCCCAAGCTGCAACAACCGGAAGAAAGAGCATCAAGGATCCAATAGCTACCGCAACTGGCTCGCTCGAGCTAACAAGTGCCAAAGAGCGCTCTCCGACAAGGGTGAGATAAACGCCCAGCAAGAAGGTCATGACAATTGCCCCAAATTTTGCAGAGGTCAAGCTAGTTCTCTTCCATTAGTGACAGCATGCCAACGCTGAGCCCAGAAAGCTTCATGGCCTTATGTATTGAAAGCAAGATGCCCTTGGCATAGACCTCGTGAGAGGTGACCTCGTGACGAACATGGAGAAATTCATCGGGAGCAGTAAGCGTTACTTCCTGCTCAGCATGCTTATCAGGAAGCCTCACACTTTTGATTGGAATTCCGTTGAACAAAGGGTCCTTCACCGCTCCGGTTTGCTCAGAAGCAGGAACCCCTTTTCTCGCCTCTGAAATTGCAAGAGAGGTATAAAGGGCAGTTCCGGAAGGGGCGTCAACTTTTGTGATGTTGTGAGTCTCGATTATTTCAATTCCGTCGAAATACTTGGAGGCATCGGCTGCAAACTTGGTGGCAAGAACCGAACCAATAGAGAAATTCGGAACAATCGCAATCACAGCTGATGTGCCGGCCATTTTGTTTCTTACGCGATCAATCTTTTCTTTGCTCCAGCCGCTGGTTCCAACCAACAACCTCAGGTTGTTATCAATTGCGAAATCAACCACTCGCTCTGAAACTTCGGGGTTCGTAAAGTCAATAACTAGGTCTGCACCAACTGACTCATTCAATGAGTTACCGGAACCAAGAGCGCTATGGAGAGTAAGTGTGTGGTCTTTTTCGATCAAGCCAAGTGTGAGTTGGCCCATTCGACCCGAGGCGCCTATCAGGCTTACGCTTGTGCTCACAGCTTCAAACTTACCTTGAGCTAACTTACAAATTGATCAAACATGGCTTGATCAACATCGCCTACTGCCACCAAGGACCTTGGACGAGAAACCAAATCTGCCGCCAACGCCTGAACGTCTTCTAGGCTGACTTGCTCAAATCGAGCAAGTGATTCATCTAGGTCCATAAACTCCCCAGAGACAATTTCCGCGGTAGCTAGGCGGGACATTCTTGCCTGGTTAGTTTCAAACTTGAGGGCCAAGCTGCCCGAGATGTTTCCCTGAGCCAACTCAAGTTCTGCATTGGTTATTCCTTTGGTTGCGACCTTCTCGAGCTCTTCTAGCATCAAAGAAGTTACTTCAATAGCTTTAGCTGCTGAGCAACCCGCGTACAAACCAAAGGTTGCAGCATCCGAGTAGCTCTGGTTGAAAGAGTAAACCGAGTAAGCAAGGCCACGCTTTTCTCGGATCTCTTGAAATAGCCTCGAGCTCATTCCGCCACCTAAAACAGTGTTCAGTATTCCCATAGCGTGACGCCTAGGGTCATCTACTGACAAACCTTCGGAGCCAACCAGGATATTAACTTGCGAGATTGGTCGGTTGATTACCTTCACTTTCATGCCTCGTGAAATCTTTGCTGGGTGAAGCAATCGTCTTGCAACCGGCTCGGCAGCAATCGATAGATCCCAGCCCGCGGCAATTAGTCCTTGCTCAACTAGCTTGACAAGTTCTTGGTGGTCAACACTTCCGGCTGCCGCTACTACTAGGTCCTGAGGGCGATAGTTTTGCTGGTAGTGCTCCCAGACGGCGTCGCGAGTGACTGCTGAAATTGTCTCTTGTGTTCCGCCTATTGGTCTACCGAGCGGGTGATCTCCCAAAACCGCGTTAGAAAACTCCTCGTGCACCACATCGTGTGGATCGTCATCGTTCATGGCGAGCTCTTCCAGAATTACTGGGCGCTCGTTTTCAAATTCTGTTGGATCAATAAGGCTTGAGGTGAGCATGTCGGCAATTACGTCAACCGCTATAGGCAGCGCCTTGTCCTGAACTCTGGCGTAATAGGAAGTGTGCTCTTTGCCGGTGGAAGCATTCGATGAGCCCCCAACTGAGTCAAAAGCCACAGCAATATCTAGCGCGGTTCTTTTCTTGGTCCCCTTGAACAACAGGTGCTCAAGAAAATGCGTACTGCCAAAGTGGTTATTTGTTTCGTCCCTGGAACCGACAGCTACCGAAAAGGAAACCGATACGCTCTGGGCACCCGGGACTTGCTCCGTTAAGACGCGAACACCGCTTGGGAGGACACTTCTGCGAACAGAGGTGCCACCCGAAGCGGTGAACGATAAATCAGATTGTCCTAGTGGGAACAATACTTCAGTCATGTATCCCTGGAGTTACTTGTCTTCGGTCTCGACTGGAGAAAGCGATAGCTTTCCACGGTCATCAATCTTGGAGATTTCAACCTGGATGCGCTGGCCTACCTCGAGAACGTCTTCGACGTTCTCAACACGCTTGCCACCAGCCATCTTCTTGAGCTCTGAGATGTGTAGTAGTCCATCACGGCCTGGAACCAAAGAAATAAAGGCTCCGAAGGTTGCCAGCTTCACAACAGTTCCTAGGAATCGCTCTCCGATTTCTGGAACGTGTGGGTTAGCAATCGCGTTGATGGCAGCCTTAGCAGCTTCTGCAGAAGGTCCGTCAACGGCACCGATGTAAACAGTTCCGTCGTCTTCAATAGAAATGTCAGCTCCGGTGTCATCCTGGATCTGGTTGATCATCTTGCCCTTCGGGCCGATAACTTCACCAATCTTGTCCAGAGGAATCTTCACCGCAATAACTCGTGGCGCAGTTGGCGCCATTTCGTCTGGGGTGCTGATTGCCTGGTTCATGACATCTAGAATCTTCAGTCTGGCTTCTTTGGCCTGCAGTAGCGCTCCGTCTAGAACTGTTGCTGGAATTCCATCCAACTTGGTATCTAGCTGAATCGCAGTGATGAACTCACTGGTACCTGCAACCTTGAAGTCCATATCTCCCAATGCATCTTCTGCACCAAGGATGTCTGTCAAAGCCGCGTAGCGGGTCTTGCCATCGATCTGATCGGAGATAAGACCCATCGCGATACCTGCAACCGCTGCGCGAAGTGGAACACCCGCGTTAAGCATTGCAAGAGTAGATGCACACACAGAACCCATCGAGGTCGATCCGTTAGAACCAAGTGCCTCAGATACCTGACGAATTGCGTATGGGAATTCGTCTCTAGCTGGTAGCACTGGAACTAGGGCACGCTCTGCGAGCGCACCGTGACCAATCTCACGTCGCTTCGGGCTTCCAACTCTTCCGGTTTCACCGGTTGAGTAAGGAGGGAAGTTGTAGTTGTGCATGTAGCGCTTGGTCTTCACAGGTGACAGTGAGTCAATCTGCTGCTCCATCTTCAACATGTTCAAGGTGGTAACTCCAAGAATCTGAGTCTCTCCACGCTGGAAGATTGCAGATCCGTGAACCCTAGGAATTACGGCAACTTCTGCATCTAGCTTTCTGATGTCGCGAAGTCCTCGTCCGTCAATACGGATTCCTTCTTCCAAAACGCGCGTTCTCATAACCTTCTTGGTTACAGACTTGTAAGCGGCGCTAAACATAGCCATGTCTTCTTCAGAAACTGAAGCGGCAAGCTTTTCTTTCACAGACGCCTTGTAAGCGTCGTCTTGATCCTGACGAGACTGCTTGTCAGCAACCTGGTAGATCTTAGCTAGCTCTGCTTCGGTTTCTTTCTCAACCAGGGCATAGAACGCATCGGTGTAAGGCAAGAACACTGGGTACTCTGCACTCTCACGAGAAGCTACCTTGGCAAGTTCTTGCTGAGCCTTGATTAGCTGCATGATGAATGGCTTAGAAGCAAGGAGACCTTCGGAGACAACTTCCTCGCTTGGAGCAGTTGCACCTTCAGATTTGATCAGGTTCCAAGCGTTTTCTGACGCTTCAGCTTCAACCATCATGATTGCTATATCTTCTTTACCGTCTTCAATAATCTGACGACCAGCGACCACCATGTTGAATACAGCACGGTCTAGCTGAGAGTGTTTCGGGAAGGCAACCCACTGGCCATCGATAAGTGCTACTCGCACTCCACCGATAGGACCAGAAAATGGCAATCCAGCAATCTGGGTCGACATAGAAGCTGCGTTGATAGCGATTACGTCGTAAAGCTCGTCTGGCTCGATGGACATTACTGTCACAACGACCTGAATTTCGTTTCTTAGACCATCAACAAACGATGGGCGAAGTGGACGGTCGATTAGTCGACATGCCAAAATAGCCTCGGTTGATGGGCGTCCCTCGCGACGGAAAAATGAGCCAGGGATTCGTCCCGCGGCATACATTCTTTCCTCAACGTCGATGGTTAGTGGGAAGAAGTCGAACTGATCCTTTGGCTGCTTGCTTGCGCTAGTTGCCGAAAAGAGCATTGTTTCGCCGTCTAGGTAGACAGCTGCTGAACCTTGCGCCTGTTGCGCCAGTCTTCCAGCCTCAAAGCGAATGGTTCGCTTTCCGTACTTGCCGTTGTCAATTACTGCTTCGGCTGATTTAATTTCTGGACCTTCCATGGTCCCTCCTCTTTGTTCTTGTAATGCGCACTAATTTCACCCAACTGTTGGGTAAATGCGCATAGCGAGAATGAGGCGAGAGATTTTTTGCTTTTCAAGACTTGAAAAGCGTGCCTGATCGTCAGTAGAAAAACTTGGGATTTCCCAAGATCCACCACCGAGGACCAGCAAACCTATCCTCATCGCTCCCTATGAGCCTAACAGGGCAGGGCAAAATTGCCTAGGAATCTAGGTCAATAACAGTGTTTTGCTAGTTAGCGGCGGATGCCAAGGCGCTCAATAAGAGCACGGTAGCGACCGATTTCAACCTTCTGCAAGTATCCAAGGAGTCTTCGACGCTGACCTACAAGAAGTAGCAGTCCACGACGAGAGTGATGGTCGTGCTTGTGCTCTTTTAGGTGCTCGGTTAGATCCTTGATGCGCTGGGTTAGAACAGCAATTTGAACTTCAGGAGAACCGGTGTCACCTGGGTGAGTTGCATACTGCTGAATAATGTCGTTTTTTACTTTTGCATCTAGTGACATGGTGTCTTCCTTCTATTCGCTGCGCGGCGCAAAAAACAATTTCGTTATTTGCTCTATCTATCCGCGGCCGATACACGGCAACCCCACAATCCTAGTCCACGAATCGGGGCCAATACCAGCCCAAAGAACCTGCCGGTGTTGCCGGGTCGCTCATTTACGTTTGTGCTAAAGTCCTGAAGATGGAGCGATCAATCAAGCGACAGCTGACCGCTGTTGGCGTTAGTGGGGTGCTGGCCATTGGTGTTCTGGCGACTCTTCCGCAGGCTTACTGGCCCAAGTGCCCTATCTACTGGACCACTGGCATACACTGCCCAGGATGTGGGGGGCTAAGAGCGACAAGTGCTCTTCTTGATGGAAACTTTGTCGCTGCGCTAAATCAAAATATTTTTGTTTTTTTGGCTCCGCTGCTTGTAGGTGTGGGCTTCCTGGTCCAAAGAGCCAAGAAGCCACACCTTACAAAGACTTTCATTGCCGTTGTAGCTGTTGTTGCCCTGGTCTACACCATCTTGAGAAACCTTCCAGGTTCTTGGATGGCTCCTGATCCTTTGGCAACAGATTTTTAGCTATTTAGTAGTAGTAGAATCCAGAGCCCATCAAAGCCACAAAGAAAACAAGGTAAATAATGGTAAAGAAGATTCCAAGACCATAGAGTAATCCAACTACTAACCAAGCAGTTTTCTTACCCTCTTCGTATCCTGACTGTCCGCGACCCTCGGCGTCTTTCATCTGGCCGGTGAGAACCAAAATCAAGTCAACTAGTGCCCAAATACCGCAACCGCCACAAGTAAGTAACTTAGCGACTCCTAGGCCGGTGTGACCTAAGTAGAATCGGTCTACCCCAAATGAGCCTAGAAAGTAGCTCAGAAGCCAAGTGGTGGTAAAGCTGCGTACCGGAGGAATTGGTGCGGTGTAACCCTGATTGTTATATGACATTTAAGTCATCCCCTATTCTTGTTCGTTTTTCCCATGTACCTAAATGGGAGGTTGTCAAAACCATACACCATAGCTATTTGTCTCGGGGAACCCAGGGTGCCGTGTCAATTCTCAGCTAAACCTGGCTTTACAGAGGGCTTTTGCAATTGAGGCAAGCGATCAAGAAAGTCCTAAAAGTGATAGTGCAGAGAAGATTACGTTCTATGGGAACGCTAGCTCATCAAAGATGTGACGTGAGCAGCATCGATAGAAGTACGGCACTGCTATTCCAGCCCCAACTGCTTCCTTACTACGTGTAAATCTAGATTGATTTGGGCAACAAGCGATTCAACGCCATCAAATTTCTCAACAGGTCGAACAAAGTCAATAAACTCCAACGTCACGACCTTGTCATAAAGATCAAGCTCGGTTAGGTCTAGAACGTGCGACTCCACAAGCCTCGGCACGGCTTGAAAGGTTTCGTTAATGCCAACCGAGTGAGCTGCTGGATACCTAGTACCTTCGGACACCAACCATCCGGAATAGACGCCGTCTAATGGAAGGTAACCCTCTGCCTCGCGGGATAAGTTAGCCGTTGGAAAGCCAATTTTTCTGCCAATTTTCAAGCCATGCTCAACAACACCAACAGCTACGTGCACTCTTCCAAGTAACTTCGCAACGAGTGCAACGTCACCTTGATCCAACAGGTTTCTTACCCTGGTAGTCGATACAGTCTCGCCGTCAATCTCAATTGGCTTAACTTCTGAAACACTGAAGCCATACTTTTGCCCTAGCTCTCGAAGGGTTTGGGCATCCCCTGAACCCTGATTTCCAAATCTAAAGCCCTCTCCAACCATGACCACCTGCGCGTGCAGTGTTTCCACCAAGATTTCTTTCACAAACTGTTCCGGAGTCTTGCTAGCAAGCTCCTGATTGAATTCCAACTCAACTAAGACTTCTGCTCCAAAGGATCCAATGAGTGAGTGCTTCTGAGTCTTGCCGATTATTGGTAACTTTGCCCGATCTGGCCTCAATAGATGATCTGGGTGTCGATCAAAGGTAACCACGGTTGGCACAAGTGATTCTTTGTTGGCAGTGGCAATCAAATTCGAAAACAATGACTGATGCCCTAGATGCAAGCAGTCAAACTTGCCGATGGTTACGGCAGTTTTGCCAACGTCAGTTGGGACATCCGAAAGAACAGTAAAAGTTTGCAAACTAGTTGCCTCGTTTTGCTTTGCGAATCCAAATCAAACCTAGAACCGGCAGCACTAGAGGTAGGTAGCCGTAACCTGAACCAAATCCTGACCAGACGCTGTCGGCATTGAAAAGCTCTGGGTAAACAAATGAAAGTGTCCCAACTGCCAAGACTCCAACTAGCTCAAAAACAACTGAGAAGATAGCCACCTTGTGCCAGGTCTTTCCTGCCCGAGCAAGGGAAACAGTTGCAAGGATATAAACCAGAGCGCTAAGTAGTGAAAGTGAATAAGCCAGTGGCGCTTCTTCAAATTTAGTTATGACCTGAAAGCTCGCCCGCGCGGTAGAAGAGACTGCAAAGACTGCGTAAACCAAAATCAGCAGTCTGCCTACGCCAAGCGATCTTGATGGATTTGTCAATCTAGAGGCCTTAGTCTTTCTTTCTTAGTAACTGCCGGTCCAGATTTGGTGCATGCGAACCAACATCACGGCAACAGTCAAAGAAGCAACACCCAAAATCATCGTGGACCAGCGGTTTCTTTCCACCAGGCCCCAGAAACCTGCACCGATCGGAACCATGATTGCAACCAACAGGTACGCGAAGTACTCGACGGTATCAAGAGCCGCAGTTGCTCCCCCGGTTACTACAAAGATCGAAACAATCAGCTGGCCGATAAGCCCAAGTAATACAACCGCTAGTGAGCCGATGCTCCAAAGGCTCGGAAGTTTCTTCATGGCACCAAGCGTGACGGAAAAGATTCCTGCCGCCACGGCAAACCAGAGCTGCGCTAGATAGAACCACTCAATCAATTTTTTCTCCTTGGAAGACCACAACTGATTTTAAGTCAGATTTCACGCTCTCCAGGACAGCAACTAGTTTCCCCGAAACCGAAAGGCCTGCAGCGAGCCCCACAACCTCTTGTTTGCCTGGGATTCGCTTGCCGTGGATCAAGTCAGTAACCTCTGAATCTGCCAGCTCAATAACTGGAAACAGTTGTTTAGCGGCCGTCGCTAGTTCAGTTAGCCGAAGCTTATCCATTTCATCGATTGAGTTAGCCGACGCTACGTCAAAGTGCCCGACCCTGGTTCGCCTAAGAGCGGTGATGTGACCTCCAACACCCAGGCCGTTTCCTAGATCTCTAGCAAGTGCCCGGATGTATGTCCCCGAAGAGCACTCCACTCGAACTTCCACATCCAAGAATCCAGACACTCTAGCTACAGAAAGAATTTCGAAACTGTAGATTTTTACCTCACGAGCCTTTAGCTCAACCTGCTGACCTGCTCGAACCAAGTCATAAGCTCGCTTGCCATCGACTTTCTTGGCGCTCACCGATGACGGAGTTTGCATGATGACCCCGGTTAGTTTGGAAATCTCGCGAGAGATATCCACATCGCTAATGTTGGCAATTTCATCTGAGCTGGCTTCCTTGATGACTTCCGATTCGGAATCGTCAGAGACAGTTTGCTGGCCAAGGCGAATGGTGGCCTCATAGGTTTTGTCGGCACCAACCAAAAAAGTAAGTAGCTTGGTTCCAGACTCAATCCCCAGAACCAATAGCCCAGTGGCCAATGGATCTAGGGTTCCTGCGTGGCCGACCTTCTTGGTCCCAACAGCCTTGCGCACTTTGGCAACAACATCATGGCTGGTCCAGTTAGTTGGTTTATCAATCAAAACCAAACCAGGAGTTGCCAAGATTAGTCCTCGTCTTCGTGGATCTTCGGTTCCTTATAAGGATTGAGCTCGCCTGCATATTTTGCCGAAGCTGCAATCTTGGCAACCTGAGCATCTCTTGCTCTGGCTTCAGCAAGTAAATCGTTTAGGTGAGCTGCATTTTCAGGAAGTTCGTCAGCGATAAATTCGAGCGTTGGTGTGAGACGGATGGAAAGGTTGTGCCCAACGTCTCCGCGGATACGACCGGTGTTTCGTTTGATGATTTCGTTTGATCTGGCACGGTCTTCATCGGATCCATAGACGGTGTAAAAGATTTGCGCGTGCTGTAAATCTGGAGTCACTTTCACTTCGGTGATTGTGACAAAACCCAAATCCGGGTCTTTCACAGCCTTCTCCAGAGCCTCGGACACCAAAACCTTGATGCGTTCGGCGAGCTTGCGGGCGCGAGCTACATCGACCATTTCTAGACCCTAGGCTTCTCGCGCATCTCGAAGGTTTCAATGATGTCCTCGAGTTGCAAGTCGTTGAATCCAGCAAGGCCAATTCCACACTCGAAGTCAGTCTTGACTTCAGTCGCATCATCCTTGAATCTCTTGAGGGAATCAACCTTGACGTTGTCGATGATGACCTCGCCGCCACGAAGCACCCTGGCCAAAGAGTTTCTCTTGATCGAACCGGATCTAACAATCGAACCAGCGATCGTTCCGACTTTGGAAGACTTGAAGAGCTCGCGAACTTCAGCTGTTCCAAGCTGGAATTCTTCGTATTCGGGCTTGAGCATGCCCTTGAGGGACTTCTCAATGTCTTCTAGTGCTGCGTAGATAACAGAGTAGAAACGAATGTCAACACCCTCACGGTCGGCTCTTTCCTTCGCCTTGTTATCTGGGCGAACGTTGAATCCGATGATGATTGCGTTATCAACTGTTGCTAGGTTCACGTCAGACTCGGTCACGGCACCAACACCACGGTGAATGATTCGAAGTTGAACAGAATCGTCGATCTCGATCTTGAGCAGCGAGTCTTCCAGCGCTTCAACAGCACCGGATACGTCTCCCTTGATAACCAAGTTGAGAGATTCGACCTTGCCATCTTCGAGCGCCTTGCTGAAGTCTTCTAGGCTGACGCGCTTTCTAGTCTTGGCTAGCAGGGCATTTCTATCTGCTGCCTCACGCTTTTCAGCAATTTGTCTAGCCTGACGCTCATCTTCTGTAACTACGAAGGTGTCGCCGGCGCGAGGAACACTTTGTAGACCAAGAACCTGAACCGGTCTAGAAGGCGTTGCTTGCTCGACTGGTTCTCCGTCTTCGTTGAACATCGCACGCACACGACCGTGCGCACTTCCCGCAACAATGGAGTCACCAACGCTCAAAGTTCCAGACTGAATCAATACTGTTGCAACTGCTCCACGACCCTTATCCAAATTGGCTTCAATAGCAACACCGCGAGCATCTTTATTTGGATTCGCGCGCATATCAAGGGCTGCGTCAGCAGTAAGAAGAACTGCATCTAGCAACTCTGTGATTCCTTGCTTCTTCAAAGCAGAAACTGGAACGAACATGACGTCGCCGCCGTACTCTTCAGCAACCAAGTTGAACTCGGTTAGCTGCTGCTTCACCTTGTCTGGGTTAGCACCTTCTTTATCAATCTTGTTTACCGCCACCACAATTGGCACCCCTGCGGACTGGGCGTGGTTTAGTGCCTCAATGGTCTGAGGCATAACGCCATCGTCTGCTGCAACGACCAAGATGGCAATGTCAGTTACCTGAGCACCACGAGCACGCATAGCCGTGAAAGCCTCGTGACCTGGGGTGTCAATAAAGGTAATTGCGCGATCGATACCCTCGTGGGTGGTGTGCACCTGGTAGGCACCGATGTGCTGAGTAATTCCCCCGGCCTCACCTGCTTGAACGTTGGCGTTACGAATAGAGTCCAGTAGGGCCGTCTTTCCGTGGTCAACGTGACCCATAACAGTAACTACCGGTGGGCGACTAACAAGATCTGCTTCTTCATCGTCGTAGTCAGCTGAGACATCCAGACCAAAGCCTTCGAATAGCTCACGCTCTTCATCTTCTGGAGAAACAACTTCAATCTTGAAACCAAGTTCCTCACCAAGAATCTGGAAGGTTTCCTCATCCAATGAGGCGGTAGCTGTTGCCATCTGACCCAGTGCAAATAGCACCGTGATCAGCTGACCGGCATTGGCATCTATCTTGTCGGCAAAATCCTGAATCGAAGCTCCGCGGCGCAATCTGATTACTGTTGTGCCATCTCCTCTTGGAACAACTGCTCCACCAAGACTTGGAACACTTCTTTGTTCGAATTCTTCTCTCTTGGCGCGCTTTGATTTTCTGGCCTTAGATTGACCCCTTGCGCCACCTTTACCAAAAGCTCCTGCTGTACCGCCGCCAACTCCGCGACCTCTTCCGCCAGCTGAGGGACGACCCGGGAAACCACCAGGGGCACCTGCGCCACCCATTCCAGGTTTCGCAGCTCCAAATCCAGGGCGTGCACCACCTGCACCACCAGGTCTTGATCCACCTGGTCTAAATTCGCCACCTTCTGGTCTAGAACCTGGGCGAGCAGAACCTGGTCTTGGTGTGCCAGGTCTTGCCATGCCCTGAGACGCATTGAATGGATTGTTTCCAGGTCTTGCCATTGGACGAGGGATACCCATTCCCTGACTAGATGCAAAAGGATTGTTTCCAGGTCTTGGAATACCTGGAGTAGTTGGAGAAACTTTTGGCTCTTTCGGAGCATCTGTAATTGAGCTTGGGGCAAGACGAGAGGTCTTTGGCTTTACTTCTTTTACTGGCTCATCGGTTACAACAGGCTCATCGGTTACAACAGGCTCTTCAGAAACTGGGGCATCAGCTTTTGCTTTGGGAGCGGCTTTTGGCTTGGCAACTTTTTTCTCTTTGGGCTTAGCGTCAGGAAACGCAGCGCGCAGTTTCTTTGCAACAGGAGGTGCGATTGTTGAAGATCCAGATTTGACGTATTCGCCAAGCTCTTCTAATTTGGCCAAAGCCACCTTGGTGTCAATGCCAAGTTCTTTAGCTACGTCGTAAACACGTGGTAGCGCCACTTACTTCTCCTGTCTGGGCCTTCCCAAACAGGGCAGGCCATTAAAGCTGTTGGATACTCATTTCGAGCTACTCATTTATTTGCCAACATCTTTTCTACCTGTTCTAGTTTTTGAATCAGAAATTCGACCTATTAGGGCCAAAACTCCGATTGATTCTTTCCCTATTCTAGCCCCAAAGGGCTAAAGCGCTCTAGTCGTCTTCGAGAATACTGTCGGGTTGGATGTCAATCTTGGCCCCGGTCAACTTGGCAGCCAAGCGGGCATTCTGACCCTCTTTACCGATCGCAAGCGAGAGCTGGAAATCAGGCACCAAAACCCTAACCTGGCGCTCTTCAGCATTGATCATATAAGCACTCGATGCCTTGGCTGGGGACAGAGCCTGGGTGACAAACTCCGTCAAATCCTCGGAATAGTCCACGATGTCGATCTTTTCGTCGTTTAGCTCAGACTGGACGGCTCTTACCCTTTGGCCAAGTTCTCCAATGCAGGCTCCCTTGGCGTTTATGGCAGGGTCCTTGGCTCGAACAGCAATCTTGGTGCGATGTCCAGCTTCCCTGGCAACCGAAACAATCTCAACAACACCTTCAGCAATTTCTGGAACCTCTAGCGCAAAAAGCTTTCTCACCAAACCGGGATGAGTTCTAGAAACAGTAACCTGCGGACCCTTGGTTCCCTTGGAAACGTTGGTTACGTAAACGCGAATTCTCTTCCCGTGGGCGTAATCTTCACCAGGAACTTGCTCTTCTGGGGGCATGATGGCCTCAATTGAGCCAAGGTCAACATAGACCATGTATTGGCGCTGACCTTGCTGGATTGTTCCAGCAACAATGTCTCCGTCTTTACCCTTGAACTCACCAAAGACACCTTCATCGTTGATTTCACGAAGCCTGGAAGCAATTACCTGCTTCGCAGCCCCAGCGGCAATTCGACCAAAGTTTTCAGGAGTGGCTTCAGTTTCCCCGGTTTGGTTTCCTTCTTCATCGAGCACGGCGGTGAAGATAAGGACGTGGCCGGTTTTTTGATCCAGTTGGGCGCGAGCTTTCTCGGTGGCACCGATGTTGCGATGGTAGGCGGCAAGCACGGCGGCCTCAATTATCTCAACGAGCTCCTTGAAAGGAATCTCGTTCTCGCGCTCAATGTTTTTTAGAACACTTAGGTCGATGTCCACTTGCAACACCTCCAAAAGTTCTTATTTGACTGCAGACAAAACAGAGTCTAGCTTGATAGCCGCTCTTTCCCCAGTCCTTCTATTCCACAGCTCTACTTCGCCAGTTTCAAGACCCTTACCGACAATCACCACGGTTGGAATTCCGATCAACTCAGCATCCGAGAATTTCACTCCGGGAGACACCTTGGCTCGATCATCCAACAAAACTGTCTTTCCAGTGCTTTCGATTTCAGCAGCAAGTTTCTCCGCCGCCAGATAAACCGCATCGTCCTTTCCGGCTGCAACCACGTGCACATCGGCAGGGGTCACGGATTTTGGCCAGATTAGGCCTTTGTCGTCGTTATTGGCTTCAGCCAATACTGCGACCAAGCGGGTCACGCCAATTCCGTAGGAGCCCATCGTTACAGTAACGAGTTTGCCGTTTTCATCCAATACTTTGAGATCAAGAGCTTCGGCATACTTTCGACCGAGCTGGAAAACATGACCAATTTCGATTCCTCGTGCAAGTTCAAGAGCACCAGAGCCATCAGGGGCCAGGTCTCCTGCGCGAACCTCCGCGATGTCGGCAACTCCATCAGCCGTAAAGTCACGGCCCATAACCAAACCAAAAACGTGCTTCTCGTTTTCGTTAGCGCCGGTAACCCACGAGCTTCCGGTAACGACCCTTGGGTCAACCAGGTACTTGATTCCGGAAGGAGCTTTTGCACCAAGGAACTGAGTGCCAGCTTTTGTTGGACCTATGTATCCCTTGACGAGCATCTTGTATTTCCCAAAATCTTCATCACTTGCCTGAGCAACCTGATCAGTTCCAAAGAATGCTTCAGCACGTTTTTGGTCAACTTCACGATCTCCAGGAATGCCAACAATCACAATTTCGGTTTTTCCTTCTGCCGAGGTGACGGCTAGAACAACATTCTTCAAAGTGTCCGCTGCACTCCAGCTTGAGCCATCATGCTTTTTCACCTTGGAGTTAGCTAACTCCACGAGAGTCTTAATGGTTGGAGTGTTCGGTGAATCGTGAACTTCTGCCGAAGGTGCATTACTAAAATCGATTTCCGCAGGTGCGACGCTTTGGACCGCTTCTACGTTTGCAGCGTATCCGCCAACTGATCTAACAAAAGTATCTTCACCAATTGGTGAAGGTGATAAGAATTCTTCCGATTTTGATCCGCCCATGGCACCAGCATCGGCTTTTACGATTACGTAGTCAACACCTAGCCTGGTAAAGATGCGCTCGTAAGCTGCGCGCTGAGCTTGGTAAGCAATTTCTAAACCTTCATCGTTTACGTCGAAGCTATAAGCGTCTTTCATGACAAACTCGCGACCACGCAACAATCCAGCTCTGGGTCTTGCCTCATCGCGATACTTGTTTTGTATTTGATACAAAGAAAGTGGCAGATCTTTATAGCTCGAGTAAAGATCCTTCACCAACAGGGTGAAAACTTCCTCGTGAGTTGGGGCTAACAGATAATCAGCTTTTTTGCGGTCTTGAAGCCTGAATAGGTTATCGCCGTATTCGCTCCAGCGACCGGTTACTTCATATGGCTCTCTTGGCAAAAGAGCTGGAAAAAAGACTTCTTGCGAACCGGCTGCAGCCATTTCTTCGCGGATGATTTTTTCTATCTTGGCCTTGACCATAAGACCTAGCGGAAGCCAGGTATAGATCCCCGGTGCTGCGCGTCTAATGTATCCCGCCCGAAGAAGCAGCCTGTGACCTTGAACGTCAGCGTCAGATGGGTCTTCACGCAGCGTACGAAGGAACAGTTGGCTTAGACGGATAGGCATGGGCTCAATGTTACCGCCACGAGGCTACTTGTCTTTGACTAAAACCTGCGGTGAGCCAACAAGTGTTGGATCCATCTCAGCTGCCAAGCGGTTAGCTTCCTCAATCAAGGTCGCAACAATTTCTGATTCAGGCACAGTCTTGATGACTTCACCCTTAACAAATATCTGGCCTTTTCCATTTCCCGATGCCACGCCAAGATCTGCCTCGCGAGCTTCGCCTGGACCATTCACCACACAACCCATAACTGCAACTCGAAGAGGAACGGTGAGTTTTTCAAGTCCGGCTGTTACGTCGTTAGCAAGTTTGTAAACATCAACTTGAGCGCGACCACAGCTTGGGCAGCTAACAATCTCTAGCTTGCGCGGACGAAGATTTAGTGATTCCAGAATCTGCGAACCAACTTTGATTTCTTCTGCGGGTGGAGCAGAAAGTGAAACCCTGATGGTGTCGCCGATACCCTTGGAAAGCAATGCACCAAAAGCAACCGAGGACTTAATGGTTCCCTGGAATGAAGGCCCCGCCTCAGTAACTCCAAGGTGAAGTGGCCAGTCGCCTCGTTCTGCGAGTAATTCGTAAGCGCGAACCATTACAACAGGATCATTGTGCTTCACAGAAATCTTGAAGTCGTGAAAATCATGCTCTTCAAACAAGCTTGCTTCCCAAACGGCAGACTCAACCAGAGCTTCCGGGGTTGCCTTGCCATACTTTTCCAAGAGTCTTGGATCTAGCGAACCAGCGTTAACACCAATGCGAATTGAAACTCCCGCATCCTTGGCGGCTTTAGCAATTGGACCAATCTGGTTATCAAACTGTCTTATGTTTCCAGGGTTTACTCGAACGGCACCGCAACCTGCGTCAATTGCCTGGAAGACATACTTTGACTGAAAGTGAATATCTGCAATCACGGGAATCTGTGATTTTTTGGCAATAATGTGCAAAACATCAGCGTCATCTTGTGATGGGCAAGCAACTCGCACAATGTCACAACCAGAAGCAGTCAGCTCTGCGATCTGCTGCAAGGTGCCATTGATGTCAGTAGTTGGAGTGGTGGTCATTGACTGCACTGAGATCGGAGCCTCACTACCAACTTGCACTTTGCCAACCATAATTTGTCTGGTTTTCCGCCTTGGAGTCAGTACAGGCGGCGGAGGCTTTGGTAGCCCTAGGTTTACAGCTGGCACATTGCTCCTCGAATGAAGTTCTCTTGCCCTTTAAGCATACGCAGGCAAACTGATTTTATTGAAATTGCTCTAGCCGAAAAGGGATATTGGGTTGATTAGGTCAGCGGTAATCAATAAAAGCGATACCGCAATAAGCGCAATAAACACAACCCAGGTAAGTGGCATCAATAAAGCAGTGTCCGCAGGGCCTGGATCTTTCTTTCCCAACACTTTGTAGACGCCACGCTTTATGCTCTCGTAAACACCCCCGGCTACGTGACCACCGTCTAAGGGAAGAAGAGGCAGCATGTTGAAAACAAAAAGTGCAAAATTCAATGAGCCAAGAATCGAAATACCAGTTGCGAGCTTGTCAGAAAACTCAGCTTGGTCCGAAGCAGCCACTTCACCGGCGATGGCACCAATACCAACAATCGAAATCGGTCCATTTGGATCGCGCTCACCGTAGCCAAGGGTTGAAGCTGTAACCTCAAAAACTTTTTGCGGAAGTTGCAAAATCAACTGACCGATTTGCAACATCATCTGCCCGGAGGCCTCTAAGGATGTGCCAATTGAAACTGGAACTCTCTCGGATGCGAGAAAAACGCCAAGAAATGGTTGTGGTGCAGTCACGACTTCACCGTTGCTATCAAGAATCGGGTTGCCGAGGTTATCAAACTGCGGCCTCTGTTGGATAACTGCGCTAACTGTTAGCGCAACTATTTCACCTGATCTTTTGACTTCCAGCTCAACAGTTGGGGTTTCGGAAAGTATCTGCCTGATCTGCACCCAATCTTCCGCTGGCTTGCCTGCAACAGAAACAATTTCATCGCCTGCCATCAATCCAGCTATGTGAGCTGGTGTTTGCTTTGAAACGGGGCAATTGGTTTGCGTCGAATCTAGACAAACCGAAACGGCATCAATCTTCAGAGAAGATTGAAAGACGCCAAAACCCGACAAAGAAATCACCGTCAACACAACACCAAGCACGAGGTTCATGAAGGGCCCACCGAGCATGATGATCATGCGCTTACCAACAGGGAGTTGGTAGAACTTGCGGTTTTTGTCCTTGGGTGTTTCTTCTTCAGAATGGGCAAGTCTTGCCTGGGCAATCATGTCCGGGAAAAAGCCAGTCTTGGTTTCTGGTTTCTTTGCCGGCGGATACATCCCTAACATTGCGATGTAACCGCCCAATGGGATGGCCTTCACTCCATACTCGGTTTCGCCTTTTTTCCTAGAAAACAGAGTTGGCCCGAAACCAATCATGTACTTGGTTACCTTTACGCCAAAGGCCTTGGCGGGAATCAGATGGCCGAGCTCGTGCAATCCGATAGAAACTGCAAGGCCGAAGATTATGAAAACAATTCCAGCCAGGTACCAAAGGGTTTCGCTCACAAAACCAATCTACTTCACGCTACCGACTAAGCCAGCTTGGCCATTTACATTCTGGGGAAACTAGCAGGCCTTAGCAATCTGAGCATCGGTTCGATCCCTCGCCCACTTCTCCGCTGCCAACACACTCTCCAGACTCAACTGCAAATCCGGTTCGTGGGCCTCCACTGCTCTTTCTATCAGATCTGTTATTTGATCAAAAGTAATCAACCCAGCATGAAATGCCGCCACGGCCTGTTCGTTACTCGCGTTGTACACAGCCGGGTAGCTTTTACCAAGTTTTCCGACCTGTCTTGCCAATCTCACCGCGCTAAAAACACTTTCATCGAGCGGATCAAATTGCCAGCTGTGAGATTTACTCCAGTCAACGGCTTCGGAAACTTCGGCTACACGCTCAGGCCAACTAAGCCCCAAAGCAATTGGAAGCTTCATATCTGGTGGCGATGCCTGGGCAATAACTGAACCATCAATAAATTCCACCATCGAGTGAATAACGGATTGTGGGTGGACAGTAACCTCGATGCGCTCAAAAGGTATGTCAAACAACAAATGAGCTTCGATAATCTCCAACCCCTTGTTCACCATCGAAGCTGAGTTAGTAGTTACCACCTGACCCATAACCCAGGTTGGGTGAGCGAGAGCTTGTGCGGGAGTTACAGCGTGCAGCTGATTTTTGGTAAAACCTCTAAATGGTCCACCGGAGGCGGTAAGAATTAGTTTCTTAACTTCCGATGAAGACCCCGAACGAAGGCACTGGGCAATTGCCGAGTGTTCAGAATCAACCGGAACAATCTGATCGGGGGAAGCCAACTCTTTGACTAACTGCCCACCAACAATTAACGATTCCTTATTGGCTAAGGCAAGAGTTTTTCCTGTTCGAAGGGCAGCAAGAGTTGGAGCTAAACCTATTGAGCCTGTTATGCCGTTTAGGACAACATCAGCGCTAGTTTCTGAAACCAGCTTTGTGGCAGCATCTGCACCCAGCACTGCCTGGGATGAAGCGAGCCCAAAATGTTCCCGTTGCGCTTCTAAGTCCTTAGAGTTGGAACCCGCGGCTAGTCCAACTACTTTGAATTTGTCAGGGTTTTTGTTGATTACCTCGATGGCTTGGGTCCCGATTGACCCGGTAGATCCAAGGATTATGACGTGGCGCATTTATCAATAATGGCATGCTAGGGCTATCAATTGGGCAGGCGTAGAATTGGAGCACCATGGAAATCACCCAAGAACTCAAATTAGTCACCGCTATTCCAGGGCCAAAGTCCCTGCAATTCCACAAAATGAAGCAACAAGAAGTTAGCCACGGCGTTGGCACCATGTTGCCGGTATACATCGAAAGAGCTCACGGAGCCGTTTTGGTTGACGTTGATGGCAATCAACTAATTGACCTTGGAAGTGGAATCGGTGTTGTCACCATTGGTCACACTAACCAACAAGTAGTTGATGCTGTTATGGAGCAGGTCCAGAAGCTGACACACTCTCTTTTCACCGTAACCCCTTACATTCCTTACCTTCAGGTCTGCGAAATCTTGAACCGCAGAACTCCTGGAAAGTTCGAAAAGCGCTCAGCACTATTCAACTCTGGAGCCGAAGCCGTTGAAAACGCTGTAAAGATTGCTCGCAAATACACTGGTCGAGGCGAGATTGCCGTATTCGACCACGGCTACCATGGCCGAACGAATCTAACTATGGCCATGAACTTCAAAGCACACCCTTATAACAACGGATTCGGTCCTTTTGCCCCTGGTGTGCACCATGTTCCGATGTCTTACCCGTTCCGTGACCCAGCCGGCATGACTGGAGAAGAAGCTGCTCGTCGAGCAATTACATATATGGAAAAGCGTGTTGGCGCAGAAAGTCTCGCTGCTGTGATCATCGAACCGGTCCAGGGTGAAGGTGGATTTATTGTTCCAGCTCCAGGCTTTTTGAAAACCATCGCCGACTGGGCAGCCAAAAATGGAATTGTCATGGTCGCCGATGAGGTCCAATCCGGTATCGCAAGAACCGGAAAATGGTTTGCGAGCGAATGGGAAGAAGGTTTCGAGCCTGATCTAGTGATCATCGCTAAAGGTATTGCTGGCGGTATGCCAATTTCGGCCGTTACTGGAAGAGCCGAAATCATGGACGCATCTCACCCTGGGGGCCTTGGTGGCACCTATGGAGGTAACCCAGTTGCTGCGGCAGCAGCAGTTGCAGTTTTGAACCAATTGGAAGCTGGAGGGGTTCTTGAGCAGGCCGAGCGCATCGAAAAAATTCTTACTTCTCGACTAAAGAAAATGAAGTCCGAGTATCCAGTAATTGGTGATGTCCGCGGTCGTGGAGCAATGCAGGCAATCGAATTTATCGAGCCTGGAACTATGAATCCAAACGCCAAAGCTGTGGAAACAGTTTCTAAATACGCTCACAGCCACGGAGTGGTGATTCTGAGCGCGGGAACCCATGGAAACGTGATCAGGTTCCTACCTCCGCTAGCTATTTCGGATGCCCTGCTGAATCAAGCACTGGACATCGTCGAAGCTGGCATCGCCTCCCTTTAATTAGGCAATACCAATGACCTCCTTTGCCGATCCCCGACGCCTAGAGCAGCTCTTTGCCAAAGAGCTAGAGCTGTTTGTGAACACCCATCCAGAATCCAAGAAGCTTCACGAAAAAGCTGCCGGGCCCATGATGAATGGTGTTCCCATGTCTTGGATGAAAAAGTGGCCAGGCTCATATCCGGTTTATGTGGCTAGCGCCAAAGGTGCTCACTTTAGCGATGTAGATGGCAATGACTACGTGGACTTTTGCCTAGGTGACACCGGAGCAATGGTTGGTCACTCCCCTGACGCGTCTGTTGCTGCAATAAAGAAGCAGCTCGATAAGGGCATCACCTTTATGCTGCCTACCGATGATGCCGCAATTGCCGCACAAACACTGGCCGATCGTTTTGGAATGGAGAAGTGGCAATTCACACTTACCGCAACCGACGCTAATCGTCACATCATCCGCTACGCCAGACACATCACTGGCCGTAAAAAGATTCTGATTCATGACTACTGCTACCACGGCACCGTTGATGAAACTTTTGCGAACCTCGACGAGCAAGGTCTAACCGTTAGCCGCGCCAACAACATCGGCGCTCCGGTTGAGCTGAGTGAAACCACCTGGGTCGTACCTTTCAATGACCTGCCTGCAGCAGAAACAGCTTTTGCCTCTGGAGAAATTGCGGCTGCCTTGATTGAACCCGCAATGACAAACATTGGAATTGTGCTTCCAGAGCCTGGCTACCTAGAAGGTCTAAGAGAACTTGCGACCAAGTACGACGTGATCTTGATTCATGATGAGACCCACACTCTTTCTGAAGGCATCGGCGGAATGACCAGAAGGCGCGGTGTGCGTCCAGATGCCGTTGTACTTGGAAAAACCATCGGCGCGGGTATACCAGCTGGAACCTTCGGTATGAGTGCAGAACTTGCCGAGAGAATCGCAGACAGCTTGCACCTTGAGCACATCGATGTCGGCGGTGTTGGAGGAACCCTGGCAGGAAATGCGCTGTCGATGGCTGCCATTCGCGCAACACTTACCGAAGTACTTACCGAAGAAGCGTTCCAAAGCATGGAGCAGCTTTGCACCATTTGGACCAACGATGTTCAAGAAATAATCGATGAGTTCAATATTCCTTGGCAGGTAAGCCAGCTTGGCTGCCGAGCAGAATACAGCTTTAGGTCAACCGCCCCAAGAACCGGTAAAGAGGCAGCCGATGCTGATGATTTCGAGCTGCAGCAGTACCTGCACTTGCATGCCATAAACAGAGGCGTGCTAATGACACCGTTTCACAACATGGCGCTTATTTCGCCTGCGACGACGCTGGAAGATGTTAAGCGTCACACCGATCACTTTAGCGACGCGGCAAAAGCCCTATTTGGCTAGTTTTGCAATTCTCTTGCGCTTTAGCGCGCCACCGAGCTGGAACACCAGCACCAGGGCAATTGCAAAGATAAACACCGCAGATCCAATCACATTTGCCTCCGGCGGAATTCCTCGCAACGCAGCTGCGTAAACGTACTTCGGGAAAGTAATCTCGGAGCCGGAGTTGAAAGCTGTCACGATGTAGTCATCAAAGCTAAGCGCCAGAGACAGCAGTGCTGCTGCCATGATTCCAGGAAGTAGCAGCGGGAAAGTGATCTTCATAAACACCTGAGCAGGCGGTGCATAAAGATCTCTGCCGGCCTCTTCAAGCTTTGGATCTAAGGTTGCAATTCTGGCCTTCACTGTAACTACTACGAAACTAATAGTGAAAAGAATGTGCCCAATTATTACTGTTCCAATGCCACGTGGGATACCGACGTTGAAAAACTGTGCCGCAAGACCTGCGCCCATAACTACCTCGGGGGTAGCAAGTGGCAAGAACAAAAGCAAGTTAGTAGCTGATCGGAACTTGAATTCGTACCTGGTAACCGCAATTGCAAGCATGGTTCCCAAGATTGTGGAAACAATGGTTGCGGTAACTGCAATCAGAACGGAGTTGCCAAATGCCTCACACACAGCTTCGTTGTTACAGACGCCAGTCCAGTTATCAAAAGTGAAGCCCTGCCAGCCGGGGGTGTTCTTGAATGGGTCGTTGAAAGAAAATACGAAGGTGTAACCGATTGGGAACATAAGGAAGATAAATGCCAACGAGATATAGGTAGGTAGTAGGTACTTTCCCAAGCTGAACTTGTTCACAGTAGGTCCTCCGTTCCCGTTCGCCTAATGTAAACCGAGACCATAACAACAATCGCAGCCATCAAAAGCACCGATAGCGCCGATGCGCTCGGGAAGTCCAAAAAGCCAATGTAGTTGGATTCAATGACGTTTCCAAGCATCGAGGTGCTAGGGCTTCCTAGGAAGTTACCGCTGGCCGTGACGTAGTCACCTGCAATAGGGATAAAAGTCAAAAGAGTCCCTGAGGTGATTCCAGGAATGGACAGCGGGAAAGTCACCTTCCAGAAAGTGCTGGCCGGCTTTGCGTAAAGATCACTACCTGCCTCAAGTAAGGCTGTGTCGAGACGCTCAAGGTTTGTGTAAAGCGGCAGAGTCATAAAAGGAATGAAGTTGTAAGTAAGACCAAAGATAACTACAAAGGATGAGCCCAAAAGGAATTCGTTTTCTGCCATTAGGCCAAGATCTCTTAGAACGGTGGAGATCCAAGAGTTCTGACTAAATACTTGCTTCCAAGCAAAGGTGCGAAGCAAAAAGCTAATAAAGAAGGGGGCTATAACCAAGGTTAGAAGCAGTGCCTGCAACACAGGCTTGTTTCTGGCTTTTACCCCAATGAAGTAGGCAATCGGATAGCTGATTACCAGCGCCAATAAAGTCGCCAGCGTCGCATAAACAAAAGATCTAATGATGTTTTCAAAATACAAGGTGGATACGAATGCGTAGTTTCCAAATTCCAAACCAGGTTGGTATTGGCCGATTCCACCACCTGGAACCGGTGCCTGAAGTGATGTAGTTATCAAAGAGGCAAATGGTGTGATGAAAAACAGGCCTAGGTAAAAAAGCCCAGGTAGCAAAAGAAGAAGCAGTATTTTTGAGTTTGGCTTTTTCCCTGCGGTCTTTACTTTCTTGACCAATACCTGGGCTGTCATATTGCTAGTTACCTTTGGGCTTCACTTCAGGAAGATCAGCAAGCCCAAAGCTGTGCTCAACCTTCCAGCTAACCCAAACCATGGCACCAAGCTCAGTAACTGGAGACTTACCAATGTTTTGAGCAAACACGGTTATCTCACCCAGGTTAGGAATATCGATTAGGTACTGGTTACTAACGCCGGTAAACCTGATGTCAATAATTTCTCCCGGGCCAACAATGTTGAGTCCAGCATTAGCAGCTGGCTCTGCGTCTTCGTGGAAGATGGCCTTCTCGGGTCTAACACCGATTGCAATTGTTCCCTTGGTCTTCTCGGCGCGGTTTGTTGGAACCTTAATTTGTCTTCCTGCAACACTGATGCTTACCGAGTCGCCTGAGCTTTCAACTACGTCACCAACAAAGATGTTGGACTGACCCAAGAACTTGGACACAAACAATGTCTTTGGTCTTTCGTAAAGTGCCTCAGGTGCGCCCATCTGCTCGATCCGGCCCTTGTTCATAACCGCCACGGTGTCAGCCATGTCCATGGCTTCTTCTTGGTCGTGGGTCACATGCAAGAAAGTAAGGCCAACTTCCATCTGAATAGCTTTTAGCTCGACTTGCATTTGACGTCTTAGCTTTAGATCCAGTGCACCAAGAGGCTCATCCAACAACAGAAGTGATGGACGGTTGACTAAGGCTCTAGCGAGCGCAACTCGCTGCTGCTGTCCCCCAGAAAGCTGGGTGGGTCTGCGGTCCCCGAGGTGCTCTAGCTCAACTAACTTGAGAGCATCGGTTGCTTTTGGAAGTGGGTCACTAACTTTTCTCTGACGAAGACCAAAAGCCACGTTTTCCAAAACGGACATATGTGGAAACAGTGCATAGTTTTGGAACACGGTGTTTACCGGGCGCTCGTGGGGCTTCATGCTGGAAACATCTTGATTACCGATCAAGATTTTGCCCTTGGTTGGCGAATCAAGACCTGCTACCAAGCGCAGCGTTGTGGTCTTTCCGCAACCGGAAGGTCCGAGCAGTGCGAAGAACTCACCAGCAGGGATCTTTAGGTCAAGATCTTCGATAGCAACGAAGCCAGGAAATTCTTTCCTGATACCAACTAGCTCTAGGTCTGCACCTCTAGCAACGAACTCGACGGCCAACTAAGCGCCCAGCTGAACTCTGCCCCAAGCGGTTGCGAATGACTGCTCTTCCTGAGCTGTCAATGCACGGAATGCATGAGTGGAAGCTAGGAATGCCTCGTCCGGGAAAATTAGCTTGTTTTCAGCCAACTCAGGATCAATTTCAATTGCAGCCTCGTATGCTCCAACCACTGGTGTGATGTAGTTCACCCATGCTGCAAGCTCTGCAGCGTTTACTGGGTCGTAGTAGTAGTTGATAAGGGCTTCAGCGTTCTTCTTGTGAGTAGCTCCCAATGGAACAGTGAACATGTCAGCGGAGATTGTTCCACCAGACTCAGGCAAGAAGAATCCGAACTTTTCGAAACCAGCACTGAAGTTCATCTGTACTACGTCACCAGACCAAACGATACCCGCCACGTACTCGTCGTTAGCGAAGCCGTCCATGTACTCGTTACCGGCGAAGGCCCTAATCTTGCCATCAGCGTAAAGAGCGGCTAGATCGTCAATGATTCCATTGAAAGCGTCTTCGGTGAGTGATGAAGCATCAGCAATGTCGATGTTCTTGGACTGAGCAATAACACCAATGGTGTCTCTCATCTCGGAAATTAGAACAACACGTCCGTTTAGCGCAGGCGCCCAAAGGTCCTCAACAGTCTTTGGTGCATCCTTACCGGTCAGCTCCTTGTAAAGCTCCTTGTTGTAAGCGATACCTCCCAAGATGCCCTGGTAAGGAACTGTGAAGTCACGGTTTGGGTCATAAGCTGCACCCAAGTAAGCAGGAGCGATGTTTGACTTGTTTGGAATGTTTGCAGCGTCAAGTTTCTGGACTTGTCCATCAGTTACCAAACGAGCCGCTAGCCAGTCCGTTGGGCAAATAAGGTCCGCTCCAACATCCTTACCTGCGATGAGTTCGTTTCGGTTGATTCCGTACCATTCTTCGTTGTCGTTGTATTCCTCTAGGTATTCAACCTTGATACCTGTTTGTTCCTGGAAGCGATCAAGAGTTGGCCGAGATAGTTCATCTTCTGACAAGTCCATATATCCTGGCCAGTTATTCCAAACCAAAACATTCTCTGAATCTGATGCATCAGAAGCACAGCCAGCCAGACCAATAGCCGCGCCGACGCCAACTGCTCCCGCTATTGCGGTTCTTCGCGTAACCCTCGTTCGAGATATTCTTACAAGCTGGGCAAGCATCGGGTCTTGTGGGAGAGAGTTTGGATCTTTCATTATTGGCTACTCCTAGAAATAAAGGCGAACAAGGAAAGAGCTGGGTTGTCCCAGACCCTTGGACTTTATCCTGCCACAAAATATTCCTCCAAAAGCCAAAAAACCGCCATTTTGAAGGTAGATTTTTTGGCGTGTTGTGGGCCAATGGGGACCAAAATTGCCCCTGACGCAACTTGTCACGAGCAGGTATTCTTCTAAAGGCGCCCATCGGGGTTTGCCATCTAGCAATCAGGAGAGCCAAATGAAGATCTCAATTCCTAAAGAGGTCAAGAACAACGAGTATCGTGTGGCAATTACTCCAGCTGGAGTGCACGAGCTTGTCTCTGCCGGCCACCAGGTCACCGTCCAGGCTGGCGCTGGTCTTGGTTCTGCCATTTCAGATCAGGAGTACCAATCCGCCGGAGCCAAAATTGCCGCTTCCGCAAGCGAGACTTGGGCCGCTGGAGACCTAGTTCTAAAAGTAAAAGAGCCTATTGAGTCGGAGTATCCGATGCTGCGCGAAGGCCTTACCCTTTTTACCTTTCTCCACCTCGCCGCAGATTTACCTCTAACTGAAGAGCTGATCAATAAGAAGGTAACCGGAATTGCCTACGAGACAGTTCAACTTCTTTCTCGCCAGCTACCTCTACTTGCACCGATGTCCGAAGTTGCCGGTCGCCTAGCACCGCTTGTTGGAGCTAGCACTTTGCTTCGCCAAAACGGGGGTAACGGAATGCTACTTGGTGGAGTTCCTGGAACCCGTCCTGCGAAGGTTGTCGTTTTGGGTGGCGGTGTTGCCGGAACCAGCGCGGTGGCAGTGGCAGTTGGAATGGGTGCCGAGGTAACAGTTTTGGACACCAACCTAAATCGCTTGCGTGAACTTGATGCCCTTTACGCCGGAAGACTAAAAACAATCGCTAGCAACACTTTTGAAATTGAGCGTGCGGTTTTAGACGCTGACCTAGTTATTGGATCAGTTTTGATTCCAGGAGCCAAGGCGCCAAAACTTGTGACCAATGCGCTGGTCAAGAAAATGAAGCCAGGTGCTGTGCTAGTTGATATTGCAATCGACCAGGGTGGTTGCTTCGAAGATTCCAAGCCCACTACTCACGCAGAACCCACGTTTAAAGTCCACGACACTGTTTTTTACTGTGTAGCAAACATGCCTGGAGCAGTGCCACACACCTCTACCTATGCTTTGACGAATGCAACCTTGCCATACGTGAAAGCAATTGCGAATCAGGGCTGGAAGCAGGCTCTTGCGGCAGACCCAGCCCTGGCTCTTGGTTTGAATACATTTGACGGAGCGCTTGTGAGCGAGCCGGTTGCAGTTGCTCACTCGATGAAGGCGACAGAGCTGTCAAAGGCTCTGGCCTAACCCCTAAGGGAAAGCTAAAGCTCTCAGCCTGATTGGTGCCGCAATAGATAATTGCACTCGCCCAACCCGCAACAGTTAGTGGTTTGTGTTTTCCTGGGTTGATTCCAAGCTGAACCATATCGATCGGATCGGAAGAGTGCATAACTACCCTGGCCCGCAGGTTTGTAAGCATCGCACGCGATACCCCACTAAGTGATTGGGTTGCCGCCACCAGGTGTATCCCTAGGGACCTGCCACGTGCTGCAATATCTTCAATGGTTGCAAGAGCCTTTGGGCCGCTTGCTAAAGCAGCAACAAACTCATCCACCACAGCTACCAACCTTGGTAGCAAATTGCCGGTAGCGACATACTGTTCGATACTCGAGCACTTGGCAGTGGCAAATAACCGCTCCCTGTTTGCTAGCTCGCTAGCTAGCAGCGCATAAAGTTCCAGCTGACTTTCCTGATCTAAATCGGTGGCCATACCAACCGCGTCTGCAGCAAACTCTTCAAGTGCTGCGCCGCCTTTGTAGTCAAAGAGTGCAAGTTTGAAATCCTGCGTTGCACGAAGCGAGGTAATCAATAGCCTTAGAAATTCCGACTTACCAGATCCGGTGGGGCCGACAATTATTAGATGCGGGCCATCGGAAACCAAGTCCAGAGTCAGTTCCCTGTTTTCCCTAACCCCAATCCAGCTCGATAGTTCGCCAGTTGCCCTAATTACGCGAAAGCGCTCTTGCCGGATTCGATCAAGAGCCTGGGCAAAGTAATCTCCTGCTGATGCGCGCGAAATCTCAGCAATGAGTAACTGATGCCATTGCGCTTTCCAGAGAAACTGAAACCTCGGTAGCACTCGGTTGCCGATGGCAACCGAGGCGTTGGATACGTGGACCACGCTGTTTTCATCAAACTGCGGATAGCGGTTTTTATAGCCTTGAGTTCCAAAAAGTATCAGCACCATCAGAACGCTTATGAGTGCTAGCTGCCAATAGCCACTTGAGAATCCAAAACCAAGGCCAATCAGCATCGAGGGCAAATACCAAATCCATTGCATAAAACTAAACCTGCCTCAGGTTGAGGCAGGTTTAGTGAATATGTTTCTAGGTTGTGGATTAGTCCCCGATGTAGCTCATGACATGCTTGATACGGGTGTAGTCCTCAAAGCCATACATAGAAAGGTCTTTTCCGTAACCGGAGTGACGGAAACCACCGTGTGGCATCTCGGCAGCAAGTGGAATGTGGGTGTTGATCCAAACACATCCAAAGTTCAAGCCCTTGCTAAAGCGCATTGCGGTGGTGTGATTCGAGGTCCATACGCTCGCAGCAAGACCATACTTCACGTCGTTGGCGTTTCTCATAGCCTCATCGGCATCCTTGAACTTCTGAACGGTTATCACCGGACCAAAGATTTCGTTTTGGATGTGCTCGTCTTTTTGCTGTAGGCCTGACAAAACAGTTGCCTCTAGGAAGTAACCGTCTCCTGGAAGCTGAGAGCCTCCGGTTTCAAGCTTCGCGTGTGAAGGCAGACGGTCAATAAAGCCCTTTACTCTCTCCAGTTGATTTGCGTTATTGACTGGACCAAACAGGATGTCATCGCGCTTTGGATCTCCGGTTTGAGCGTTGGCCTTAACTTCTGCAACTAGCAGCGCGAGGAACTCATCATGCACGTTCTCGTGAACAAGGATTCTGGTAGCCGCAGTGCAGTCCTGACCGGCGTTGAAATAACCTGCCACCACAATCTGAGCTGCTGCTTTTTGCAAGTCAGCATCTGGGAAGACAATTACCGGTGCCTTGCCGCCAAGTTCTAGGTGAACCTTCTTGACATCAGCTGCAGCTGACTTAGCAACTTCCATACCGGCACGAACCGAACCAGTAATAGAAACCATTTGTGGGATTTCGTTTTCAATCATGGCGCGGCCAGTGTCGCGGTTACCAGTCACAACGTTGAATACACCAGGAGGCAAATGCTCGGCTGCGATTTCTGCCAGTAAAAGTGTTGAGGCGGGGGTGGTATCCGATGGCTTCAATACCACGGTGTTTCCAGCTGCAATTGCTGGAGCAAATTTCCAAACCGCCATGTTTAGCGGGTAGTTCCAAGGAGTTACTTGACCGATAACACCAATTGGCTCGCGACGAATAGAAGAAGTGTGATCACGGGCATACTCTGCGGTAGCGCGACCTTCTAGATTTCTTGCAGCTCCCGCGAAAAAACGAATTTGGTCAACCGATGGATCCATTTCATACTCAACAAGAGTCGGTCTTGGCTTACCGGTGTTTTCAGATTCAACATCGGCAGCTTCGCCGCTTCTTGCAGCAAGAGAATCGGCAATTCTAAATAGCGCTAGCTGACGTTCGGATGGAGTGAAGTTACTCCACACTTCGAATGCAGCTTCGGCAGCTTTGTAGGCACTTGCAACATCAGCTTCCGAAGAAACTGCTGCGGTGGCGTAAGTCTTTCCGTTAGCTGGATTGACAACATCGGATCTTTCGGAGGAGCTAGCCTCAACGTATTTTCCATTGATGAAGTTTTTTAGTTCGCGAACTGCCATTTGTTCATACTCCTTTGTAGAAGAGGTAGCGACCC
>NZ_JBIIAL010000006.1:0-59108 GCF_044239955.1 Rhodoluna sp.
TACGAGCAGCAATTCAACCCGTGGTGGCAGGGCTTGATAAGTTTCCACCTCTCGAACTGGTAGCTGGCAAAGAGTACCTATTGCCCGAACTTTCGTTGAAGCTTGTCGAGCAGGCCTACCAAAGAGTCGACATGGTCTCCAAGCGTGGAGAGTTTGCTGTGCGAGGTGGAATTCTTGACATCTTTCCAACCACCGCGGAGCACGCAGCACGACTGGAGTTTTTCGGTGACGAACTCGAGGAGATCCGGGAATTTTCAGTTTCGGACCAGAGATCCTCTGCGGTGAAACTCGATGCGGTTACTTTGTTTCCAGCTCGTGAGTTGGTGATCACACCAAATGTGGCTTCCAAGGCACGAGAGATGATGCACGAGTTTCCAAACCTGTCAGCGATGCTGGAGAAAATCTCGTTGGGTATTCCTGTTGAGGGAATGGAATCGCTAGCCCCAGCGCTAGCTGATGGCATGGTTTCAATCTTTGACTACCTTCCAAAGCTCTTGTCGGTTGTTGTGTTATCTCCCGAGAAGGCGGCAGCAAGAGCTGCCAGCCTGGTAGAGACCAACGAGGAGTTCTTGCACGCTGCCTGGGACGCGGCGATGGATGGCGCATCGGCACCAATAGATCTGTCAGGCGGTGGCTTCATTGACTTTGTTAGCTTCACTCAAAAGTTTTCCGAGTTTCAGGTAGTTACTATCTCGCCGTTCGGCCTTGATTCGGAAGAAGTTGTGAATCTTGGAATTCTAGAAGTTCCAAACTTTAAAGGGCTCGAAGCCTCAGCCCTTGAGTGGGTATTGGATCAACTTGGTCAGAAGCACCTTGTAGTGATCTCATCAGAAGGCTTGGGCACAAACGAAAGACTCAAAGAGTTACTGGTTCAAGCAGGCGCAAACGCCGTGCTTACAGACACTATTCCTGACGAACCAAAACCAAACACTGTTTACTTGATTCAGTCTCAAATCAGAAAGGGCCTGGTTTCAGAAGCCGCAAAGCTCACCGTTCTTACTCAACTGGAGTTTTACTCTAAGAGTTCATACTCTGCTCCCCAGGCCAGGAAACTTGCTGTCAAGAGAGGTCAAGCAGTTGATCCACTAACCCTCAAATCTGGCGACTACGTGGTTCACGAGATTCATGGCATCGGGAGATTCAAGGAGCTAATTCAGCGAACCAGCGGTGTTGGGGCCAGGGTTCACCAGCGAGAATACTTGCTGATCGAATATGCATCCTCAAAAAGGGGTTACCCAGAAGACACCCTGTTTGTTCCAACCGATCAGCTGGATATGCTCACCAGGTATGTCGGGGCGGAAGCGCCAGTTATTTCAAAGCTCGGCGGCTCTGATTGGGCGCGTGCCAAAGGTAACGCCAGAAAGGCAGTGCGAAAGATTGCAATAGATCTAGTGAAGCTTTATTCGGCCAGGATGAACTCTGTCGGATACGCTTTTGCGTCGGATACTCCTTGGCAGCATGAGCTCGAAGAAGCTTTCGCTTTTCAGGAGACTCCGGATCAGCTCACCACAATAGAAGAAGTCAAAGCGGATATGGAAAAACCAATTCCCATGGACCGCTTGCTAGCAGGTGATGTGGGGTACGGGAAAACAGAAGTTGCCATCAGAGCAGCCTTCAAGGCCATCCAAGATGGCAAGCAGGTTGCCATGCTGGTGCCAACAACCTTGCTGGCAAGACAACACACCGACACAGTCATGGATAGATTCTCTGGATTTCCGGTGAACGTGAAATCACTTTCTCGTTTTCAAACCGCCAAAGAAGTCCGCGAAACAATTGCTGGTCTAGCTACCGGTGAAGTAGACATGGTGATTGGAACCCATCGGTTGCTTTCTGACAGTGTGAAGTTTAGAAATCTTGGATTGATAATCATCGACGAAGAACAGCGCTTCGGAGTTGAACATAAAGAAAAACTCAAAGCTCTAAAAACAAATGTTGACATTCTCGCCATGAGTGCAACTCCTATTCCAAGAACTTTGGAAATGGCAATTACCGGAATAAGGGAAATGTCCACACTTGCAACCCCACCAGAAGATCGCCACCCTATTCTTACCTTCATTGGTGGCTATAGCGAGAAGCAGGTAGCGGCAGCGATTAGACGAGAGTTGATTCGCGAGGGTCAAGTGTTCTTTGTTCACAACAGGGTTGCGACAATCGAGAAAACCGCTAACGATCTTGCCAAGTTGGTTCCAGAAGCGAGAATTGCGGTGGCTCACGGACAGATGCCCGAGGCGGCTCTAGAACAAGTTGTCGTTGATTTCTGGGAGAAGAAGTTTGACATCCTGGTGTCAACCACCATCATCGAAACCGGAATCGATATTCCAAATGCCAACACTTTGATCATTGACCGCGCTGAGCACTTTGGGCTTTCGCAGCTCCATCAAATCAGAGGTCGCGTTGGGCGCTCCAGGGAGCGTGCCTACGCCTACTTCTTCTATGACCCGAGCAAGCCTCTTAGTGAAACCTCTCATGACCGACTAGCCACCATCGCTCAAAACAATGAGCTGGGCGCTGGAATCCAGGTGGCCTTAAAGGACCTTGAGATTCGTGGCGCTGGAAACCTACTGGGCGGGGAACAGTCCGGGCACATCGCTGGAGTGGGCTTTGATCTTTACCTTCGAATGATTGGTGAGGCGGTAGCTGACTTCAAGGGAATCAAGATTGATTCGCCTGCTGAGCTAAAGCTTGAAATCCCTATTGATGCGCACATCCCTCACACTTATCTAGACAGTGAGCGGCTAAGGCTAGAGGCCTATCACAAGCTCTCGGCAGCGTCCGGGGAAACAGGTACTAAGGAAACTCTTCAAGCAATTCTGGCCGAATTGGAAGACCGCTATGGTCCCGCCCCAGAGCAGGTGAAGAATCTACTCCTTGTCACCGAGCTAAGGCAAATTGCCAACCGGTTAGGCCTAAAAGATGTTAACTTGCTTTCAAACATGATGCGCATACAGCCTGTTGAAATGACCGAATCTATTCAGGTGAAGCTGTCGCGAAGCTATCAGGGGCTAAAGTATTTGCAATCGGCAAGAATTCTTCAGATTCCAATTCCTGCTGCGATAGAGGCTGGCACTTCAACCACCCAAGCCTTAATTGATTTCACACACAGGGTTTTCCAAGACATAACCGAAATTCAAAAGGAAGTAGAAGTAAATGACTAACCTCGATGAGCTAATAACAACAGCCAGCAAATTGCGAGCTCCAGGCGGCTGCCCTTGGGATGCAGAGCAAACTCATCAATCACTTACCAAGTACTTGATTGAAGAAAGCTATGAGCTGGTCGAGGCAATTGAATCAGGAAACCGCGAGCAAATTCTGGAAGAGCTAGGCGATGTTTTATACCAAGTGATTTTCCATTCCGACCTTGCCCAGTCTGGATCCTTAGGGGAGAGCTTTAGCATTCAAGACGTTGCAGAGTTATCTACAAAGAAAATGAAGGGACGTCACCCGCACGTCTTTGGAACCCCAGAAGAACTCGAACGCTACAAAGCCGACACTGGTGAAGAGGTTATGCAAAATTGGGACGCCCACAAACAGCGTGAGAAGCCTGAGCGAGAAAGCGTGCTAGATGGGATTCCTAAAGCTTTGCCTTCCTTGATTCTCGCCGACAAGGTAATCGGCAAAGCCCAATCGCTTGGTGTGCTGGGAACTGAGGAACCAGGCGCAATTGAGATAAGCGATGAAGATCAGCTTGGAGCCTTGCTTCTTGCCTTAGTCTTGGCCGCAAAATCTAAGGGTCTTGACGCTGAGCGAGCACTTCGCGAAAGCGTCAGGGAGTTAGAAGTTGAGATCAGACAGTTTGAACTAAGCGATGATTTTGACGCTGGAGTAATAGGTAAGTAGCCAAAGCACTAGCTTGCTAACGCAAGTTTTTTGCTCTGGTCTGCCAGACTGGAAATATGGCTCAGCAAATCAACCCACCTCGTGGCATGCGTGATTTTCTGCCGGTTGAAAAAGCCACCCGAGATCAGCTACTTGGAAAGATCTTGGCTAGCTATCGCTCGTTTGGTTTTCAGGAAATCGAAACTCCTGCCCTTGAAAACATTGAACGCCTCACAAGTAGTGATGGCGGGGATAACGAAAGCTTGGCATTTCGGGTCCTCAAAAGAGGCGAAGAGCTAGAGGGGGCACTGGGTAAAGGTGCTGACCAGCTTTCTGATCTTGGATTGAGGTATGACCTCACTGTTCCTTTGACCAGGTTCTACGCAACCAACCAGTCAAAGCTCCCTAAAATTTTGAAGGCAATTCAAACCGGCCCAGTATGGCGAGCGGAGCGTCCGCAAAAAGGTCGTTACCGACAGTTTGTTCAGTGCGATATCGACATCATTGGCGACGAGAGTTCTTTAGCTGAAATAGAAATCCTAAATGCGAGCTTGCACTCGCTAGAAAGCATTGGGATCTCAACTGCAACTATTCGAGTCAATCACCGTGAACTTCTCTCTCGCTCTATTCAAGAACTTGGCATTGCAGCCAAAGATCACTCTCGAGCGATGATCACTATCGACAAGCTAGACAAGATCGGCATCGATGGGGTTTGCCTTGAGCTCAAGGAAAGATTCAACGACGAAGTTGCAGCTAAAGCCAAAACTTGGCTTGAATCACTTGCTGGCAAGCAAGTGGTACCTGAGCAATTGGCAGCGGTTTTTGCAGGGCTTGAGCAGTTTCATCCAGGCAAGCTCCGATTTGACCCGACACTAGTTCGAGGCATGGGTTACTACACCGGAATCATCTTTGAAATTGAACACCCAGAATCTGGGAGCTCAATCGGTGGCGGCGGTCGCTACGACGGAATGGTTGGCAAGTGGCTAGGTGAAGATGTCGCGGCTGTTGGAATCTCGCTGGGCTTTGAAAGAGTTGCGGACCTTGTGGATGCAAAGTTGTCAGAAAACAAGAACCTAGTTTTGGTTTTCGAACAGTCGGATCTGCAGAAAGCCTTAGCTACTCAAGCTCAGGCGATTGAAGCTGGTTACCAGGTGAGGCTAGAGCCGAAACCAAAGAAGCTGAACAACTTGCTAGATAGCTTGAAGCTACAGGGTTTTTCTTCCTTTGCGAGCCTTGAGAAGCCCCATGAAGGCTTCAAGGGCTTATCAATCAAACCCATAGCCTAGGGCCAGTCAAACTAAACTAGTAGTGTGCCAACGGCGGCAACTGATAATCACATTGGAATTTGATTTCCACCAACTAAGGAGAAACCCCTTGTCACTTATCGAAGCCATCGGTGCTCGCGAAATCCTCGACTCGAGAGGTAACCCAACTATTGAAGTCGAGGTTTTACTAGATGACGACTCCTTTGGTCGTGCGGCTGTTCCGTCTGGCGCCTCTACCGGAGCTTTCGAAGCTCACGAATCAAGAGATGGCGACAAGTCCAGATTTCTAGGCAAGGGTGTCCAAAAAGCCGTTCTTCGAGTCATCGGAGAAATCGACGAGGCGCTGGTTGATTTTGATGCTACCGATCAGAGATTGGTTGATAACGCCCTAATCTCCCTTGATGGAACCGACAACAAATCAAACTTGGGTGCCAACGCAATTTTGGGTGTTTCTCTAGCGGTTGCTAAAGCTGCAGCTGACAGCAGCGGCTTGCCTCTTTATCGGTACCTCGGTGGACCAAACGCTCACACGCTTCCTGTTCCACTTATGAACATCTTGAACGGTGGCGCTCACGCTGACAACGGCGTGGATGTTCAAGAGTTCATGATTGTTCCAATTGGTGCCCCGACCTTCTCAGAAGCGCTTAGGTGGGGAACCGAGGTTTACCACTCTCTAAAGTCCTTGCTGCAGTCCAAGAACCTTTCAACCGGTCTAGGTGACGAGGGTGGATTCGCTCCAGATCTTCCAACTAACCGCGCAGCCCTGGAATTGATTTCAGAAGCCATTGAAAAAGCCGGTTACAAAGTCGGAACCGACATTGCCATGGCACTTGATGTTGCCGCCACCGAGTTCTACAAAGACGGTAAGTACCACTTCGAAGGCAAAGCTCACTCGGCCGAAGAAATGATCACTTACTACGAAGGCCTAGTAGCTGCCTTCCCATTAGTTTCCATCGAGGACCCACTAGACGAAAATGACTGGGATGGCTGGGCAGCAATGACCAAGCGCCTCGGAGACAAAGTCCAGCTAGTTGGCGATGACCTGTTTGTCACCAACCCAGCAAGACTCCAAACCGGAATCGATAAAGGAACTGCAAACAGCATTCTGGTAAAAGTAAACCAAATCGGCACCTTGACCGAGACGCTGGACGCAGTCGCTCTTGCTCAGCGCAACGGAATGACAGCAATCATTTCGCACCGGTCCGGTGAAACCGAAGACACTTTTATTGCAGATCTAGCAGTAGCTACCAATGCCGGTCAGATTAAAACAGGTGCTCCGGCTAGAAGCGAGCGAGTGGCTAAGTACAACCAACTGCTGCGCATTGAAGAAGAACTTGCCGACGCGGCTTACTACCCAGGAGCCAAGGCTTTCAAAAACTTTCGCTAGGAAACTAAATGAGAATCACCGGTCGGCTAAATAGCTACACGCTAGCGCTACTGGCGGTAATCCTTATTGGAATGTTTACGCTAGCTCCAGGCATACAGATCTGGTACGAACAACGAAGAGAGATTGCTGACTATCAAACGCTAGTTGAGCAGGCTAAGCAAAATCTAGAGGGTATGCAGCAGGAGCGTCTTCGTTGGGATGACGAGGTATACATCCGCGCACAAGCAAGAGATCGACTCTACTTTGTCATGCCAGGTGAAGTCAGCTTCCTAGTAATGGATGCTGAAGGAATTGACCTCTCTGATACTTCTGGAACAGTAGGTGCGATGCTAGCGGAGCAAAGAAAGAGCAGCGGATTTAGCCTTGAGGTTTTAGCCAGCGAAACGAACTGGGTGGAAGCACTTTTGGAATCAACTTTGCGAGCGGGCCTGGAAGAGCCTAATCAGGAACCAACCAGTGCCACTGAGTAGTGCAACAGATAAAGACCTCGAAGCTGTCACCAAGCAACTTGGAAGGCCCGTAAGGGACATTGTGGCTATTGCTGCAAGGTGTTGCTGTGGCAATCCGGTTGTGGTTCAAACCAAACCGAGGCTCGAAGATGGCACACCTTTTCCAACCGTTTATTACCTAACTTTGCCGGCTGCTACATCAGCGGTCTCAACTCTTGAAGCAGAGGGGCTCATGACAAAGCTTCAAGATCAACTTGGTGAAGATGAAGATCTTTCCAAGAATTACCAAAGCGCGCACCAAAGCTATCTTTCGGATCGAGCAGAGCTCGGTGTCGTCGAAGAAATCGAAGGTATTTCCGCTGGTGGAATGCCAACTCGCGTGAAGTGTCTGCACTCCCTTGTCGCTCATTCTTTAGCCAAGGGCCCTGGCGTAAACATCATCGGCGACCTCGCTCTAGAGGCCTGTAGTTGGTCACCAAGTAGGTGCGTATGCGAAAGCTAGTTGTTTTGGCAGCATCGGTGCTGTTAACTGTAGGCCCATCGAGCGCGGCAATGGCAGATTCGGTTCGCGACCAACAGTACTGGCTCGATGACTATGGTTTTACCAGCGCGTGGGATTCAAGTCAGGGTGAGGGCGTCAAAATAGCGATCATTGATACTGGCATTGACTCCACCCACCCGAGCTTGCAGGGCGCCGTGGTTGGCGGCACAGACATGTCGGGGCTTGGATCAAGTGATGGTCAAACACCAGTGGGAAGCAACAGTTATCACGGAACAATGGTGGCGTCCATTGCGGCTGGTCGCGGTGAGTCCGAAATAATCGGTGTTGCACCAAAGGCCGAATTGCTTTCGGTCTCTATCGCATTTGGAGTTGAAGGACTAGATACTGATTCCCAAATTGCTGATGGCATAATTTGGGCGGTAGATAACGGTGCGCAAGTCATAAATCTTTCACTTACTAGAAACTCTGTTTCCTGGCCCGAAAGTTGGGACCAGGCATTCCTATACGCATTTGAAAATGATGTTGTTGTTGTGGCGGCGGCAGGAAACAGGATAGATGGAACCGAGCAGGTATCGGCGCCCGCAAGCATACCTGGTGTTATTTCGGTTGCTGGACTAGATAGAAATGGCCTGCCCTCGGAAAAATTTTCAACAAATGGATTAACTATTGGTGTTACCGCACCAGCTGAAGAATTGATTGGCGCGTTTCCTGGTGGCGAGTACCGAATGTGGTCAGGTACCAGCGGGGCCACGCCAATTGTTTCTGGAATGGTAGCTCTAATCCGATCAATGTATCCGGACATGGATGCGGCCAATGTTGTCAATCGAGTTATCAGCTCGGCGAGTAAGAATGGTTTTGAGGGCTACTCAACAAGCTACGGTTACGGGGTAATTGACGCTAATCAGGCGCTACTAGCCGAGATTCCCCCAGTAACGGAAAATCCCCTCGGCTCTTTGGAGCAGTGGATCGAACTCTATAGAGCCAGTACCGACAAAGAAGCTGCCCCAGGAGATATTGTCAGCCCAATTCAGGCCCCGACTCCAATCACGTCTTTTGAAGAACCAATAACTGCTGCTCCCTGGTACTCGGATATCAGCAATTGGCTTCCACTTGCTGGCTATGCTGGTCTAGGGCTTCTTGCAACATTCTTGTATTTTGCCTTTCGGCCAGCTGGCCACAGCCCAAAAGAAGAAAAACGAAAGTAGTAAATTAGTTCAATGCCTAGAATCTTGATCGTTGGTGGCGGCTATGCCGGTTTCTACACCGCAAAGAAGCTTGAAAAGTACCTTGGTAAAAATGAAGCTGAGGTGACCCTTGTAGACCCCCTGCCTTATATGACCTACCAGCCCTTCTTGCCCGAAGTTGCCGCCGGATCCATTGAACCAAGGCACGTTTTGGTGTCCTATCGCAGGCACCTAAAGCGCACCCGCATTGTTGGCGGAAAAGTGAATTTCATCAATCACAAGGAAAAAAAGGTAACGGTTTCGAGCCCAAACCTAGATCCTTACGAGATTGAGTATGACCAGATTGTTGTGACCGCAGGAGCGGTATCCAGAACTTTCCCAATTCCTGGTGTTGCTGATTTGGCAATCGGCATGAAAACTATCGAAGAGGCAATGGAGGTCCGCAACCGCTTGCTAACCAACTTCGATCGAGCTGCCAGCTTGCCAGCTGGAGCGGAGCGTCAAAAACTGCTTACCTTCGTTGTAGTTGGTGGAGGTTTTGCGGGTATTGAGACTTTTGCTGAGATGCTGTCTTTGGCTACCTATCTATTGCGCTACTACAAGAACATCAAATTTGACGAGGTTCAGTTCCATCTCGTCGAAGCGATGAGCCGAGTCATGCCAGAGGTTTCTCTAAAGACCAGCCAGTGGGTTGTGAAGAACCTGCAAGATCGAAACGCCAAAGTTCACTTGGACACTCAGCTGCAGTCGGCTGAAGGTGGATTTATCGAGCTTTCCGATGGCCTCAAGATTGAAGCAGACATCATCGTTTGGACCGCTGGAGTTATGGCAAACCCTGCAGTTAAGAACACCGATTTGCCTCTCGACGAAAGAGGAAGAGTAACAGCAGACACTTCACTTCGAATTGTTGATGGCGAAAACATCATCGCTGATGCTTGGACCGCGGGAGACAACTCCGCCGTCCCAGATCTTTCTGGAGACGGGGTCGGGGGCTACTGCGTTCCAAACGCTCAGCACGCCGTTCGTCAAGGAAAGCTGCTCGCTAAAAACTTGGTGGCAAACTTGCGTGGCGAGGGAATCAAACCTTACTTCCACAGAAACATGGGAGCGGTTGCCGGCCTTGGAATTGGAGTCGGAGTGTTCCAGTACCGAAACCTTGCTATCACCGGGTTGCTTGCCTGGTTCATGCACCGCGGTTACCACGTGCTTGCAATGCCGATGTGGGAGCGCAAGTTTAGGGTTCTAGGCGGTTGGATTGCTAACTTCTTGCTAAGTCGCGATGTTGTGTCTATTGCAGCTAGCAAGGACCCTCGATTAGCCTTTGAAACCTGGGCCTCTAGACCAAAGAGCTAGAAGAACTTGGATTCCAAGGCCCCCGTAGCCCAATGGCAGAGGCAGACGACTTAAAATCGTCACAGTATGGGTTCGAGTCCCATCGGGGGCACACCTATTAGTTTTCTGTGAGATTAGCGCTAACAGCCAATTTTTGAGCTTTCTGACCTAACATTTTTGTAAGGAACACACTTCATAACCGATAGGAATTTTCGTGGATATTGCTCTTTTAGTACTGGTTGGTCTAGTTGTCCTAGTTGGAATCTGGCTCTGGTCTACCTATAACGCTCTAGTGGCACTCAATGTTCGAGTTGATGAGGCCTGGTCTGATATTACAGTCCAACTAAAGCGCAGAGCGGATCTTATTCCTAATCTGATCGAAACCGTAAAGGGTTACGCAGCTTACGAAGGCAAAGTCTTTGACGATGTCACCAAGGCCCGTGCGGCTACCGTTTCACCAGAAGCCCTTGCTCACCCGGAGCAGGCAGCCAAGGCAGAGAATATGCTGCAGGGCGCACTCAAGTCATTGTTTGCAGTTGCCGAGGCATACCCGCAGCTACAGGCAAGCCAGAACTTTTTGCAGCTTCAAGCAGAGCTAACCGACACCGAAGACAAGATCATGGCATCGAGGCGTTTCTATAACGGTGGAGTGAGAGAGCTCAACACCAAGGTGTTGCAGTTCCCACAAAACTTCTTTGCAAAGGGTCTTGGTTTCCCAGCTCGCGAGTTCTTTGAGGTGGCCGATGCTGCAAGCATCGCAGAGCCGCCAAAGGCTAGCTTCTAAACTCAAGAGAAAAGCAATATGTATTCAGCAATCGCTGCTAATAAGCGCAACACGATAATTATCATTGGCTTGTTCGTTGCGCTTTTGAGTGCGATTTCAATTTGGTGGGGCACAGCTTCCGGTAACGGATCATCTGCACTGTTCATCGTAGGCTTTGTTTTGGTTTACACAATTTTTCAGTACTACATGGCAGGAAAGATCGCCATTGGTATGACTGGAGCAGTTGAAATACAGAAGTCTGATAACCCTCGTCTTTGGCGCACCGTGGAGAATCTATCGATTGCCGAAGGTATCCCGATGCCAAAGGTTTACATCATCAACGATCCTGCCCCTAATGCGTTCGCAGCAGGACGAGATCCTGAGCACGCAATCGTGGCGGCAACCACTGGACTACTAGTGATCATGGACGATAACGAGCTCGAGGGAGTTATGGCCCACGAGCTAGCTCACATCAGAAATTACGACATTCGAGTAACAACCATCGTCTTTGGCTTGGTTAGTGCTGTTGGAATCTTGGCAGATTTTGCCATTAGAGCCGCTTTCTTTGCGGGAGGCAACAGATCTAGAGACAATGCTGGAGCAGTATTTCTTATGGTGGGAGTTGTGGCAAGCGTTATTGCATGGTTCATTGGACCCATTGTCACGGCTGCTGTTTCCCGTCAACGCGAGTTCCTAGCTGATGCAACCGGCGTTGAGATCACCCGCTACCCAGAAGGATTAGCCAGCGCACTCCAGAAGCTGGGCGAATATGGCCGCCCAATGCAGAAAGTGAGCGCATCCATGGCTCACATGTTCATGAATGATCCAATCAAGCCTGGGTTCACCGAGAGGCTATTTTCTACTCACCCTCCGATCCCTAAGAGAATCGAACGTATTCAGGAAATGGGCACTAAGTTCTAGCCGCAAATCTAACTAAACTTGGGTCTTAGGCAATTTTTCCCGAAAGGCACCAATGACTACTCAATCCCCAGTGGTAGTTCCTACGCTGTCTGATTTTGAGACCGTGCTTGCGAATGTGAGAAAAGTTGCCATTGAAACCCCAACTCTTCACTCAAATTTTCTTTCTGACCTAGTTGGTCAACAGGTTTACCTAAAGTGTGAAAACCTTCAGCGCACCGGAGCATACAAAGTACGAGGCGCGTACAACAGAATGAGCCACCTCAGCGCAGCAGAGAAGAAACAGGGCGTTATCGCAGCGTCGGCTGGAAATCATTCGCAGGGTGTTGCCTTGGCTGCAAAAAAGCTCGGAATCAAAGCCACTGTTTACATGCCAATCGGTGCATCCTTGCCTAAGGTCGAGGCCACCAGAAACTACGGAGCAAGGGTTGTTCAGCATGGCGCTACTTTTGCCGAGTGCCTAAAGGCTGCTCAGGAAGAAGCCAAGAACACTGGTGCAATCTTTATACCGCCATTTGATCACATCGATGTTGTCATGGGCCAAGGAACAGTTGGTTTAGAAATTCTCCAGCAACACCCAGATGTTTCAACAATTGTCGTTGCGATCGGTGGAGGGGGGCTGGCCGCCGGCGTCGCCGTGGCGGCCAAGCTTGCAGCTGCGGCTCAGGGCAGAAAGATTAAAGTAATCGGTGTGCAGTCAGAGCACTCAGCCGCCTACCCGGCATCTCTTAGGGCTGGTAAGGTTACCGAAATACAGACCACACCAACCATTGCCGATGGAATTGCTGTTTCCAAGCCGGGTCGTGTGCCATTCGAGCTCATCAAAAAGTACGTTGACAAAGTGGTAACCGTTTCGGAGAACGATATCGCCAAGGCCATCTTGGTTCTTCTGGAAAGAGCCAAGCAAGTTGTAGAGCCAGCTGGAGCGGTTGCAGTAGCGGCTCTAATGAGCGGGAAAGCCAAGGCTAAAGGCAAGACCGTTGCTATTTTGTCCGGTGGAAATATGGACCCGCTTTTGCTTCAAAGAGTTATCCGCCACGGTCTATCTACATCCGACCGTTACACCAACTTCTCAGTCATGCTTCCAGACCGTCCGGGTCAACTTGCTTTGACAGCTGAAGTGATCGCTGGAGCACACGCCAACGTAATCGAAGTCCTGCATACCCGTCACGGCAATGGCCTTCAGATTAGTGAAGTTGAGTTGAATCTTTCGGTTGAAACAAGTGGGCACAACCATCGCATGGAAGTTGTAAAGGCTTTGGAAAAAGCAGGACTTAGGCCAAAGCTGCAGCCGTCTCGAGAAGACTAGCTGTTAGTCACATCCAGAATCTTGACCTGGATAGTTTTACCATTTGGCAAGTAAACATCTAGCTGCTCGCCGATTTTCTTGCCCATGATGGCGCTTCCAATTGGAGAATCTGGGCTGTAAACCTCAATGTCTTCATCGTTGATCTCGGCGCTTCCCAGTAAGAACTTCTTTTCAGAACCATTTAGCTCAACGGAGATTACTAGCCCCTGCTGCACAATTCCGTGAGCTTTAGGAGCTTCACCAACCTGAGCGGTTGCCAAGATCTCTTCCAGGCGATTGATTCGAGATTCGATCTTGCCTTGCTCTTCCTTGGCAGCGTGGTAACCACCATTTTCTTTGAGGTCACCTTCTTCTCTAGCTTCTTGAATTCTTTTAGCTATGTCGGCGCGAGCAACCGTTAGCAGCTGTTCTAGTTCATTGGCAAGACGGTCGTAGGCTTCCTGAGTTAGCCAGGTGGCATCGTTAGTTTCAGACATAATCTCTCTAGCCTAATTCAGCGACAGCCATCAACCAAGCCCGATACGCCCAGTTCTGTGGTGCGAATGGAGCTAGAAATCACTGTAGAGCGACTCTCCGAAGCCGCCACATCCACTGTCAAGAACCCAACAATTGCAAAGGACTGATTTAACACCGTGAGGTCACAACTGACTGCTTGTCCTGGGTTTCTGGAAACCTCAAAGGTCACATTGGTTGAGTACTCGTCAATTACCTCGTAGGCGATGTCTCTGTGAGTTACCTGATTGGAGTTATCGATGCTTACGAAAATTGCCCAAATCAGAAAAGAAGTGAGCGCCACCGCTGCAATTGAAATAGCCAGAATCCGATCACGGTTTCGAAACCGATCTCGACCGTAGCGTTGCTGGAGAATGTTTTTGCTCACTAATCAAGGTTAACTGAAGATTGTGGCTCATACTTAAGGGTATGAATCAATTAGTAGTTTGGTTAGCCACCGAGGCCCCCAGTGACGTTGTTATTGATGACACCTGGTATAGCCCCGGAGTAGTGGGCTTCTTAGCCACTTTTGGAGTGGCTGGAGCAGCTATCTTCATTATTTTTGACATGACTAGAAGAGTCCGCAGAGTTCGCTATCGCGCAGAGATAGTTCAGAAGCTAGATCTTGAGGAACAGGGCGGAAACCCGCCAAGCTCTAACTAGTTAGGCGAATGAGCCTGGAACTGGGTTCAGGCAGATTATCAACACCGCGCTCCAGTGGCACAAAAATGCCAAAACTGTAAAGCTGTGAAAGATTTCATGAAAGCCGAAGTGTCCCGGGACTGGATTAGGTCTTTTCATAGCGTAGAAAACGGCTCCCAGCGTGTACATCAAACCACCGGCAAGAATTAGAACCATCATCGCCAAGTTAACGTTTATAAAATCTGGCAGGTAAACAACCGCAGCCCAACCCATGACGATGTAGATGATTACATACAACCATCTTGGAGCGCCAAGCCAGAAAATCCTAAAGCCAATGCCCAGCAGAGCCGTTGCCCAAATAGCAATAATCAGTAATAACCCCTTTTCCTGGGGGAGTGCAAGCAAAGTTATTGGCGTATAACTTCCTGCTATTAGCAAGAAGATGTTTGCGTGATCAAATCTCTTGAGGGCTTTCTTGGCCTTCGGTTTCCAGTTGAAACGGTGGTAGATAGCGCTAGTTCCAAACAGCAATATTGAGCTGGCAAAGAAAACTGCCGCCGCAACTTTTGCTGTCAACCCATCAGCCAAAACAACAAGCACCACACCGCCAGCGACGGCAATTGGCAAAACTCCAGTGTGGATCCAGCCGCGCCAGGATGGCTTTAAATCTTCTTCGCTCTTAGTCATTTCAGACAGCGGCAAGTGCATCGGCTCCCCGGGTGTTTGCTTTTTTACCATGGTTCAACTCTAGATGGGTTTCGAGGCGGTAGCCTTGGAATGTGCGAAATCCTGTTTATAGCATTTATGAAGCTCGCCTCGAGCGCCAGCTCGATAAAGACAACATCCCGAAACACATAGCGGTAATGCTTGATGGCAATAGAAGATGGGCCGATAAGAACAATGGCTCAAAAGCCAAATCAGGACACATTGCCGGAGCACAGAAGATATTTGAATTCCTTTCTTGGTGCGATGAGCTGGCTGTCCCAGTTATCACCCTTTACCTTCTTTCAACCGAGAATCTGAAGCAGCGAAACCAACAAGAGCTAGAGGACCTTTTTGTAATTCTGGATAAGTTAGCCAAGGAAATGGTCAACAGAGGCAATTGGAAGATTCGGGTCATGGGAGATCGAAACGCACTGTCTAAAGAATTCTTAGACTCTCTTGAAAAGTCAGAGAAAGCTAGCGCTAATACCAAGGGTGCAACGGTGAACCTGGCCATTGGTTATGGTGGCCGCCAGGAGATTACCGACGCCATGAGATCCATCGTGCAATCCTCGATTGCTTCTGGCGGCGACCTATCAAAACTTTCAGACTCGCTTACGCCCGAATTGATAGCTTCTCACCTTTACACCTCAGACCAACCTGACCCGGATCTAATCATTAGAACCTCGGGTGAGCAGCGCCTAAGCGGTTTTCTGCTCTGGCAATCAAGTAATTCTGAGCTGTACTTCGAGGAAGCACTCTGGCCAGACTTTAGAAAAGTTGACTTTCTGAGAGCTATTCGCGCCTTCACCAGAAGACATCGCCGCTTCGGAGCCTAAACCAACAATTCTTGCTTGGGGATAAGTTTTAACCCCAGCCTCGGTTTCAAAATACCCTGCTTGGGTGTTCGAAAATCTTGCCTCGATATTTTCAGCAGTCGGTCTTGGCTACTTGGCTCTCACTGCTTGGCCGCTAGCCAAGACCGATATTTTGCAACGTCGCCTGCCAAATAAATACGTCCTACCGGCTTTCCCCATCACGTTGATTGGGCAAGTGGCCGCTGGAATTGCCAGTGGCATTTGGTGGAACATGCTTTGGGCAACTGTGGCTATGCTCGCAACTTTTTTGGTTTCTTTGGGTCTAAACCGCTTGGGGTTACTTGGAATGGGAGATGTAAAGCTGATGGCCGCGATGTCTCTGACCCTTGGTTGGTACTCGGTTACCCTTCCGGTTCTCGCGCTACTAATTAGTTTTTTGGTAGCGGGAATCGTTGCCCTAATTCTTCTAGTGCTAGGAAAGATAAAGCTTGGCGGATCAATGCCGCTAGGGCCCTATTTGATAGCTGGTTTTTTTGGAGCGATTACTGTGGGGGCTTGGTCATAGACAGCACGTTTAGTGCTTTGTCCAGATCAGCTTCGCTAATTTCGCCTCGCTCAACAAAACCTAGGTCAATAACGGCTTCGCGAACGGTGATGGACTTTTCCACTGAATACTTGGCAATCTTGGCTGCGGCTTCGTAACCAATCACCTTGTTTAGGGGCGTTACGATTGCTGGACTTGATTCAGCCAAAGCCAAAGCACGGTCCGTGTTTACCTTCAGGCCTTCAATTGTTTTGTCTGCAAGAACTCTAGAAGAGTTTGCAAGTAGCCTGATCGATTCAAGCAGCGAATTTCCCATAACAGGAATTCCAACATTGAGCTCGAAGTTTCCGCTGGCTCCAGCCCACGCAACAGTCTGGTCGTTTCCAATAACCCTTGCACAAACCATCAAAACTGCTTCTGGAATGACAGGGTTTACCTTGCCGGGCATGATCGAGGAACCTGGCTGAAGATCTGGAATAACTAACTCTCCCAAGCCAGCGTTTGGACCAGAGCCCATCCAGCGCAAGTCGTTATTGATCTTGGTTAGGCTAACTGCCAAAACTCTAAGAGCTCCAGAAGCTTCTACCAGGGCATCTCTTGCCCCTTGAGACTCAAAGTGATCTCTAGCTTCGGTGATCGGTAAAGATGTGGCCTTAGCTAAGAGCTTGATTACTTCTTGTGGGAAACCTTTAGGGGTGTTGATTCCGGTCCCAACAGCTGTTCCACCCAGAGGAACCTCTGCAACACGAGGGATGGTTGCTTGGATTCTTTCAATGCCATATCTAATCTGAGCTGCGTAACCACCAAATTCTTGACCCAGAGTCACTGGGGTTGCGTCCATCAGGTGAGTGCGACCTGCCTTGACGACCTGGGACCAGTTCTTGGCCTTTACTTCCAATTTTCCAGCTAGGTAGTCAAGTGCTGGCAACAGGTCTGAAACGATGGCGGAGGTAACGGCTAGGTGGACCGAGGTTGGAAAGACGTCGTTAGAAGACTGTGAAGCGTTCACGTGATCGTTTGGGTGCACTGCTTCGCCCAGGTGTTTAGAAGCTAGAGAGGCAAGCACTTCGTTCATGTTCATGTTTGAACTGGTACCGGAGCCGGTTTGGTAAATATCTACTGGAAACTCACCATCGTGTTTTCCGGTAATTACCTCATCAGCACTTTTTGCAATGGCGTCAGCAATTTTCTGGTCCAGAACCCCCAGCTTGGCATTAGCAAGGGCTGCTGCTTTTTTGATTTGTGCAAGGGCCGCGATGTGGGCTTTCTCCAGTGTTGAGCCCGAGATTGGAAAGTTCTCAACAGCTCGTTGGGTCTGCGCGGAATAAAGAGCATCCTTAGGGACCTTGACTTCACCCATGGTGTCGTGTTCAATTCGAAATTCCATTGCCGTCCCGCCTAAAACTAGTACCTGAAAATAAGTGTGATATTTACTAAGTAATTTCTTACTTTCACAACCCCTAATTTACTCTCTTTAGCTGATAACTGGGCCCTAGTTTGTTTCAATCATCAAAGAAAGCTGAGTTGCGAAATCTTCCAACTGCTGCCTAGGCGCCACACCGTAAACCAAGACCGCATGATTCTGGTATTCCAGGAGCATCAAAAAGTCCTTTGACTTGGCTGGGGTGTTGGTCTTGGTGGATTCATAGATAGACCAGGTCTGTTCACCAAGAGTTATCTCACCGGTTGGCTTATTTGCCTCAAGCTGAATCTGAATCCAGGTTTGGTTTACATCAAAACCTTGTGTCAGAGCAATGAATTCATTATTTGGCCCGACAAATCCTGCATACCAGCTCGCAACTCCGTCTTGAGCCGCAGATCGATACCGGGCCGCGTTGGAATACCAGTCGACTGGAAGAGTTGGCACCAGCAATTTACCTGGTGCTTCACTTTCCGCCTGAGAAGCAATTTCTTGAAAATCAACCGCCTGAACTCTATTGGAGTCATCGCGCGGAACAGCAAGTATCAATACAAGCATCAGGCCAATGGTTGCCCCTAGAGACAAGAGCAGATTTATTAGCGTCTGCCGTGCACGACGCTTGGCCGCGGCATCGCTCACTCGGACCCAGTTTTCTTAGTCTTGGAAACCTTCTCTAGTTGGTCTCTTGCTCCAGAAAGCCACTTGTCGCAGCGATTAGCCAGCGCCTCGCCTCGTTCCCAAAGTTGCATTGACTTTTCTAGGGTGACTGAACCCGTCTCGAGCTCAGCAACTACTTTGATTAATTCGTCGCGAGCTTGCTCGTAGCTCATGGCCTCGATGTCTTTATTGGATTCACTCATTATGTCTCTAGCCTACTTTCAATCTGCCGTGACCCCGAGGTCGCCTCCGGAGAGCGTGACTCGCAGCTTTTCACCCTTGGAAACTTTCTTCGGGTCAGTGATTACTCCATCCTTGAGGTTTCTAACTACCGCATATCCTCTATCAAGAGTTAGCTTTGGGGACAGCGCTCGAACCTGACCGCGAAGGCCTGCAATTTGCAGCTGTTCTTTGTCCAGGAAGTTCTTTGTCTGGGACTGCAAAGTTGACAGTAACTGGCTGATGTTCAAGAATCTCTCATCGACTATTGTGAACGGGTTCGCAAAAACTGGCCTTGATCTAATGCCAGCTAGCAGCTCGAGTTGGTTTTGAACAAAACCCGAGACCCGTAGAGAAATTCTTTCTAACGCCATAGAAATTTTCTTACGCTCTTCAACTACATCTGGGACTACAGTTTTTGCAGCATCCGTCGGAGTTGATGCTCGGAAGTCGGCAACGTCATCGGTTAGTGGGCGATCATTTTCATGACCGATTGCACTAACAACAGGTGTCTTACAATTCGCCACCGCTCTAACAACTTGCTCGTCAGAGAAAACCAAAAGATCTTGAAATGAGCCTCCTCCGCGAGCGATGATGATTACGTCAACTTCACTATCGGCATCGAGAGCTTGGATAGCTTTAATTATTTCTGCAGCCGCTTTATCTCCTTGAACGGGAGTGTGTTGAATCTTGAATCGAACTTCTGGCCAACGCTGCTTGGCATTTTCCAGGACATCCTTTTCAGCATCGCTGTTAGCTCCGGTAATGAGTCCGATGAGGTTTGGAAGAAATGGCAGCGGTTGCTTTCTTTCGGCAAGAGTAAGACCTTCTTTGATTAGCTGTTGACGCAATCGCTCGATTCTCTCGAGTAGTTCGCCAAGCCCAACTTTTCTAATTGCCAAAACATCCATGCTGGTTTTTCCGGATCTCTCCCAGAAATCCGGATGGACCAAACACACGACACGGTCTCCAGCGGCTAGCTCAGAGATGGTGTTTAGAACATCGGGTCTTCTGGAGTGAATAGAGAAGCCCTTGTCAGCCACCAGGTCACGCAGTTCTCCGAAAAAGACGTCCTTTTTGGGGCTGATTTGAGAGATTTGGCCCTCAACCCAGACATTGCCAAGCTTTGTAATCCAGTCCTTTAAGGAGCTGGTGAAATTGGCCACACTCCAGGGAGTTAGCTCACTAGACACTCTAGATTCAGAGGATTGCTGCAGTTGATCCTCTGACATGAGCGTTCCTTTAGGTGGTTGAGTTATCTCTCGTAAGATTGAGCTGTGAACCAAATAAATATTACCCCTTCAAAGCGCGTGCTTTTGGCCGCCCCTAGGGGTTACTGCGCCGGTGTGGACCGTGCCGTTATAGCGGTTGAAAAAGCCTTGGATCACTATGGAGCCCCTGTTTATGTTCGCAAGGAAATCGTTCACAACAAGCACGTTGTTACCGGCCTGGAAAAGCGTGGAGCAATTTTTGTTGACGAGGTTGATGAAGTTCCAGAAGGTTCGACGCTAGTTTTCTCCGCTCACGGGGTATCCCCTGCTGTTGTAAAAGCTTCTGAGGCTCGCGGGCTAAACACAATTGATGCCACCTGTCCGTTGGTTACAAAGGTGCACCGCGAGGTCCAAAGATTTGCTGCTGAAGAGTATGACATTTTGTTGATTGGTCACGAAGGTCACGAAGAAGTAGAAGGTACCGCTGGCGAGGCACCAGATCATGTTCAGCTTGTCGACGGCAAAGCGGGAATTGAAAACGCCAAGGTAAAAGACCCTAAGAAAGTTATTTGGCTTTCACAAACCACCCTTTCAGTCGACGAGACAATGGAAACTGTGCTGAAACTTCGCGAGAAGTTTCCTACTCTTCAGAATCCACCAAGTGATGACATTTGCTACGCAACCCAGAATCGCCAAGTCGCAATCAAGAAGGTTGGATCCGAATCTGACCTAGTTTTGGTTATTGGTTCTGCAAATTCTTCCAACACCGTGCGCCTAGTAGAGGTTGCCTTGGAAGCCGGCGCAAAGGCCGCTTACCGAATCGATTACGCCAGTGAGATCAAAGAAGAATGGTTTGAGGGTGTCGAAACTGTCGGAGTGTCCTCAGGAGCCTCTGCACCCGAAGAACTTGTCGATGAGGTGCTTGAGTACCTGGAGAAGCGTCAATTTGGTAAGCCAACTGAGATCACTACCGCTGAAGAAGATGTTCAGTTCTCACTGCCAAAGGAATTACGTAAGGATTTAAAAGAAGCCGGTCAAGACACTAGTAACAAGGCAAAGCGCTCTTAGGAGCCAAAATCCGTTTCTTTGTGAGGATGACCAGACTGGTCGTAGTTAGCCCAAATTCCAATTTGTTTACCCGAATCAAAGCTCCCAGAACGCATCAGAGTTCCGTCTTTTCTAAAAAACTCCCAATAGCCGTGCATTTCTGACTGTTTGAACTTTCCTTTGTACCTAGGATTTCCGTTTTGGTAAAAAGGGGAGCGCTCGATCATTATGCAGTTGGGGATTTACCAGCTGAACCCAACTGGTTAGCGGCCTGGGCAACTCTGGCAGCCATTGAAGCTTCAGCTAGCTTGCCCCAAGCCCTAGGGTCGTAGGCCTTCTTATTTCCAACTTCGCCGTCCAACTTCAGAACACCGTCGTAGTTTGCAAACATGTGTCCAGCAACCGCGCGAGTGAAAGCGTATTGAGTATCAGTATCGATGTTCATCTTGATAACACCGAAGCTAACTGCGTCTGCGATTTCCTTATCGGTTGATCCGGAACCGCCGTGGAAAACAAGATCAAAAGGTAGGTCCTTGGAGTACTTGGCTCCCACTGCTTTTTGAATTTCATCTAGTAGCTCTGGCTTTAGCTTTACACTCCCAGGCTTATAGCTTCCATGTACATTTCCAAAGGTTAGAGCAGTTAGGTATCTTCCGTTCTCTCCAAGACCTAGTGCTTCGACGGTAGCCATACCGTCTTCTACTGTTGTGAAAAGATCTTTTCCAGATCCACCTTCAACACCGTCTTCTTCGCCACCGACAACTCCAACTTCAATCTCCAGAATTGATCCAACCGCAGTGGTCTTTGCCAGTAGCTCTTTTGCAATTTCTAAGTTCTCAGTAAGCGGAACTGCAGAGCCATCCCACATGTGGGAATTGAAAAGTGGATCAAGGCCGCTCTTCACACGCTCTGCAGAAACTTCCAACAACGGTCGAACGAAGCCGTCCAGATGTCCCTTGGGGCAGTGATCAGTGTGTAACGCAACGGTGATTCCATATCCCTTAGCTGCCTCTCGAATAAAAGCAGCCATTGCCTGAGCACCAATTGCCATGGACTTCACGGTTGAACCAGAGAAGTACTCTGCTCCACCTGTAGAGACCTGCAGGATTCCATCGGACCCGCATTCTTGAAGACCTTGCAAGGCAGCAATCGCGGTAGCGGAAGAGGAAATGTTGATAGCCGGGTAAGCAAACTTCTGGGACTTGGCCCGATCCAACATCGCTAGATAGGCATCAGGGGTTGCTACTGGCATGGCTACTTCTCCTTGTGAATTGCTGGCTCTTTGAGCGGTGCTGCCAGGTCTACATCCTCAGTCAAGAACACCTCAGGCAGATTGTCAATGTGATCCAGGCCACTGGTTGGCTGAGATACCTTCACTGCACCCCACTGAACCGCAGTCATGGCGCCAACCGGGACATTGAACTCCACTCCGAAATCTTTGTCATTTTCGGAAAGTGGGTTGTTTGTTATTGCTGCCAGAAATCCTGCGAGGGTGGCATCGCCTGCACCAACAGTGTTGATTACCTTTACCGGTGCTGTTCTAGTTGCCCAAGCGCGAGATTTAGTAACTGCCAACATGCCATCGGCACCCAATGATGCCAACACGCACTCAACACCGTGCGAGCAAAGTTCCCTTGCTGCATCAATTACGTCGCCGTTTGTCAGCAGGTCTCTGCCAACAGCAGAGGCAAGTTCTTCCGCATTTGGTTTTAGAATTGCAGCTTCACCTTGGCGGACCCAATAGGCAAGTGGGTCACCGCTGGTATCTAATACAACTCGAACACCCAATTTCTCCATTCGTTCAAAAATTGGATGCAGGTCAACAAAGGTTCCAGTTGATTCATCAATTGGCAGTGCGCCAGCAACAACCAACCACTTAGCTTCGTTTTCGATTACGGTTTTCTCGGTTAGCTCAATAACTTGCTGCCACTCTTTAGAACTCAGGGGCTTTGGAGCTTCGTTAACTTTGGTTGTAGTGCCACCGCGCTCAAGAATGGTTGTTGAAACCCGAATGGTGCCATCAATCCAAAGTGGGACAAGAAAATTCTTAGATCCGGTTCGCTCCAAAATTCCCTTTTCAGCGTTTCCAATTGGAACAACCGCAGGGGCCTGAATTCCGGCTAGGCGCAGAGCCCTTGCAACGTTGATACCTTTACCCGCAAGCTCTTCTCCAACAGAGTCAGCTCGGTTCACGGCACCGCTGACAAGGTCGGTAACTGTGTAAGTTCTGTCCAAAGTAGGAGCGGGCGTCAGGGTGACAATTGGTGATTTAGTTGCCATTCCAGACATGCAGTTTCTCCTTGCGGATTCAAATAGTCGAACTAGCTAAGAAGCTGTCGAGCAGGGATTTTGGAGCTGCAAACGTCTTTGTGAGCTTGATTTCGAGTATAGCCAAACCAAACAAAGGGGCCCTTAAGTCACAAATCCCCTTGAAAATCAGTCCTTCTGGAGCTCGCTAGCTGTAATTGAGGTGGGGCCAGCCTCGATGGGGGTCGGGGTAGAAATCTCCTCGGTTCCTAGCTGATTCTCGTCCAGATCGTTGAGTTTTCTTGCTGTCACGAGAACCCTGGTCTCGAGCGAAGACACAAACACGTTGTAGTCCTTCACCGTATTGGTAATCGAGCGACCCAACTTATCGGCGTGCTCGGCAATTTTCCCCACCCGCTCATAGAGCTCTTTTCCGAGCCGAATCATGTTTCTAACCGAACTCTCATCGGCATTTTGACGCCAGATGTAGTTGATGGTTTTTAGAACCGAGAACAAGCTAACCGGCGAGGCTAGCGCAACATTTTTCTTGAAGGCGTATTCCAATAGCGCGGGATCCGCATCCAATGCAGCAGAAAGCAGTGACTCGGAAGGCACAAAAGCAATAACGAAATCAGGGCTGGCGTCTAGTCCAGTCCAATATTCTTTACTTGAAAGTGCATCGATGTGAAGCTTCATGGCTTTTACGTGAGCGGTAATTAAATCCTGTCGCTTTTTGGCATCCTCACCTTCAGCGTGCTCTGAAATAGCAGATGCTTCTTGATAAGAATTAAATGGCACCTTGGAATCAATCGCTAACGATTTTCCACCGGGAAGATTAATTATTAGGTCAGCTCTTCCTGAACCGCTATCGGTCGAAAAAGTTGCTTGCTCGCTAAAGTCGGCGTGCTTGATAAGCCCTGCCAGCTCAACGAGTTTTCGAAGTTGAGTTTCTCCCCAAACGCCTCGAATCGAATTAGAAGAAAGGGCCTGTGATAGCGCCATTGTGGTCTTGCGAAGTTGCTCGTCGGAATTCACAGCGTTTTTTAGCTGTTCTTGAATTGTTCCAAACTGCTCGGTTCGCTCTTTTTCTAGCGAGGCAACCGATAGTTGCATTTGTTCCAGGCGATCTTTTACCGGAGCTAACTCCTTGATGAGTCGGTTTTCTTCGCGGTCTCGCTCATCTCTGGCTACTCGTTCGCGGTTGGCTGTTTCTAACTGGGCGGTGAGGCCGGAAACCGTGGCCTCAGCCGAGGCAAGCTTGATAGCTAGCGAACCGTCACTGCCTGACCCTTTCGAGCGAAGCATGGCAATAAGCACACCAATAACTAGCCCCACGGCCAAACCAATACCCAAGTAAATAAGTTCCATGCTTAGAACTATGCCATTAGCCAGGGACAATCCGGGCCACTAGAGCGCTCCAAGCCGAACCTTGGTTATCTCAAGTAGTGCTGGGAGATCTTCAACTCCGTGCCTCCCGGCAGCGTGAATGACAATTCGGGCACAAGCGTCACTATCGGCCAGCGCGTTATGGTGCTCAAACTCTTCGTGGCCTATGGCGTAAGCAACAGCATTTAGCCGGTAGCTTTCGAGGTTGTAGGTCTTTCTGGCAATCTTTAGTGAGCAGCCATAGCGAAGCTTCGGAAGCTCCTGATTGATTGCTTTTGCGCTAGCTACCAAAACCCCCATGTCAAATGAGGCGTTATGGGCAACTAGTAGATCCTCATCGATGAATTGCAGCATTTGCTCAATAACTTCTGAGTAGTTTGGAGCATCTTGGACCATCTCGGGGGTAATGCCGTGAACCCCAATGTTTCCTTCACTAAACCAGTCGTGGGGAACTGGGGGTCGAAACAGGAGCTCTAAAGTTTCTACCGGCTTAGAGTCACGAACTCGAATAAGCCCTACGGCACATGGACTCGCAGGCGAGCCGTTAGCGGTCTCAAAATCGATTGCTGTGAAATCTAGTGGCATAGAAGTAGTCTGTCACTTACTAACCACGGGTAGAGTGGTATCCCGTGGCTCTAACAATCGGAATCGTGGGACTACCCAATGTGGGCAAGTCGACTCTTTTCAACGCACTCACCAAAAACAACGTGCTGGCAGCCAACTACCCTTTTGCCACCATTGAACCTAACGTGGGAGTTGTAAACCTCCCAGACGAAAGACTTGCCAAACTAGCAGAGCTTTTTAGCAGTGAGAAGATTCTCTCGGCTCCAGTATCTTTTGTTGACATCGCAGGAATCGTAAAGGGAGCCTCCGTAGGTGAAGGTCTTGGAAACCAGTTCCTTGCCAACATTCGAGAAGCTGACGCCATTGCCCAGGTCGTTCGGGGATTTTCTGACTCAGATGTAATCCACGTCGATGGCAAGGTCGAGCCTTCAAGTGATATCGAAACCATCAACACCGAATTGATGCTCGCGGACCTGCAGACTCTAGAAAAGGCAAGACCGCGCATTGAAAAGGAAATCAAGGGAAAAAAAGCTGAGCCGGAAGCCTTGGTAGCAATCGATCAGGCGCTCGCCGAACTAAATGCCGGCAACCCGCTTTCCAAGACAAAAGTTGATCTCTCACCAATCAAGGAGCTGGGCTTACTAACCGCCAAGCCAACCATTTACGTCTTCAATGTTGATGAGGCTGTTCTTACCGATGCCGCGAAAAAAAAGGCAATGGCAGATCTTGTTGCACCAGCGGAGGCCGTTTTCCTAGATGCCAAAGTCGAGTCCGAGCTAATTGATTTGGAGAAATCTGAAGCAGCCGAGCTGCTTGCTTCTTTGGGTCAAGACGAGTCGGGTCTTGATCAGCTGGCTCGAATTGGATTTAGAACCCTTGGGCTTCAGACTTATCTGACGGCAGGACCAAAAGAAGCTAGAGCCTGGACTATCAAGCAGGGCTGGAGTGCCCCGCAGGCTGCGGGAGTAATCCACACCGACTTCCAAAAAGGATTTATCAAGGCAGAAATCGTTTCATTCGATGACCTGGTTGCTAACGGATCCATGGCTGAGGCCAAAGCCAAAGGCAAGGTCCGCATGGAGGGTAAGGAATACATCATGCAAGACGGTGATGTGGTGGAGTTTAGATTCAACGTCTAATGAAAACTCCGCTCTATTTCGTCGAACGTGAATATCCAGTAGATCTGGCAAGGCTTTGGAAAGCCTGGGTAGAAGCTGATCAGTTGCAGCAGTGGTACAGCCCACAAGTTCTAGAAGTCGTGCCTGAGTCTGCAACAAGCGAAGCTGTAGTCGGCGGAACATGGGCTATCGCAATAGATGTATCTGTGAATGGATTCAATGCTTACTTTTGGGGCAAGTACACAGAAGTGAAGTTTCAAGAAAAACTTGTCCACACCATGTTTTACTCCCAAGACGAGCTTGAGTTTAACTTGCGCGGTGACGACCAGCCCCACCACGTAGTCGAAATTGATTTTGAAGCTAGAGGCAATAAGTCTTGGGTTAGATTTTCTCAGTTTGGCCAAATGGGTGCCGAAGAAGCAGAAGCTGCCAAAGATGGAATGGAAAGCTACCTAGATAACCTAAAAGATCACTTAACTTCTTTTAGATAACGTATTCGTCGGACACCCAGTGTCCTGAGATGGCTTCTTTCTTACTTAGAACCCTGCCAGTTTCCCCAACAACAGTTGAAACAGCTGGGACATTTTTAGTCACGACCGTATTGGCTCCGATGTAGGAGTTGTCACCAACTGTGATGCGTCCAATAACTTTGGCTCCCGCACCGATAACAACATGTGAGCCAATAATTGGGTGGCGATCAACGGCTGAGTTTTCCTTACCGCCAAGGGTTACCCCGTGGTAAATCAGGACATCGTCGCCAATAATCGAGGTTTCCCCAATTACGACACCCATACCGTGATCAATCACGAATCTGCGGCCAATTGTGGCGCCTGGGTGGATCTCAATCCCGGTAAGGAACTTGGCCCAGTTGGAGAACATCCTGGCTGGGATTCGAAGCTTTAGTTTCCAGATCTTGTTGGCGACGCGGTGCATCCAAATGGCGTGCAAACCAGGAGAGGTTAGAAAAAGCTCTAACTTACTCGAGGTTGCCGGATCGCGATCGATACCTGCTTGCAGATCTTCTTTAATGGACAAGTTTTACTTTTCTTCCTTTAGATCGGCATACAAGACAGTAGATAGGTAGCGCTCACCGAAGGAAGGAATGATAACTACAACTTTCTTACCCTTGAACTCCGCGCGCTTAGCGACCTGAGCTGCTGCCCAAAGTGCTGCTCCAGAGGAGATTCCAGCAAGAATTCCTTCCTCTGTTCCAGCACGCCTTGCATACTTGATGGCTTCTTCACTTGGCACATCAATCACTTCGTCGTATACATTGCGGTCAAGAATCGGTGGAATGAAGTTTGCTCCGATTCCCTGCAGGGGATGCGATCCAGCAACACCGCCGGTTAGAAGTGGGGATGCGGCAGGCTCAACCGCGAAAACTTTGATGTTTGGGTTTAGTTCTTTTAGCCTTTGACCGGTTCCAGTAATTGTTCCACCGGTTCCAACTCCAGAAACCAGGGCGGCAACTTCACCGTCGGTGTCATTCCAGATTTCCATCGCGGTAGTCTTGCGGTGAATTTCTGGATTTGCTTCGTTTTCAAACTGCCGAACTAGAACAGCTCCGGTTTCTTTACCGATCTCTTCTGATTTACTAACCGCACCAGTCATACCTTCGGTTGCAGGGGTAAGTATCAAGGTTGCACCAAAAGCGCGAAGAAGAGTTCTTCGCTCTAGGCTCACAGATTCTGGCATGGTCAAAATGGCTTTGTAACCTCGGGCTGCGGCAACCATCGCAATCGCAATTCCAGTGTTACCACTCGTTGCCTCAACAATGGTGTCACCTGGCTTTAGTTGACCTGAGCGCTCAGCGGCATCAATGATCGCGATACCTAGGCGGTCCTTCACGGTGGAGGTTGGGTTGTAAAACTCAAGCTTCGCTAGGACTTCGGCTCCTGCGCCATCCATGATTTTGTTGAGGCGAACCAAGGGAGTGTTTCCAAATACCTGGGTTATGTCGTCATAGATCTTCAAGAGCCTTACCTTTCGTTTGTCTTATTGGCAACAGACAGGGTCAACCAGCAAAGCCGGCAACTTATGCCCAGTAATGGCAGAAATTTTCCCGCCAGATCATGGGAATTTTAGCCTTGCAAAGCCTAGCTGCTTCGCTCTAGCTCTTGATCAATAGTGTTTTGCCTTGCTATGACCCGCCCGGCCAAAATGGCTGGAATGGCGGTCAGGAATAGAAACCAAAGCGAGCTGGTCCAATTGCCAGTTAGCTCGTGCAGCACACCAAGAACCAGAGGCCCAAGGGCTGCAGCTAGGTAGCCAAAACCTTGGGCAAACCCCGAGATTCTAAGAAGCGTCTCTTGGGATCTGGATCGAATGTTGAAAAGGGCCAAGTTCAAAGGAAACAGAATCGGCCCAAGACCAATTAGCACTACCCAAATCCAAGACAGGTTTCCCGGTAAGAAAATCAGCCCTGCGTAACCGGTAAAAAACAAGACTCCACTCAGGTAAATAAGCGGTGCTTGATTTGGAAATCTAACCGCAAGCCGTGGCATCAAGAGTGCAGCGGGCATTCCCATACCGGCATAGACCGACAAAAGTATTCCAGCCTCTAGTGGAGTGGAGCCAGACTCGTCAATAAGAACCTGCGGAAGCCAAGCAAAGGCGGCGTAGCCATTTAGGGAAGACACCGCGAAGATTATGACCATTGAAACAGCCGTTGGAGATTTCCAAATCTTTATGTGTCGAACGCTAACCGGAATAGAAAGTGTCTGGGTAACTACCGGCTCTTCAATTTTGTTGGAGCGCAAAGCAAAGATCCAAGGGACCATGGCTATCGCTCCAACGATTGCCCACTGACCCAAAGACAACCTCCAACCAAACTCCTGCGCTACCGGAACAGCAATGAGTGGTGGGGTAAGAGCGCTAATGGAAACAATAGTTAGATAAAGAGCGGTCATCGAACCGATTCGATCAGGGAAGTACTTTCTCACCACAACCGGCAATAAAACATTTCCCATGCCCATTCCAACAATGGCAACAAATGTTCCAACGCTAAGAAGCGACCAGTCCCCAGAAATAGCCCGAACCAGGTTTCCAAGAACAATTACTAGAAGAAGCACGACCAAAGCAGCTTCCAAGCCAATTCGCCTAGTAAGCATTGGTGCCAATAGGCCACTTAGCGCAAAGCCAAGTGGCGGGAGCATTCCCAAAAACGACACCGCCAAGGTCGAAAGCTCAAGGTCCTCGCGAATGAAGGGGATTATCGGAGACAGCGAGGAAACCACGGTGCGAAGGTTTAGCGCGACAAGTAGAAGGCCCACAAGGGCAAGGACCCTGCCGTGCAGAGGCTTAATTTTGGGCAAGAGGCTTACTTCTCCAGATAGGGGTGAATTACTAACTTAGCGAAGTCATTAGCCTTCGAAGAGAATCCACTCGGCTGGCGCCTTGCGGGCCAAGTGCTTCTTCGGCAACTGCTTCATCAAGGGCGCAATCAGGGGAGTCAATCAGGTGAGTACACCCTCTTGGACAGGAGGCAATAGTTTCCCAAAGATCCTCGAATGACCGAAGTAAGTTTTTGGGGTCGATATGCCCAAGTCCAAAAGATCGAATTCCCGGGGTGTCAATAATCCAGCCATCTTCAAGCGCCAATGCTCGAACCGAAGTCGAAGTTTGGCGACCGCGACCGGTAACAGCGTTGACAACTCCAACTGCGCGATTTGCATCAGGAGAAAGTACGTTTACCAAAGTTGATTTACCAACACCGGAGTGCCCCACCAGCACAGTTGTTTCGCTTGCTAATAGGTCAGCTATTTCGCTTAATTGAAAGCTGTCTGATCGGGTTCTAATAATTGGAATGCTTAGCCCTTGGAAGTTTTCTAGAAATTCAGTTGGATCAGCAAGGTCAGTTTTTGTGACACAAATTATTGGCTTCAGCCCAGCATCATATGCAGCCGCCAGATAACGATCTACCAATCTGGTTCTTGGCTCTGGATTGGCAGCAGCAATGACAATCATCAGCTGAGTCGCATTGGCGACAATTACCCTTTCAACCTGATCCGAATCATCGGCACTTCTTCTAAGCAAAGTTGTTCTGGGTTCTATTCGAACAATTCTAGAAAGAGCACCGTCGTCTGATGAAGTATCTCCCGCGAGGGAAACGATGTCTCCTACTGCCGGTCCGTTGTTTCTAAGTTCCTTGGCCAGGGTCGCGTTCACCTGGTAGTTACCTTCTTGGAGTAGCACCTGATAGCGATTTTTATCAATCCCAATTAGCATCCCCAGGGCTGCACCGGAGTGATCGGGTCTTATCTTGGTTCTTGGCTTGTTGCCTTTGGGGTTAGGTCGGGCCTTGAAATCAGACTCGTCTAAGTCGTGAGCCCCTGGCTCGGGTTCATAAAGCCAACTCAACTGGCCGCTCCCAGCATCTTTCCCCAAAGTGATTCAAAACCAGGCATGGTTTTGGAAGTTACCGAGATGTCCTCAATTTCAATCCCTGGAACTCGAAGCCCAATGATGGCGCCGGCGGTTGCCATCCGGTGATCGCCGTAAGTTCTCCAAAGTCCACCTCGAAGCCCCGAAGGCTCAATTGTTAGCCCGTCTTCAGTTTCTATTGCTTGGCCCCCAATGGAGTTAATCTCATCGACAAGTGCCTTGAGCCGATTGGATTCGTGACCTCGAAGGTGAGCTACACCAGTAATTACCGATTTAGATTTTGCGAGCGCTGCCAATGCTGCAATAACAGGAGTCAGCTCCCCTGCAGAAGATAAATCAATTTCAATGCCGCTAATTTGACCAGTTCCAGAAACGCTCATCCCGGTTCCTGTGCGAGAGACTTGTCCACCCATAAGAGTCAGCAATTGAATAAAGTCATTGCCAACCTGGGTTGTACTTTCTGGCCAGTTTTCTATTGCTACCGTTCCGCCGACTACTAGTGCAGCTGCCATAAAGGGACCAGCATTTGATAGGTCTGGTTCAATTTCAACAGTGCGGCCAGAGATTTCTCCTGGCTCAACGCGCCATGAAGAGTTGCTCAGTTTGGTAACTACAACTCCTCGCTTAGCAAGGGTGTCAATAGTCATTTCTATGTGCGGCATCGAAGGAAGTGTCTTTCCAACGTGATTCAAGGTAAGTCCATTTTTGAATCTGGTAGCTACCAGTAGCAGCCCTGAAACAAACTGCGAAGACTCTGAGGCGTCGAGAGACACTTCTCCACCCAATACTTCACCGGTGCCATGAATCGTAAATGGCAAACCAGATCCAGATACTTCAACACCTAGGGAACGTAGTGAGTCAACGGTAGTTCTCATTGGCCTTGATCTTGCGGCAAGATCTCCGTCAAAAGAAACCTCACCTTTTGCAAGGGCTGCAACCGGAGGAACAAAACGCATAACTGTTCCAGCCAACCCACAATCAATCTGCGCTGGGCCTGAAATTGGCTTTGGAGTGATTCGTAGCGAATTCGGGGTTGATTCAATTTCGGACCCCAGCTGCTTGAGAGCTTCGATCATGAGACTGGAGTCTCTTGATTCCAGGGGGTTCAGGATCTCGCTTGGGCCCGAGGCCAGGGCTGAAAGAACCAGCTCACGGTTATTTAGGGATTTAGAGCCTGGGATGCTGACCTTGGCCGAGATTGCTGATTTCGCCAATGGCGCGGCCCATGGGCGGGAATAGCTTTTGTCAGTCATTGGTTTTAAAAGTATCAGTTATGAACCGATAGGACCTAGGCCATGGTTACCACCAGCTTTTGCGAGGAGGCTCAATTGGTAGACTCTGAGGCTATGGCCAGCTCAAAAAACACAGACTCAGAGCTGAAAATCAAAGACTTTGAGCAGCAGGCCCTGCCTCTTATGGCCCAGCTATACGGTGCCGCCTTGCGCTGGACTAGAAACCCCTCCGACGCTGAAGATCTAGTTCAAGAGGCCATGGCCAAAGCTTTCGTTGCTTGGGGTCAGTATCAGCAAGGCACTAACTTAAAAGCTTGGCTTTATCGAATCATGACCAACACCCACATCAATCGATACAACAAGCAGCAAAAGGACCCCTCTCGCGGTGGCTTAGATGACTTGGAAGATTGGCAACTTGGAGACGCGGAATCAATAACCGCTACCACCACACGCTCGGCTGAACTGGAAGCACTAGATCACCTTCCAGCTGACATCATTCGAAACAGCCTGATGGCAATTCCAGAAGAGTTTCGCATGGTGGTTTACTACGCGGTTGTGGATGGCCTACCCTATTCCGAGATCGCGGAAATCATGGGCACTCCCGTCGGCACGGTAATGAGTCGACTGCACCGCGGCAAAAAACTTCTTCGTATACTTCTTGCCGAATACGCTATCGAGCAAGGATACTTATCACCAGACAAGCAAGCGCAAAAAACGGAGCAGAGCTAATGGCGGAATTTGACTGTGAAGAGACCAAAGCACTGGTCCATGAGTATCTGCACAACGAATTGCTGCCCGATCAGCAAAAAGACATAACAACTCACTTAGCGCTCTGCGATTCCTGCGAGGAAGAGTATGACCTTGAGGTTTACCTAAACCAAGTTATTCAGCGCTCATGCGATGAAGAGCCGCCAAAGAAACTTGCTGAAAAAGTCCTAGCGAGAATTAAGGATATTCAATCCCATTAGCTTTGGCTAAAGTGCGATATCTAACTGCTTAGCAATTTTCTTGCAGCGATTCTGGATAGATTTCGCACCAGTCTTATTCGCTTTTCTCAGACGCGGGATAAAGTCCTGCAGCAGAGTCTCGTCCAGTTCTGCAAAGTCGGCAGCTGTTTGAAGACAGTAATAGCCAACAATTTTGCTTTTATCGGTTTCCGCCCAGTCCATAAACACCTCATAGGTCTTTCTTCTTTGACCCTTAGTTAGCTGAATGTGTGTGAACAGTTGCGGGATGTGCCAACGAACTTCCTGCTGGGTGTAACGGCCCAAGTTACTAATCAGATCTTTGGCAAAGGGGGTAACTGACTCAGGGGATTGCTCTGCAACCCGCATTGCCACATAGCTTGCTCGCATGGCAACGACCGGATCGTCATCGAGAAAGAGGTCGTAAACCTCAGTCAGTCCCGATGGGGATTTCAAGATTGTTTTGATTACTTGGTCCGCTGAACCAATAGAGGTTCTTGTTCCACCAGTTAGCTTCTGTCGAATTACAGACATAAAAACCCTTTCAGTTTCCTAGAAACTAAATTAGTTTTATTCTTCACCCTCTTCAAGACCTAACCACTGGTACCAGCCGCGGTTCAAAACTAGCCAAGCCATTAATCCATAGCCTGTTTGCCCAGGCATGTTTCTAGCTGATGCTTCCAGTTCTAGGTTGTAGCCCTCGTGATCTACCAGTGGGTGAAAAAAGTCAACGAATGTGACACCTCTTCTGCTGCAGACGTCTTCATAGCCGGTGGCCAGATGCTCAATCTCATAATTCAGCGCTTTGTTGAAACTTGGGGGAGGGCCAACTACAAAAACCGAAATCTCGCTTCTGCGAGCTTCATCAACCACTGTCGCAAGATTCAGTCTCGATCTAGAAACCGAAATCCCTTCGCTGGCGTCGGAATTACCAAGAGCTATCACCAAGCGGTTGTCGGTTTCTGGTCTGAAGCGACGTTGAACCTCTTGACTCCAGCGCTCCACCAATGATGCGCTGGTTTCACCAGGTGAAGGCACGTTATAGATGTCAATAATTGGGTCTTCTACCGGCGTCCTGGCAATAACCCTGCCAACCCAACCCATGGCTTTGACGTCTCCGATTGCGGTTGTCGTCTCATCGCCAAGAATGACGATGCGAGTGTCTAACCGCTCGGTGTTTTCCATTTTCTAGAAAGCTAGAGCCCTGGTTATTAGATCTGCTTGCTCAACGGCATGACGCTTGGCTGAACCGGTGGCAGGAGAAGCGCTGGCTGGACGAGACACAAGGGTTGCGACCTGCCCGTTCATATACTTCGGTAAGAACAGACCCACGTAGGTCCAAGGTCCCTGGTTAGCTGGCTCGTCCTGGACCCAGAACAATTCAGCATTTGGATACTGAGCGTAAGTTGCTTTAATCTCGTCTACCGGAGTTGGGTAGAGCTGCTCGATACGGACAACGGCAATTTTCTTCTCGCCTCGCTTTTCGATCTCAGCCATGAGGTCCCAGTACACCTTGCCGGAACAAAGAATAACTCTGCGAACTGCAGCGTTATCTAGACCCTGCTGGTCTGGAATAACTGGCTGGAAAGTTCCTTGAGTAAATTCCTGCACCGAAGACGATGCCGACTTCAATCGCAACATGGACTTAGGTGTGAAAACAACCAGAGGTCTTCTAGGCCTGGTGTAAGCCTGACGGCGAAGCAGGTGGAAGTGCGACGCTGGAGTGCTCGGTTGAGCAACAGTCATATTGTTCTCCGCACAAAGCTGCAAGAATCTTTCAATGCGAGCAGAGGAGTGATCTGGCCCCTGCCCTTCGTAGCCATGCGGCAACAAGAGAACCAAGCTTGACTGTTGGTTCCATTTTTGCTCAGCAGAAGAAATGAATTCATCCACGATAGTTTGAGCTCCGTTTACAAAGTCACCAAACTGGGCCTCCCAAAGAACAAGGGCATCCTTGTTTTCAATCGAGTAACCATATTCAAAGCCCATCGCAGCGTATTCGCTCAACAAGGAGTCGTAAATCCAAAACTTAGCTTGACCTTGACGTAGGTTGCGAAGTGGAATCCATTCCTGTCCATTTACGCGGTCGTGGAACACCGCGTGACGCTGAACGAAAGTTCCTCGCCTGGTGTCTTGACCCGCCATTCGTACCGGCACGCCATCCATAACCAGGGAACCCAGGGCAAGCAATTCTCCAAAGCCCCAGTCGATACCACCTTCGCGGCTCATTTCTACTCGCTTGGTCAAAAGCTGCTGAAGCTTGGGGTGAACGGTAAAGCCCGGAGGAGTGTTGTTATGAGCGTCTCCGATGACTTGGATGACATCCTGGGACACGGCGGTTGGCCGCAGTAACTCCGGAGCATCGCTGGCGGTAGTTCCGATACCAACTCTTCGTGGGATCAGTTCAATTGGAGCAGCCATAGCTTCGTGAACATCAACGAAAGCCTTTTCTAGGCGCTGCTGGAAGTCAGAGTTGGCAGCCTCAAATTCGCCTTGAGTTAGGTCCCCCCGACCAACAAGAGATTCTAGATATAGCGTTCTAACAGATCGCTTGGCCTCAATCAGGTTGTACATCAGAGGCTGGGTCATCGAAGGATCGTCTCCCTCGTTGTGTCCCCTGCGGCGGTAGCAGATGAGGTCAATAACGACATCGTTTTTGAACTCCATGCGGAACTCGAATGCTAGTTTCGCTACGCGAACCACTGCCTCTGGATCGTCACCGTTTACGTGGAAAATCGGAGCTTGGATAGCTTTGGCAGAGTCGGTGGAGTAAACAGTTGAGCGAGACTCCGAAGGAGGAGTGGTGAAACCAACTTGGTTATTAATCACCAAGTGAATGGTTCCACCGGTTTTGTATCCGCGAAGCTGTGCCATGTTCAAAGTTTCTGGAACCACACCTTGGCCCGCAAATGCCGCGTCACCATGAATCAAAACTGGAATGACAGGAAACTCTCCCTTTTGAATAGTGTTTAGTCGATCCAGCTTCGCTCGAACCACACCTTCAAGAACTGGGTTGACGGCTTCAAGGTGAGATGGGTTTGCAGCAAGGGATACTTTTACCTTGTTGCCTTCGAGGCTTTCGAAAACACCCTCAGTGCCTAAGTGGTACTTCACATCTCCCGAACCCTGAACGGTTTTGGTGTCGGTGTTTCCTTCAAACTCTTTGAAAACTTGACCGTAAGTTTTTCCAGCGATGTTGGTTAGCACGTTCAGACGACCACGGTGCGCCATTCCAATGCAGACCTCATCGATGGCAGCATTTGCAGCTGACTGGAGAATTTCATCTAACGCAGCGATGGTGCTTTCGCCACCTTCAAGGCTGAAGCGCTTTTGTCCCACGAACTTGGTTTGCAAGAATGTCTCAAAAGCTTCTGCTTCGTTTAGCTTGCTAAGAATTCGAAGCTGCTCTTCACGGGTTGGCTTGGCGTAGGAAGTTTCCAATTTCTCTTGGAACCATTTGCGCTGAGCTGGGTCTTGGATGTGCATGTATTCCACACCAACTGTTCGACAGTAGGAATCGCGAAGGATCTTGAGAATGTCCCTAAATGGAGCCTTCTGATTGCCACTGAATCCACCGGTTCGGAAAGTGCGGTCTAGATCCCAGAGGCTTAGCCCGTGGTTTAGAACATCTAGGTCAGGGTGGGTGCGCTGGCGGTATTCCAGTGGGTCGGTGTCAGCCATCAGGTGACCGCGAACTCGGTAAGCGTTGATTAGCTCCTGGATTCTGGTGGACTTCTCACGATCATCTAGCCCATCACGATCAAAATCTGGAACCCAACGCACTGGCTCATATGGAATACGAAGGTCAGCAAAAATCTGATCGTAGAAACCTTCCTCGCCCAACAACAAGCCGTGAACAATCTTGAGGAACTCTCCGCTACCAGCGCCTTGAATTACGCGGTGATCATAAGTGGAAGTAAGAGTGATGGTTTTGCTGATTCCAATTTTTGCAAGCTGAGCATCACTCATTCCTTGGAATTCAGCTGGGTAATCGAGTGCACCAGCACCAACAATGCAACCTTGATTCTTGGTGAGCCTTGGGACCGAATGTACAGTTCCAATACCACCTGGATTGGTAAGCGAAATAGTGGTTCCCTGGAAATCTCCCGCAGTCAAGGTGTTCAATCTCGCGCGGGTAACTAGGTCTTCATATGCTGTGAGGAACTCAGCAAAGTTCAATCTCTGAGCACGTTTGATATTTGGAACTAGCAGCGCTCTGGTGCCATCAGGTTTTGGGATGTCGATTGCCAGACCAAAGTTTACGTTCGCTGGTTGAACGACAACAGGTTTCTCGTCAACGATGTCGTAGTAGACATTCTGGGAAGGGAATTTCTTTAGAGCCTGAATGATTGCAAAACCGATTATGTGGGTGAAGGAAATCTTTCCGCCCCTGGTGCGAGAAAGATGCGAATTGATAACAAGTCGATTGTCAATCATTAGCTTTGCAGGCAAAGTTCGAACGCTTGTTGCGGTTGGAACCTGAAGGGACAGATCCATATTGGTTGCAATGGTTTTTGCCATTCCCTTGAGTGGAGAAACCACATCTTGCTCTTGCTCGGCAGAATCTTGAGCGACGATGTTTATGGATTCGGTTACTGGCGCCTGGGCTGGGATTGGCTGTGGCTTCGCTTCGACAGCAGTTGTCTTTGCAACTACGGGAATTGAAGAGGTGGCGTTAGAGACTTGCGGGGGAGTTGCTGGCGCATAAGCCAATGGGGCTGCTGGTGATGCTTCGGAGGGCTTGTAGCTTTCAAGAATGGGCCACCATTCTTTGTCTACAGAGTCAGGATTTTGACGATATTTTTGATACATTTCGTCGACTAACCACGAGTTGGCTCCGTAGTCGTCTTGCAATCCTTCACCGGACACAGAAAGAACTCCCTAGTTTGTTGGGTTGAATGACACCTATATCTTACGCGCTCAAGAGCTCGAGAAACGAGGCGGGACAAGCGTTAGCTAGAGCCTAAGCGGGCCACTTACCTCTGGAGTACTGCTCAGGCCACTGGACTTCGGCTCCCAATTCGGCTGCTGCTCGAAGCGGCCAATAGGGATCTCTAAGAGAAGCCCTGGCAATCAAAACCACATCTACTTTTCCTGATTGCAAAATCTGTTCTGCTTGGTGAGCATCTGTAATCTGGCCAACTGCGCTTACAGGTTCAGAAATTCGATCCGCAACATACTCAGCAAGTGGCACCTGGTAACCAGGTCCAGAAGGAATCTTTACACCCGTAATGATTCCACCACTTGAAACATCTATTAGGTCTACCCCTGCTTGAGTTGCCCAACTTGAAACTGTTGCCGTTTGTTCTTCATCCCAGCCACCTTCGGCGTAGTCAGTTGCAGAAAGTCTTAGAAAAACTGGCATAGTTTCAGGAACTGATTTTCTGATTGAGGCGATAACTTCCATAAGCATGCGTGCCCGATTTTCAAGAGATCCTCCATACTCATCGTCACGATCGTTACTTAGTGGAGATAGGAACTGATGCAAAAGGTAGCCGTGCGCACCGTGAATCTCCACAGCATCAAAACCTGCCTGAACTGAACGCTTCGCCGCTTTGCCAAACGCGTCAACTAACTTAACAATTTCTGACACGCTAATTTTTCTCGGAGCGGCATAATCTCCAAACGCTTGATTGGTCGATGAGATAGTCTCCCAGCCGCCTTCGGCAACTGAGATTGATCCCACTCCAGAGGACTCGCGGTGAGTAGAAGCTTTGCGACCAGCGTGGGCTAGTTGCATGGCCATCTTGGCTCCATGGCTATGAGATAGCTCAACAATTTTCTTCCAGGCCTTAGTTTGCTCGTCGTTCCAGATTCCGGTGCACCAAGGGGTAATTCTTCCCTCCGGAGCAACTGCCGATGCCTCGACGATGATTAGGCCAGCACCGCCGATAGCTCTAGAAGTGAGGTGCACCTCCTGCCAACTTCCAGGGATACCATCTTTGTTCTCACAGGAGTACTGACACATCGGGGAGATCCAGATTCGGTTTTTGACATCGAGGTCACGAATTCGGATTGATTCAAAGAGCTTTGGCATTTAGGTTCCTTCTTTCAATCAACAGCGTACCCAGTGCGGTGAACAACCCCAGCGCTACACCGAGCCCAAGGGCGATGTTGAGCGGAACAATTATGGTTAGGAAGCCGATAATTGCCGGTCCCGCTAAAACACCTGCATACGTGATTCCAACCACCTTGGACATGTTTCTGCCGGTGTGTGATTTCTCGCCAACCTCGGCGGAGTAAGCAAACAGCTGCGGCACCACTCCTGCGATACCAATACCTGCAATCAACCAACCAAGCAGTGCAACCGGGGAAGAGGTGGAAACAACAACAAGGCTCGTTCCAACTGCAGACACCAGTGAGCCGTATCTAATTACAAAAATGCGACCTCGAATCGCAACCAGCTTGTCAATCACTAATCTGGTAATTCCCATTGCTCCAGCAAACACCGCAAGAGCAAGCGAGGCATAAGCATCGGTTGTTTCTAGAATTCTTGCGTGGTGCAAGGCAGACCAGTCAATACCGGTACCTTCAGCAATGGCTGCAGCTCCGGCCATCGCTCCAAGAAATAACACGTACCCAAGAACTTTTCTGTTTTCCGTATTACCAGCTTTGAGTTTCTGTTTCTCTGCGATCTTTTCTTCGCGGGTTGCTTCAGAAACAAGCTTCTGGCTTGGATTATCAGGAAGCAACCAACCTCTCATAGAAACCGCAACAATTAAAGTTCCTATTGCAGCCAGAGTGAGTGTGGTCTGCATTTCAAAATTGTTTGCTAAAGCAAGTCCACCCAGAGTTGCACCCAGCAGACCACCCAGTGACCACATCGCGTGAAAAGCGGAAAAGATCGGGCGTTTGTAAGCCTTCTCAACTTCAACAGCGTGAGCGTTCATAGCTACATCGGTAGCTCCAATACCCAATCCCAAAACAAACAACGCCAAACCCAGAGTCAACGTGTCGCTTGCAAGTCCTGGAAGCAGCATCATTAGCCCCATAACAAGCGCTGCTAGGAATGTTGCTGTTTTAGAACCGACCCGATCAATGAAGTGCCCAACAAGTTGACTGGCCGTCAGAGCTCCAGCGCCAAGAACAAGAAGTAAGGCACCAATAGTGGAGTGCGAGATCTCCAGCTTGTTTTCCACGTAGGGAATGTGCACAGCCCAGAAAGTCATCGCGGATCCCGCAATGGTGAAGTAAGCAAAAACTGCAAACCGTGCTTTTTGCAGACTCGTCATGATGCTCCTTGATAGGCCAACACCACCTATCTTAGATAGCCTGTCAGGCATGGGTATCAGAGTGAATCAAGTTGCAATTTTGAGAATCAGCTCACTGGTCGCCTCATCTTTCTTGGTTCACCTTTGGGCTCTGACCGCAAGCAAGCTCTTTCCAGACGCCATCTCATTTGGCGACCTGAGCCTTTATGACTACTGGGCCTACCAAGTTGATAACGGAACAGGGATCTATGGCTTAGCAACCGAATGGTTTTATCCAGCTCTAGCCTTTGTACCGATCTGGATTGCAGGAGCAATCAACATAGTCAGCTATGAAATTTCCTGGCTAGTAGTAGTTTTTGCCCTAAATACAGCGGCTGTCTTGCTTATGGTTCGCCCAGCAACCAACAGCAAACTTTTTTCTGGTACCTACGCAAGTTGGACTTTTATTGCTGCGCTATTTTTGCTGGGTCCAGTTGCAGTTTCGCGAATAGATTCGGTGAGTGCTGCTCTGGCAATTCTTGGTTTGGCAGCAATCAGCAGGAAATCTACAGGGATCGGTGCAGCACTATTCACAATTGCCGGCTGGATCAAGATCTGGCCAATTGCTTTGTTTGCGGCAATGGTTGCAGCATTTAAAAAGAGAGTCGAAGCATTTGTTGTTGCAGCATTGATTAGTGCGAGTGTTATTGCTGTTGGGGTAATCGCTGGTGGAACAAAGGTGTTCAGCTTCGTTACACAACAGCAAGAACGAGGAATTCAAATCGAGTCAGTTATGGCCACACCTTGGATGTGGCTAGCCAAATTTGGATATGCGGATTTGTTTTTTGACGATGACATTCTAACCAATCAGGTCTCTGGAGCGTTAGTTCAGGAACTTTCTTCGCTTTCGAATTACATTTTGTTTGGTGCGCTAGGCATCACATTCTTCTTAGCCATTCGGGCCGTTCGTGCTGGACGTGATCGTACTCAAGTTTTTGTCTTGGCAGCACTAACAGGTGTATTGGATTTGATTGTCTTCAACAAAGTTGGTTCGCCGCAGTTCATGATTTGGTTGGCGGTTGTTCTGGTAGCTCTGGTTTACTTTGGTATCAATAAATCCAAGCTGGCCTTAGCTTTCGGTGCAGCCATACTGCTACTAACCCAGCTTGTTTATCCGATCTTTTATGTTGAACTGCTGGCTTTAAAGACCTTGCCGCTAGGGCTACTAACTCTTAGAAACTTGTTATTGGTTGCACTTCTTGTATGGGCAAATCTTCAGCTTTCAAAGAAAGCTGAAAATGCAACTAGCTAAGTGCGTCGATAGCTAGTTCTGCGAGCAAAGCCGCACCGTCAGCTAATACTCCGTCGTCAAAGACGGCTTTATTGGAGTGGTTGGTGGCAGCAGTAGTCACGTCCACTCCCATAGGCGCTGCACCCATGAATACGAAAGCTCCTGGTATCTCGTGGACTATTGAGGCGAAGTCTTCGCCACCGGCTATTGGAGTAGGCAGGTTGACATACCTTCCTGGCCCGAACATTCTTGCTGTTACTTCTTCAACCGACTTGATTGCTTCCGGGTTATTCATCAAGACCTTGGTAGCCCTGGTGAACTCGACGGTTGCGGTAAGGCCAAACCCTTTGGCAATAGATTCGGCTAACTCTTTGGTGAAAGATTTTAGCTTGGCTGCGTTTTCTTCCGAGAACACACGAACCGTTGCACCAAACGATGCAGATTCTGGAATAACGTTTGTTGTTGCCTGATCGCCAGCGCTGACCCAACCGATGTTTACAATCACTGGATCAAACGCATTGAAGCGTTTGGTAACCATTGTTTGAAGAGCTGACATGATTTCGTTCAGCACACTTATTGGATCTTTTGACAACCAGGGCATTGATCCATGTCCACCACTGCCACTCACGGTTACAAACAAATCTCCAGCTGATGCCATCAGCGGACCTGATTTTGACCCCATCATGCCAAGTGGGTAGGAACTAAAAACATGAAGACCGTAGGCGCGAATTGGCTTATTGCCAGTGACCATGTGATCGCCTTGCTCGAGCATCACATCTGCTCCGTGGTGACCTTCTTCCCCCGGTTGGAAAAAGATAATGACATCGCCTTTGAGCTGGTCTTTTCTTGAAGCAAGAATCTTGGCAGCACCAACGCCCATTGCCATGTGTAGATCGTGACCACAGGCGTGCATGTAGCCATTTGTTGAGGCGTAGTCCAAGCCAGAGTCTTCAACCACCGCTAAGGCATCCATGTCTGCACGAAGCAAAACAGTTTCCCCAGGCTGGGATCCTTTGATGTGTAGAACAGCAGAGCTGATTTGCTTGCTTGTTGTAATTGTTCCCAAACCTTCGATTTGCTCGAGGATAACTTTTAGCGTGTTGGGTAGCTCAAGACCGAATTCTGGAATGGCGTGCAGTTTTCTTCTGAGTGTCTGCAGCTCTGGAAGCATGGCTTGGGCTTGGGCTAATACGTCTTGAGTCATGGTTTTATTGTGCCACTAGAGCCCTAGCATTTATACATGTTCTTTGAATCAATGGATCAATCTTGGCAGCGCCTCCTAGCGCCAACTAGAGACCTACTTGATGGAATTGAGAAGGAACTAAGTGCAACCCAGAACCTAACCCCTAGTCGCAATCAAGTCATGCGTGCTTTTGAATTACCGGTTGAAAACATTCGAGTACTACTTCTTGGGCAAGATCCTTACCCAACCGACGGGATGGCTTGTGGACTAGCTTTTGCGAATGCACCTCGGACCAAGACCCCTCAGAGTCTCAAGAATCTCATGAAGGAACTTCAAAGTGATCTACCTGGAATTTCAGCCTTGGCTGACATATCCAGTTGGAGCAATCAAGGAGTTATGCTTTTGAACTCTGCTTTGACAACAGAAGTTGGCACTTCTGGTTTACACCAAGGTCTTTGGCGGAAGTTTATTGAGGACACAGTATCTGCGCTTGACCATGCAAGAGCAGGCAAGCTGGTTTGTTTGAGCTTAGGGTTAGAGGCTAAAAAACTCGCAAGCTTTGTTGAACTCGGTGAGGTTGTTTACGCCTCGCACCCCAGTCCGCTCTCTGCTCACCGTGGTTTCTTTGGGTCAAAAATTTACTCACGAGTGAACCAGGCACTAAGCGACCAGGGCCAAGAACCAATAGATTGGTCTTGTTAGGGGAGTAAATGGCAAATAAATTTTTGGGCATCTTTAGCTCTAGGCACAAAGCCTTTTCGTCCTCTAATCAATCTGCCAAGATTCGTGAAGCAACATCTTCGGATTGCGCTGCGATTTGTGAGATCTATAACTTCTATATCAGCGGTTCAGTTATCACTTTTGATGAGCAACTCATGGAACCCAGCGCTTGGGTGGAAAAGCTAAAACACGTAAAAGAACTTGATTTGCCTTTCTTAGTTGCAACTTCAGATTCAGGAGGGGTGCTGGGTTTCGCATATCTAGCCCCCTGGCGTCAAAAGTCGGCATATCGCAAAACAGTTGAGAACACTATTTATCTAAAGCATTCTGCTGTTGGGCAAGGCATTGGCCCAAAACTTCTTTCTGAGCTTTTGCGATTAGGTAAGGAAGCTGGCATTAAAGAGGTGGTGGCGGTTATCTCAGACAGTGAAGCCGATACATCTATACAGATGCATAAGCAGTTCGGATTCAAGAAAGTTGGCCAGCTACCCGGAGTGGGCAATAAGTTCAACCGCTGGCTTGGTGTGATCTTGATGCAAAAGAGCCTGTAAGCCTGACCTAAATAGAAAAAGACTCGCTAATTTGCGAGTCTTTTTGCTTTTGGTGCGGAAGGTGGGACTTGAACCCACACGTCCTTTCGAACGCTGGAACCTAAATCCAGTGCGTCTGCCAATTTCGCCACTCCCGCGTTCCTCCAATAGTCTAGCCAAAGATTTTGAGTTGGGAATGGGGTATTTGGCTAACGCTTGGACAGGTGCAGATTAGTTCCGGAGCGTAAACTGGAATCTCTCACTTACAAGGGGTTTTGCATGTCGCAATCATCGGTTTACCAGCTTCTTGCAGATGGCGTCAGTCTGGTTATTGATACCTCCAGTGGCACACCAGTTATCGCCCATTGGGGAAAAGACGTTGGCCTTGAAAAACTAGAGGACCAGGTCCAGGCAATTCTTAGTGATTCAATTCCCTACGCCTCTATAGACCAACCCCAAAACCCTGGTGTTTGGAGAGAAAACTCAAGAGGTTTCCTAGGTAGGCCAGCGTTGTCTGGTCACCGCTTGGGTCAAGACTGGTCACCATTTTTCCAATTAAAAGATTCGAAGGGGAGTAAAACTAACCTAACGTTTGTCTCGGAGGATTCTTTAGCTGGCCTCGAAGTCAAAGTAAGTTACGAAATGCTTCCAAGCGGAGTGATTCTGATTTCGCAATCAGTTTCAAACACAGGAAACTCTGACTTCATCTTAGAAGAACTACTTACTTGGCTTCCGCTACCCGATCAGGCAACGCAGACCATGGACTTCACGGGTCGCTGGGTTCTTGAGCGTCAACCGCAGCGAAGACAGATTCAGTCTGGGACTTGGTCACGAGAGGTTCGCGAGGGTCGAACCGGACACGACTACACAATTGTTCAATTGGCACTGACCGAAGGTGCTAGCTATCAGCAGGGCGAAGTTTGGTCCACCGGTTTGATGTGGTCAGGAAATAGTCGACACCTGGTTGAGAAACTTCCTTCAGGCCGTTCAACTATCGCAGCAGGGGAGCTACTACTTCCCGGAGAAATGATTTTGAAGCCAGGGCAAAGCTATGAAGCGCCAAGTGTGGTAGCAGCATATTCTGACTCGGGTATTGATCAAATCAGCGACAGAATCTATCGCTGGCTCCGAGCTCGTCCGAACCACCCGACAAACATTAGACCTCGTCCAATCACGCTGAATGTTTGGGAGGCCGTCTACTTCAATCACAATCTTGAAAAGTTAATTCAACTAGCCGACGTAGCCAAAGAGGTTGGCGTAGAGCGAATGGTGCTCGATGACGGTTGGTTTGGCTCCAGAAGAGATGACTCCAAGGGTCTGGGCGATTGGGTGGTATCCAAGGAGGTCTGGCCAGAGGGACTCAAGCCTCTGATTGATCGGGTCAAGTCAAATGGAATGGAGTTTGGTCTTTGGTTCGAGGGTGAAATGGTCAACGCTGATTCGGATCTTTATCGCGCCCATCCGGAATGGATCCTAAAATCCGGTGATCGAATTCCTCCGGAAGCTAGACACCAGCAAGTTTTGGATCTCACTCATCCAGGAGCATTTGACCACGTCTTCAATCAAATAGACGCGATCTTGTCAAACAACGACATTTCATACATTAAATGGGATCACAACAGAGTTCTTACCGAACCTAGCCACCTAGGTCAGGCGGCGGTTCACAATCAGACTTTAGCTATTTATCGAATGTTTGATGAGTTGAAGAAAAAACATCCAGGTTTGGAAATCGAATCTTGCTCCTCAGGCGGCGGACGTATCGATTTAGGTATGGCTCAGCACGTTGATCGATTCTGGACGTCAGATTCAAATGACGCTTTAGAGCGGCAATACATACAGCGGTACACGCAAATTGCTATTCCGCCCGAGATGCTGGGCTCACACATCGGACCAACCCTAGGTCACATCACCGGCAGAACGCACAAGCTATCTTTCAGAGCCATCACTGCTTTATTCGGTCACGCTGGAATTGAATGGGATCTAACCGAAACAAGCGAGCTGGAAAGAACTCAGCTAAAGTCCTGGACCGATTACTACAAGAAAAATCGTGCTCTCATTCATTCCGGAAAGATAGTGCGAGTAGATCAACCGGACGACTCGACATTTGTTCACGGTGTAGTGGCTCAGGATAAATCCAAAGCCTTGTTTGCTTATGTGCAGCTTCGACCAGCCGGTGGGACTCTCCCGGGTGCTCTAAGATTTGAGGGCCTAGACCCACTCGCAAGTTACAAAGTGATTGCTGAACAACCCTGTGGTCCGGGGATGTTTATGTCTCAAAAGTCACCTAGCTGGCTTGAAGGGGCGACACTTACCGGAGCCGCGCTATCCACAATTGGCTTACGGCCACCAATCTTGGCACCAGAAAATGCCATTTTGATTTCTCTCGAGAAGGTTTAATCCGAAATTCGTCGGAGTTTACATATTCTCCGATGTAGGCATGATCTGCTCCGAAGGTTTGGCTCGACGGGGCAAGTAGCGGTACGCCATTAAGGCACCCACGATTCCCAAACCAGAAACGGTGAACATGGCAAAAGATAGACCGACTAGGGCCGTTACCCCCGAGATCACTAGCGGCGCTGCCGCGACACCTGAGTCAACCAATAATCGGTATGAGGCTAGGAATTCATTTCGCTCACCCTTTGGGGCTAGGTCTGCGCCAATGACCAAGATAATTCCACTGCCAACACCGTTAGCCATTGACATCAATAGAGCAACTGCAAGGAAAGTAGTTTCGTCGGTTGCCAAGGTAAGAAGAGAAAAGGTCAAAGATAGCCCTAGCAATGTTGGAAGAGCAGACCATCTCCTACCAAAGCGATCCATAATCTGACCAGAAGTATATGCGAGCGCAAGATCAAGGGCACCTGCGATTCCCATATACAAAGCAATGGTTGCAGGCGGCAAACCAATGCTCAATGCCCAAAGTGGTAAGCCAATAAGCCTTGCGGTTCTTAGGCCTCCGATAATGGCGGAGGTAACTCCGAGGGTTGCTAGCTTTTTAGATTCCCGCTTAGCCACCTTCCAGGTTCCACCCGGAACTGTTGCTGGGGTATCTGGCATTCGATCGGGCTTTATAAATAACAGAATCAATGCAGCTAGCGCACAAAACACAACAGCGTTCCAGTAGACAGCTTGCAGATCGATCAAAACAATTAGCGCTGCGCCAATTAGGGGGCCAATGAAGTGCCCTGCTCTGAAGACGCCGCCAAGAATTGATAGCGCTCTTGCCCGATGTGAGTAGGGGACAATCTCGGTTAGGTAGCTGTGCCTGGCAAGACCGAATACAGCAACACTCGCGCCAAGGATAAAAACACCCAAACCTAAAACCCAAAGCGAGGTGGCAAAAGCCGCTATAAAAGTTCCAACGCTTCCTACCGCTGCTGCGCTCATCATTGCCTTGCGTTCACCCAGAATGTTAATAAGGCGCGCAGCTGGGAGGTCTGCAAAAAGGGTTCCAATCATCACAAGACCCAGGATTATTCCTGCAGTGGGTAGCGATGCCCCCATAGCTCGCGCGCTTGCGGGAATGATAGGAAGTAAACCACCCTCAGCGATACCAAAAAGCAGAGAAGGAGTAAACACCGGCAAACCCAGGCTGGATAACTTGTATGAGGATGCGGGCACCTAACAATTATGCCCCTCACCTAGAATTGTGGAATCATGTCCGAACTTGACTTAGCCGCAGAAATCAAATCACTTAGGTCACTTTTTGGCACCATAAAAGAAGTCATAAACCCAGGCGCCCTGCAACTAGAGGTTGATGCGCTTAGAGAAAGAGCCTCGGCCCAAGATCTTTGGGATGATCCAGACAATGCTTCCAAGGTGACTTCAGCCCTTTCGCGTTCGCAAGACAAGCTAGATCTGCTGAAATCAGTTGAATCTCGAATCAACGATCTAGAGGTCTTGATCGATATGGCCAATGATGCCTCTGATACCGAAACCAAGACTGAGGCCAAAAAAGAGCTTTCGGATTTAGAAAAGCTAGTTTACCAGTTAGAGATTCAAACCTTACTTAGTGGAGAGTACGACTCTCGCGCCGCCGTGATCACAATTAGAAGCGGAGCCGGTGGCGATGACGCAACTGATTTTGCAGAGATGCTCATGCGAATGTATGTAAGGTATTGCGAGCAGAAGAACTATCCGGTGCACGTGTTAGACATTTCGCATGCCGAGGGAGCTGGTATCAAATCAGCAACATTTGAAATTGATGCGCCATACGCTTTCGGAACACTCTCTGTTGAGGCTGGAACTCACCGCCTTGTTCGAATGAGCCCATTCAACGCAGCGGGTAAAAGGCAAACCTCATTCGCTGCGGTAGAAATCGTCCCGCTAGTTGAGCAAACTGAGGCAATTGAGATCCCGGATGCTGACATTAGAGTCGATGTTTTTCGCTCTAGCGGTCCAGGCGGCCAATCGGTGAACACAACCGACTCAGCTGTCCGCATCACTCACATCCCAACCGGAACAGTTGTAAGTTGCCAGAACGAAAAGAGTCAGATTCAAAACAAACAAGCTGCGATGAGAGTGCTTCAGTCCAGGTTGCTCGAGGTTCGTCGTCGGGAAGAAGAGGCAACCAAGAAACACCTTGCTGGCGATGTCAAGGCCTCATGGGGCGAGCAGATGAGAAGTTACGTGTTGGCTCCATACCAAATGGTCAAAGACCTTCGAACTGAGTACGAAGAAAACAACCCTCAGTCCGTATTTGATGGTGGACTCGATGGATTTATAGCCGCGGGAATCCGATGGAGAATGCAGACTCAGGCTTAGGCTTGAATCAACATGATCAGCATTCAAAATGTCACCAAGAAATACAAGGGGACTCCCAGGCCAGCGCTTGACCAGGTAAACCTGGAAATCGAAAAGGGAGACTTTGTCTTTCTTGTTGGTGCATCCGGTTCGGGAAAATCATCCCTAATGCGACTTATGCTCCGCGAAGATGTCCCTAACTCCGGTTCTGTTCATGTTCTAGGAGAAAACCTTGTCGGTCTTCCAGCCAGGAAAGTTCCTTTTTTTAGGAGACGTCTTGGAGTTGTATTCCAAGACTTTAGATTGCTTCCGAACAAGACAGTTAGCCAAAACGTTGCATTCAGCTTGCAAGTGATTGGTAAGTCTGAAGGTTTTATTCAAGAGGCTGTACCCGATGTGCTTCGACTAGTTGGTCTAGGAGAAAAAGCCGACCGGTTGCCAAGTGAACTTTCCGGAGGAGAGCAACAGCGAGTTGCTTTAGCCAGAGCCATTGTAAATAAGCCAGCTATCTTGCTGGCCGATGAGCCTACTGGAAACTTAGACCCGACCACCAGCGAAGGAATCATGTCGCTGTTGAATTCAATTAACCTCAGCGGAACAACTGTTGTGATGGCTACTCACGAACGCGGCATCGTGGACCAAATGAAAAAGCGCGTTGTTGAGCTAAGTCACGGGCAAATAGTTCGCGATCAAGTTTCTGGCGGCTACGGAGTGAGGGACTAAGCATGAGATTTGGCTTCATGCTTTCCGAGGTTGCTCAGGGCCTTAGAAGAAACCTTGCAATGGTTGTGAGCATCATTCTGGTGACTTTCATTTCTCTAACTTTTGTTGGAACAGCCTCGCTGCTTCAGTTGCAAATCGGTCAAATGAAAAACTATTGGTACGACCGAGCACAGGTGGCAATTTATCTATGTACAGATATATCTCCCGAAGCTACCTGCCCAAGGGGAGAGGCTGCCGAGGACGTTAAGTTGCAGGTGCAAGAGCGTCTAGATTCACCGACACTTACGCCCTTCATTGAAAAGTATTACTTCGAAGATCACGAACAAGCATTCGCAAACTTTCAGGAGCAATTCGCCGGAAATGCTGTTGCGCAATACGTGAAGCCGGAGCAGCTCAATGAGACATTTTGGGTAAACCTTTACGACCCCAATCAGTCACCCATTCTTACTGAAAGTTTTGCGGGACTTGCAGGAGTCGAGGAGGTGCGGGACCAAAGAAGTTATCTGGACCAGATCTTCTTGATCCTAAACATCGCATCTCTTGCCGCAGTTTCAATTGCGGCTCTGATGCTTGTTTCTAGTGCTCTTCTGATTTCCACCACAATAAGACTCTCCGCCTTCTCCAGAAGAAGAGAGTTGGGAATCATGAGATTGGTGGGTGCTAGTAACTTCTCCATTCAGCTTCCTTTTATCCTCGAGGGAGTGGTCGCCGCTCTTATCGGTAGCGTTTTGGCGGGTGCAACGGTTTTGGCATTGATTCAGTTCTTCGTGCAAGGTTTTCTAGCGCAAAGTCTTCCATTCACTAGCTTTGTTGGGCTTAGCGATGGCATGCTTGTAGTTCCTCTATTAATTGCTGTGGGTATAGTGCTTGCGGCAGCAGCTTCGGGTCTTGCGATCCGTCGCTACCTCAAAATCTAGGAGTCGATCGTGCCGAGAGAGCGTGGCCAGCAAGTGGTGGCCACCAATCGTAAAGCCCGTCACGACTATCACCTCGAAGATGTCTTTGAAGCTGGCATTGTCCTAACTGGAACTGAAGTGAAGTCGTTGCGGGCTGGTCGCGCATCCCTGGTGGATGGATATGCCACCATCGAATCCGGTGAGGCTTGGCTAGAAAATGTTCACATCCCTGAATACACTCAGGGAACTTGGAATAACCACTCCACTAGAAGACGTCGCAAACTTTTGATGAATCGGGTTGAGATTGACAAGCTAGTTGGCAAGATCAAGGAGTCTGGCTTTACTTTGGTTCCGATCTCGCTGTATTTCAAAGATGGTCGGGCCAAAGTTGAGATTGCACTTGCAAAGGGCAAGAAAGACTACGACAAGCGTCAGGCTCTAAAGGAGCAACAAGATAAGCGTGAAGCAGCCAGAGCTATGTCCACCAAGGGCAAAGATTGGTAGCCGTATCTTTTGTCTGACTTGACGGTTAGACTGTTGTCCTGACGTAAAGTCAGTTGATAACTAAACATGGGGATGACCGGTTTCGACGGTATTTGCAGAAACTGAATGAAGCGGGTCGAGAATGCAAAGTCAACTCGTTAATGTCCTTTGCAAACTATAGGTGCCAAATCTAAGAGCACCGACTTTGCCCTAGCTGCATAAGCTAGCCACAAAGTCCGTCAGCCTAAATTTGATTTCGTTTTAGGTCCTGGCGTCATTTAGAAATCTTGCTGAGCAGTTACGCCTTAGGGTTGCTCGGGACTTGCACTCAGGCTGGGCTCGTCGGTTAGATCGCTTCAAGTTATGACCGGGGCCGAGTAAAACAATATTGAAGCTACACCCGTAGAAGAGTCAGAATCCAAGTATCGGACGGGGGTTCAATTCCCCCCATCTCCACCATGTCAACAAAACCCAAGGGAAACCTTGGGTTTTGTTGTTTGTCTGCCCTATCTAGCTAGTGATAAGTAGCCTAAAATTGGTCTAGTTGCCTTTCGATGAGAGACAAAAGGATCCACAGCGGGGATTCTTGAAAAAAGATTGGGTATTGATGACTAAGCCGATTGTTGCGGTTGTAATTCCTTGCTACAAGGTAACCGCTCACATTGTTCAAACTATTGGGGAAATCGGCCCAGAAGTTTCTTACATTTATATTGTTGACGATGCCTGCCCAGATGGTTCTGGACAACTTGTTGAGCGCGAAGTTAAAGACCCTAGGGTAAAAGTGATCTTCCACACTGAAAATCAGGGTGTTGGAGGTGCCACGGTTTCCGGTTATCGAGCTGCGCTGGAATCGGACGCCCAGATTGTTGTGAAGCTTGATGGCGATGGCCAGATGGATCCGACTCTGATTAAAGACCTAATTGCACCTATTGTTACCGGACTTGCCGATTACACCAAGGGTGATCGCTTTGACAGCCTTACCGGACTATCAAAGATGCCTGGTATCAGATTATTTGGAAACGCTGGCCTTACCTTGCTAACCAAGATCTCAACGGGCTACTGGAATATCACTGATCCAACTAATGGATACACCGCAATTCATCGAGATGCCCTAAAAGCTTTGCCGCTAGCAATGCTGAGCAGAAGGTTCTTTTTTGAGTCCGACATTCTCTTCAGGCTAAGTATTTACCGCGCTGTGGTTTGGGATGTTCCGATGGTTGCCAGGTATGGAAATGAAAAGAGCAACCTAAGTATCGCGAAAACTTTGTGGGAATTTCCGTGGAAACACTTTAAGAATTTCCACAAGAGACTCTTCTATAACTACTACCTAAGAGACATATCTGCGGCGTCAATTGAGTTGCCACTAGGAATGCTGCTTTGGTGGTTTGGAGTCTTCTCCGGACTCGGAGCATTGAATAGCTCGCTGACCAACGGCATTGCTGCCAGCACCGGAACTGTGATGATCGCTGTGGTTCCATTGATTCTGGGCTTTCAATTACTTTTGGCCTTTGTTAGTCACGATGTTTCAGCTGTCCCCACTAGGCCAAAGCACAGACAAGACTTTGCGTGGTAAGGACCGGTTCTGAGCTTTGCTAGATTTCACCGGCTGGTTAGTTGTAAATGGAACTCTTCTTTTTGAAGTAATTGGTATCTTCGCGTTTGCGCTTTCTGGACTTATTGAAGCTGCTCGAAAAAGGCTAGACCTTGTTGGAATGATCACTGTTTCAGCTTTGACCGCATTCGGCGGCGGAACCTTGCGCGATATCTTGCTGGACCGTAGGCCATTTTTCTGGATCGAGAACTCTGCCTGGGTTTGGGTGCTTATTGGAATTTGTCTAGTTGCCCTTGTATTCATGCGAACCAGACACCTCGAGCCCACACAGCAAGCTATGCAGTGGCCAGACGCAGTTGGCCTTGGAGCCTTTGCAGCTGGTGGGACCCAGCTGGCCTTGGATGGCCAAGTACCGGCAATCATCGCAGTGATCATGGGTGTGCTTAGTGCAATTTTTGGAGGAGTTCTAAGGGACATTGTTGTAAACGAGATACCAAAGGCTTTCAGCGATCACATTCCATATTCGGTAATCGCGTTTACCGGAGGCTGGGTTGTTGTTGGTTTGAACTACTTGGCTGTAGACCCTTTCATCGCCGTTGCGATCGGGGCCCTCTTCATAATTACCCTGAGAGTTCTTGCGCTTTTGCTCGGGTGGCGTCTTCCCGCTTGGAAGGCCTAACGAAGCCCGCTTTACTCGCCGCTCGCTGCAAACTTCCTATAAGTAGCGGTCCGGTGATTGCAATGAGTGCAACCGTTGTAACTGCTCTTCCCAGGTCCCAAATCAAACCGCCGGTAAAAATCTGAAACTGAATGAAGCGAATTAGATTCTCAGTTGCGCCGGCTCCCGCAAGGTAAGAAATAGATGATTCACTGCCTGCAAGAAAAGGCCAGTTCCACAAAGTCATCAAGAAGCCATAGGCAAAACTCGCAGGAATTGCGTAAACAATTAGCGAAGAGATTTTCGCAAATCGGGAGGCGAATTTTGGAAGCAAGCCCGCTCCGATTCCAATTAGTCCGGCTGCCATCATTTGAAAAGGTAGCCAGGGCCCAACCCCACCGGTGATTAGAGCTGAAACCAGTAGCGAACCAGTTCCAAGCAGGAATCCAAAACCCGAACCAAAAACGTAGCCAGCAATGATTATGAGGAAAAAAGCAGTCTCGATTCCTGATGTTCCAGCGCCAAGTAGACGAATAACAGCATTGAGGGCTATCAAGACCCCCAGTAAAGCAATCTGCTTTGACCCAATCTCTCCGGTTGCCACTTCAACCAAAATCAAGACCAGCATTACCGGCATCAAAGCAATAAACACCACTTGCGCGACATCTGCCTCAACAGCTGATTCGCCCGAAATGAAAAATGGCCAAGAGAACATAAGTACGGATCCAATACCAGCAAGCACAATGCTCAGATTAGAAATCCACTTTCCTGAAAAGGTTTTCACTTTTGGTCCACCTCTACTTGACTCAAAGTCAACAATCCGGGCTGTTCAGTTATTTGACTCATTTGGGTGGGGTGTGACGATCCAATTCCCAAAGCAACCGTTGTCAATTGGTCAGAAACCAGTTTTCCGCTTTTTAGTTCCAAAACCCTGTCCGCAACTAGGGCTATAAATTCAACATCGTGGGAAGCCACCAGCACAGACTTGCCTTCTTTACGCAAGGCTCTAATCTGCTTGGCAAGTGATCTTTTGGCGGCGTAATCTAACCCGCGAGTTGGTTCATCGAGTAGCAAAATCCCCGCCCCCTTCACCAACTGAAGAGCTAGTACCAAAGCCAGTTGCTGGCCAGCCGAAAGATCTCGCGGATGAATCTTTGGGTCGAGCCTTCCAGTAAGAGATTCAAAAATCTTGGAAGTACCCGAGTCTGTTAATTGCGCAAACTTGTCAGATTCGGAAAGCTCATCAGCTAGTGAGTTTAGGAAAAGTAAATCAGCTGCCTTCTGAGGAACAAGAGTCAATACGCAAAGTCTTTCGGCAGCGGAGAGTGACTTTGGATCGCCAAACTGTGTTTTGACAATACCCGCTGTCCGTTTTCCGCCACCTTGGATAGCCCAGAGAACTGAAGACTTTCCTGAGCCATTTTTTCCCATTAGCGCGAGCACTTCTCCGGCGTGAACTTGAAATGAAACTTGTGACACCGCGTCTAGTTCGTCGTAGCTAACCGATAGATCCGTTACCTCCATGGCAACGGTTGTACTCAGATGCTCATTCACAAGCGGCTTCCACGACTTCGGAGTGTTAGCCCAATTGGCTCTCGCGGCAGAGACACTGACCGTAACGGGATTCCACGAGAGCTCAGTTGAAAGCCCAATGACAGGAGGAACCAAGTGGTAGTTATTGAACTGCTCGTAACCGCCCTTGGTAACAAGACCGTCGTTTGCAACGATGACAACTGAATCCACAAGTTCAATTACCCGTTCGATTCTGTGCTCAACAAGAATCACTGTGATCCCATGCTCGTGAGCTAATGACTTCAGCACACCAACAATCTCAGCTGCCGCTTCAGGGTCAAGGGCTGAAGTTGGCTCATCGAGCAAAAGAATTTTTTGCCCGGCTGCTAGTGCAGAGGCAATAGCAACCCTTTGCTGTTGCCCTCCCGAAAGCCAGCTAAGTGGTCTATCAAGTAAATCCTCAATTTCAAGAAGCTTCGCCACATGCTTGAGTGAATCTGCCATTTTTTCGCGCCTAAACCCGAGCTGCTCCATGCCATAGACCAACTCTTGTTTGACAGTGTCGGAAACAAATGAAGACTCAGGTTGCTGATTGACAAAACCCACCTGTGAAGCCAGCTCGTGAGGTTTCGACCCTGTCACATCTGCACCGTCAATAACCAGTGAGCCAGAGAGTGAACCGCCAGTGAAATGCGGCGCTAGACCATTCAAGATTCTAAGCAATGTTGATTTGCCGCTTCCAGTTGCGCCGCAAACCAGCGAGAACTCACCCGGTAGGAATTCCAAGTTCACTCTCGAAAGAGCGGGTCTTTCTGTTCCCGCATATCCAAAGCTCACATCGCGTAGGGCAATCATGCAAACCAACCTAGGATTGCCGCGATCAGTAAAAGTGCAGACAAAGTCAGAATCAGCGCATCAAAGAACTGAAGCTTCACAGGCTCAAATCTGGTCCTAATCTGAGACTTAGAGTTAATCCGAATAGACGCGAAGCTTGAAATGATTCCAATGGCAATTAACATCCAACCCAGCGCTTGAGTTTGCCCAACTAGTAACGCAAAGCTTCCAACGGATAAAACCCCTACCGCAATCAGAGAGCTCAATCTGGCTCCCAGGACAAGGGACTTGGACAAGCTACCCCTGCGCCCAAATCCTCTGGAGTCCATACTTGCCGCAAGAGACAGAGACGAATCGATAGCATCCTCCAGAACCGGGATTACTGTTCCGGCCATCGATCCCAGCCCTTTGCTTCTGCCTCTTAGCGACCTTGCTTTTCGGACTCTTTGCAAGCTGGAGATCATTTGCGGTGCGAGGTTGATCGCAACAGAAATTGCGCTGGCGATTTCATAGAGAGCGCTGGGTGTGGACTTTAGAAGAGTTCGCGGATTAGCCAGGGAGCTGGCCATCCCAATGGAGAGAATGATGGCAGCTAGGCGCAAACCATCGGTTGCCCCGCCCGTTAGAGCCTGGATACCTACTGCTCCAAAGAGTTCAACTGGTGGACCAAATCCGAGATTTACTGTGAAGCCTGGTAAATCTAGGGCAGTTGCGTCCTCAGGGTTTTGAATGTTGAAGACAATTCGAAATAGCACCCTGGCGGTAACGACGAACCCTGCAAGATAAAGATAGAACTTAACGGATCTTGACCAGGGCGCTTGCTCTCGAAACATCAGAATCGCAATCAAAGCGGCTGCACAAATAAGAATTTGGGTCAGCGCACTCTGACTTACACCCGCGACAATTGCCATGGTCACTGCAAGTAGCCACCAGGTCAAAGGGCTAGCTGTGCTGGCAGTAAAGCGCTTAGCCATCGCAAGCTACAGTTTCCGGAATCGGTTTTGGTAACAATCCGGCATCTTGCTGCCCTGGACCAATAAAGAGCCAACCCTCCGCAGATCCACACTGCGCATCCCTGGCCGCCGATCCAACCTGGCTAACTTGCCAACCTGATTCTTCTGTGAAAACAAAGTAGCCCCAACTTCCTTCGGAATATTTGGGTGTGTCCATACAGTTCTGCTCAGAACTGGGCGGAAAGTTTTCAATGCGACAGGCGAATCCAACCGGGTACTGGCTTGTACCGGCAACTTCAATTGCCGTCGCTTGAAAAACTTCCCAACCGGTGCCAACAAAGTCAGTTGCACAACGAAGAATTGGATCACGATCAGCTGAATCTCCAAAATCAACAACTATTGAGATACCAGTTTGTTGGCAAGCACCTTCGCTGAAACTAACTTCAACCTGTTTATTTGAAGTTGTCTCGATCACATTGTTCTCTAGAGCCCAGGACAAGGCGCTCCCGGCGATCACTAACAGAATTAGTGCGCTGAGAACAATAAGCCTTGCCCTGGACTGCATGACTACTTACCCAGAAGCGTTAGGTAACTCTTGCCCTCAAGAGCAAGATAACCCTGAGCGGTTGCGAAGCGGTCACCGGCGTTTTCCACCCACGGAGATCCAATGCCACCGTCTTGTTGAATCTGCGCAACCAAGTATTCGTGCACGCTTTCGTTGAGCTCTCCTCGTGTTGCAAGATACGCCATGAGAGCAAGAGCGGTTCCGTTTATGTCCACAGCCTCAAATGCCACAAAGTGACTTCCATCAACTAAGCCCGCATCCAAGTAGGCCAAGGCTGCATCGATAGATCTTTGCTTGTTGGCTGTTAGTTCGGGATCTAGATCTTTGGTTAGCTCAAGAGCCATGATGGCCATTGCGGTGGCATCGGTACTTGAAGCAGTAGTGAACTCTGAGTTATCAAAACCAAAGCCACCGTCTTCTCTGGCAAGAGTTACAAGAACCCCTGCAACATTCTTTGCCATTCCCTGTTGACCCTGCGCGTAAAGACCTAGAGTCATCCAGGCGTAATCAAAGGTGCTTGCTGAGGTGGCGGTAAATGTGCCTTCCCCGTCAAAGAGCTCACTCAGAGACCCAACAATCATCTGGGTTTGTGCTCCGTTTGCAGCGCCGGTCACTTTGGATGCAAACAGGTACTTTCCTGCAAGCCCTGGAATGATCTCACCGGTTTCGGCTGAGTATAGGAAGTCGGGTTCTGATTCCAATAGGAACGCGATTGCAACAGAGGAATCGACTTCGCTGGTCTGACTCAGCTGAGAAACAGCTTCCAGCGAGAATCCGTACTCAGGAACTCCCGGGGAGAAACCTTCAAGGTACTCACCGAGCACAAACTGTGATTTTAGAAACTCGGCTGTTGCCAAGTGTTTAGACTGCGTCCCACTCAGACTCAAAACCAGTAGGACAACTAGAACTACAACTGTTGCTACAGCTGACGAGAGCGCGATTGTTCTTCGCACTCGAGGGGTTACTTTCTTGTTCATTTGGAACCTTTCGCATTTGGAAGCTAGATGCGAAGGCGGGGCAAAAACACTAAAACCCTTGAAGACATTTCGAGCGAAACGTTCAAGGGTTCATCGAGTAAGTTGCTACCCGACTCCACCCGTAGACCTCGACGGTATATTTGGAGCCAATTATTTCCACTTGGGCATTCCGACTTGTTGATAATCAACTTACGGTTGCGGGTCAGCGTCGGATTTTCACCGACTTCCCCCAAGAGGAAACAAAAGCTACAACCAAACTTCGGTTGTAAGGAAGAATCTATCAGCTAGGGAAGGGGAAGCAGACCATGCAGAGCCGAGTAGCCAACAAAGATTGCCGCATCCAATAAGAAGTGAGCAACCACCAGTGGCGTTACTCGACCCCATCGTTGGTAAAGCCAGCCAAACACCAGCCCCATAACGAAGTTTCCGATGAAACCTCCGAAACCTTGGTACAGATGATAGGTAGCTCGGATTAGGGCACTGATCAGAATTTGAGACTTTACCGAAACCTTCAACTGGGTCAACCTTTTGAATAGGTACCCAACAACGATCAACTCTTCTACTAGGGCTGCGTTAACCGCGGCCAGCAACAAAACGGGGATCGTCCACCAGTAACTGCCAAGGTCCGCAGGAATAACTTCAGCCGAAATACCTGTGAAGCGAGATGCTATATAAAGGACTAGACCTGGAAGCCCTATAAGAAGTGCCAGAGCTCCACCGCGCGCCAAGTCCCTGCCCGGATCCCTGAGGTCAAAGCCGAGGGCGGTAAAGGGTGATTTACCCTTCTCCCAGAGAAGAAATAAAACGAGAGCCACTGGAGCTAGCCCAAAGGTAAAGCCAAGTAGTTGATAGGCAAGATCGAGCCACTCGCGCTCTGCCAGTTGGCGGTGAATTGTTGCAGTTTGGTTGGAAAGTCCCTCAGGGGCAGTCAGTTTCCCCAAGAGGGAAAAAATCGAATAGAAAGCGCTAGCTCCAAGGCTTAGAGCGAAAACGACAAGAATCTCGAGCCGGATCCTTTTGGCTTGCTGGGACATAATCTCTAGTCCTTGGTTCCATCGAAGGTGTCCTCGAGCTTGCAAGCTTTACTGCCTCCAGGAAGCCTGTGACGATTTCTGGCAACCCACTTATACACAACGTCAGCAACGAAGCTAAACGGGGGAGTTTTCATTAGAAACCCCAACCATCTCCAATAAAACTGGGGCTGGTCCAGCAAGATTTGGGCAACTGCCAGGTGGCCGCCGAGGGGCTTGAGGCCTTCTGAAGAGGAGCCCACTAGCCATACTTGCGAAGAAACATCTGCCATAGACAGGCCGTATTCAGCCGGATCAATCTTTTGATAGGCCACAAATAGAGGGAATCTTGTGAGTTTTCCGATCCCAAAGTCCAGGCTAAGACGGCAAAACTGGCAGTCACCGTCGTAGATCAGGATTTGCTTCACTCATTTAGCCTAGATTGACCTTCGGCTTTCAATTATCACGATTTAGATACCATTCAAAATTGGGCTTATTTTGCGCGGCGGAATGGCTATAAACTCAAGGAACCAGTATTCAGCTGTAGTTAATGAGTAATTCATCAGCCAGTCGAATCAATAAATGAAAAAGAGGAGAAACATGAAGAAGCGCAGATTGGGTCTAGTAGGCCTACTGAGCGCGGTTGCTGTGACTCTGAGCGGTTGTGCATTGCCATACGAGTCTCAGGTAGTCGAAGGAACCACAATCACGGTTGC
>NZ_JBIIAL010000007.1:0-58557 GCF_044239955.1 Rhodoluna sp.
ATGGACTCTGCCGCAGGGGAGATAGGGCGAAGCAAAAACCCAACATAACCGTTTTTGACCTGCGTGCTAAAAACAGGAAGCGACACAAAATGCACATCTTAGATTCAGTAGACAAAGCCTTACTAAAAACTGATGTTCCAGAATTTAGAGTCGGTGACACCGTCAAGGTTCACGTAAACATCATTGAAGGTTCCAGGTCTCGTATTCAGGTTTTCCAGGGAATCGTTATTCGCCGTTCCGGTGAAGGTGTTCGTGAAACTTTTACTGTTAGAAAAGTTAGCTTCCAGGTTGGTGTTGAAAGAACTTTCCCAATACACTCTCCAATCATCGACAAGATCGAGCTTGTTTCAAAGGGTGCTGTTCGCCGCGCCAAGCTCTACTTCTTGCGTGATCTAAGAGGCAAGAAGGCAAAGATTCGCGAAAAGCGCGAAAACGTCTAAAGGCCTTAAGGGGACACGCTTAGCGTGAGTGAAGAGCTATCGCTAGGCGAGCCAATGCGTCAAAAGAAAACTAAGCGGAGCCGTAAACAAGACCGGCGCCGCAAAAGCAGCAATTTGTTCGTTGCATTCTTTGTTGACCTAGTAGTGGTTATCGGGGCAGCCCTGATTCTTTCGCTACTTATTAAGACTTTCTTGATTCGCTCCTTTTTTATCCCCACCGGTTCCATGCTGGAGACTCTTCAGATAGATGACCGTATCATTGTCAATCAGCTCACTCCGGCTCTGTATCCAATTGAGCGCGGCGACGTCGTGGTGTTCAAAGATCCAGGTGGCTGGCTTGGCCCAGACATTACCGAACCAACTGACCCAATAGTTGTTTCTGTTGATTGGTTCCTGTCCGCTTTTGGCATCACTGCACCAGACAGCAAGCAGCACCTAGTCAAAAGAGTTATCGGAACGGCCGGGGACAAGATTGTGTGCTGTGATGCCGATGGAAAAATAACGGTCAACGGAGTGCCAATCACTGAGCCATACATAAGCTCCGGGCAAGCCCCATCAGCAATTGAGTTTGACGTTGAAGTGCCTAGTGGGTCGCTCTGGGTAATGGGAGACAACCGAGGAAATAGTGAAGACTCTCGCTATCACGGAGATCTACCGAGTAAAGGTTTTGTTTCAACCGAATGGGTTGTTGGCCGAGCTATCTTGATCAGCTGGCCCTTTGAGAATTGGACCTGGTTGGATAACTACCCCGATGTCTTCAAAAACATACCCAAGCCTTGATTCCGAGCGTCGAATCTTCGAGCGAGGCAACCGCTTCGTAATCGGAATCGATGAGGTTGGAAGAGGAGCAATCGCAGGACCGGTTGCTGTAGGCGTGAGCCTCATTGATAAAACCAACCCCAACTTGGAATCTTGGCCAGAAAAGCTTCAAGATTCCAAGCTCATGACCGCTAAATCTCGGAGCGAGATCACGCAGCCACTTGTGGATTGGGTCAGTTCCTACGCTGTTGGATTTAGTGCCAACACTGAAATCGACGCAGTTGGCATTTCCGAAGCATTGCGATTGGCAGCAGGGCGTGCTCTCGATGAGCTTTTCAAAGACGCAAATTTTAGAAAGATGATCGCTGAAGATGGCGCCGTTATCTTGTTAGATGGATCACAGAATTGGCTGGGAAAAGTCTCTTACGGACTAGATGTTTATCTCCAGGTAAAGGCTGACACCAACTGCGTCAGTGTCGCAGCCGCCGCGGTCTTGGCCAAGGTAACCAGGGACTCACTGATGCAGGACCTCGATCAGCAATACCCGGGCTATGGGATAGCCGGTCACAAAGGCTACGCCTCAGCAGCCCACATTGCCGCCCTAAGAAGCCTTGGCCCATCGGCTATCCACCGAGTGACTTGGCTGACTAGGATTCTGGCCTAGGGCTGGAATAGACTGAAGGCCAGATGGAAGAAAACGAATACGAAGACTACGACAGACAGGCTGAAGTCGCGCTTTATCGCGAGTATCGGGATGTTGTTGGAACCTTCAAATATGTAATTGAGACCGAGCGAAGGTTTTACCTTGCAAACGATGTCGAACTCAAAAGAGTAGACACCCCAAACGATTTCTACTTTGAGCTAAACATGAGCGATGTCTGGGTTTGGGACATTTACCGAACCGACCGCTTTATAAAATCTGTAAGGGTTCTTACATTCAAAGACGTGAACGTCGAAGAGCTATCAGGCAAAGCCTATGAGCTACCTAAAGAATTGGCTGTCGGCGAGTAGTTTCTCCACATCTCTAGTTTTTTCAAACATCTACACTTCGCTTCTTGGAATAGTTCTTCCATGCCAATCCTTAGCGACCAAGAACTACAAGATCTAACCCTCAGCTTTCAAGGTGACTCCTATTCACGAGGGCGAGCCTTGGATTTGGTTTCGGCAGCCACCATCAGCCTCGTTACCGAGCCTGGCGATCGCATGGCTGGAGCGCTAGCTAAGGCGTTAGGTAGACAGGCACTCTTACAGCTTTTGATTGATGGTTTTGACCCACATCGAGTCCTTGAAGAAATATATAAGGTCAGCGCCTCTGATTATCTTGTAGATATATTTGGTGATCTCCCTGGAACTATTAGCGATTCTAGGCAACGCTGGCTTCCTAGATTCTCTAAGAAAGCGGTCGCGAGCACTCTTCAAAGAGCAAAGCAGCTACAGCTTTCTTTGCTGCTAGCAGGCGATGATTTCTGGCCCATCGGATTAGATGATCTAGCAGAAGGAGCACCAGCACTGATTTTTGCTCAAGGAAACTATAAAGTGCTTGGAAGATTAGCCAACGGGGTATCGGTAGTTGGCTCAAGGGCATGCACCGAATACGGGGCAAAAGTTACCGCGAAGTTAGTTTCAGAACTTGCCTTCCACAAGCGCCCAACTGTCTCCGGAGGAGCACTCGGAGTAGATAGTCACGTTCATAACCAGAGCCTCAGAAACTCACTTCCAACGGCAGCCGTAATGGCAGGAGGGTTGGATCGTAAGTATCCAAGTTCGAATTCAAATCTGTTTCAAGTCATAGCTCGAAATGGAGTTTTGATCGCAGAGCTTTGCCCCGGGGTTGCACCGAGTCGCTGGCGCTTTTTGCAACGCAACAGATTAATAGCTGCCCTGACTCCAACAACGGTCGTTATTGAGGCAGGTATTCGCTCGGGCTCGATACGCACTGCGAATAATGCAATTGAACTAAATCGAGAGCTATTTGCAGTTCCTGGACCGCTGACATCAGCCGCCTCGGCCGGAACAAACTCTCTGATAGCCGAAGGCAAAGCTCGAGCGCTAGTGGATACCAAGCTGATTACCGCTGAAGTTTCCGAACCGGCAAGATTCCAAGACGGATCTTCATTGTTAGTGCGAGCCCAAGATGCACTTCGAGAACTCAGGCAGGCAACGGGTGAACAAATTGCCAAAACAGCCGGTCTAACCAATTTTGAGCTCAGCTTGGCACTCGATGAACTAAAAGCGCGGAATCTATTGACCATCATTCAAGACTCCTATGGGTTGCTCCATTACGCTTTGAAATATGCCAACCGAGCTTGAATACCTTCGCGATCAGTTCAGCCTTGAACTAGAAAACGGCAAAGGATTCTCGCTAAACACGGTCAAGGCTTACATCTCTGATGTCACTGACTTATTCGAATTCATGGAATCAAAAAAGCAATCAGAGATTCAAGACATCGACCTGGAGCTTTTGAGGGATTGGCTCTGGCGAGTCAGCGAGAAAGGTTTAGCGAAGACAACTCTGGCCCGAAAGAGCGCAGCTGTTAGAGCGTTCACTGCGTGGTTGTTTAAAAATGGAAAACTTGATTCCGACCCTGGACTAAAGCTTCGATCACCCAAAGCCTCCAGAACCTTACCAAAGGTTCTTTCCCGAGAGGCGATGTCTGGAATTTTTGATGTCCTCGAGCCACTTTCCACCAAAGACAACCCAACCGGTATGAGTGATTTGCTGATGGTGGAGATTCTCTATGGAAGCGGTATCCGAGTAAGTGAGCTGGTGGGTCTAAACCTTGACGACATTGACTACAGCCGCAAGATTCTTCGAGTTACCGGTAAAGGTAACAAGCAGAGAATGGTTCCCTATAGCGATCCCGCCAACGACGCACTTGCCCAGTGGATTCGCGAGGGAAGAGTTCAGTTTGTGAATGAGACCAGCGGCAATGCGCTTTTGATTAGCTCAAGAGGAAAACGTATTGGCGTTAGACAGGTTTACGCTTTGGTGGCTGGTCTCTTAGCCGACACGGCTGTGGGCGCTGCAGGACCGCATGCCCTGAGACACAGCGCGGCAACACATTTACTTGATGGCGGCGCAGATCTTCGAGCAGTGCAGGAACTCCTTGGCCACTCTTCGCTTGCGACCACCCAGATCTACACACACGTATCGGTTGATCGCTTGAAGCAGGGTTACTTGAAGGCTCACCCAAGGGCTTAGCTAGGTTCGATCCAGGGAAGAAGTATTGACGGAGAAAGCTCTCCGGTGAACCAAAGAGGTGAAAGGTATTCACCGTCTTGTCTGGTTGAAAAGTGCAGACAGAGAATATCTTTGCAGTGTTGAACATAATCTTGCGAGGCTTCACAAACTTCCGCAACTAGATCCCCAGCTGCTACCTCTTGGCCAACAGTCAACGAACTACAAACCGGCTCATAAGAACTGATAGTTCCTCCTTGGTGCAACAGGCTCAAAACTTGCCTATCGACGACCTTTCCAACAAAGCTTACGGTCGCATCAGCTGGTGCAAAAACTCCTTGCCCCAAGGTCACTTGATAATCAACTCCTCGATGTCCATTTCCATAGATCGTCTCGGGGGCAAGGTAGCTATTTACAAGCCCTGATCCAATAACAGGGGAGCTCCAGGAGGGCTGGCTTCCAAGACTTGGAGAAGGCGTCAACCAGGTCAAGCTCAGCGTCAAAAAGCCTGCGAGCTGGAGCGCAGCAATCTTCTGGGGTTCAATCACCTTTCTAATGTGCTGGATTGGCGAGCCACGAGGCCCCTGTTTTGGCAATCTGGGGAAAACTCGAGCTGGCAAGAGGTGATTGCAGGCTGGTATGCTTGGGTCTAGCGGCATTCTCGCTAAAAATCTTTGATTTTGAGATGTCGACTTCGCGTGCCGACCAAGATGTTTCTCACTCAGTGGCCCTAACAGGCTTGTGAGAAAAATCCGGCACCAGGGGTAATTGGCAACCGCCAATAACCATTAACTGAGTGGGCGCTTAATCGCGCCGAAAGGAAGTTCGACTCATGTCAGTCGTAACCACCCGTCAGCTGCTAGACAGCGGCGTACACTTTGGGCACCAGACCAGACGCTGGAACCCAAAGATGAAAAGATACATCCTCACCGATCGATCTGGAATCTACATCATCGATCTGCAGCAGTCGCTTGCAATGATCGACAAGGCCTACGAATTCGTAAAGAACACCGTTGCAAACGGTGGCTCAGTTCTTTTCGTCGGAACCAAGAAGCAGGCCCAGGAAGCAATAATGTCCGAGTCACTGCGCGTTGGACAGTCATATATCAACCAGAGATGGTTGGGTGGACTACTAACTAACTTCCAGACTGTCGGCAAGAGACTTGCTCGCATGAAGGAACTAGAGACCATGGACTTTAATGACGCATCGAAGTCTGGACTAACCAAGAAGGAACTTCTTATTCTTCGCCGCGAGAAGGACAAGCTAGAAAAGTCCCTCGGTGGTATTAGAAACGTAACCAAGACTCCATCAGCGATCTGGGTTGTTGACACCAACAAGGAGCACCTTGCAATCACAGAAGCTAGAAAGCTTGGAATTCCTGTTATTGGAATTCTGGACACTAACTGTGACCCGGACGATGTAACCTACGGAATTCCTGGAAACGATGACGCTATTCGTTCCATTCAGCTACTAACTCGCATAATTGCCGACGCAGTTGCAGAAGGACTTATTGCTCGTCACTCCAAGCCAGAAACCGAAGCTGAGCCACTTGCTGAATGGGAGCGCGAGCTTCTAGAGCAGGGCAACAAGACTGAGGCTGCACCTCAAGAAGAAGCGAAGGCGTAATTATGGCTAACTACACCGCTGCAGATGTGAAGGCTCTTCGCGAGAAATCCGGAGCCGGAATGATGGACTGCAAGGGCGCTCTAGATGAGGCCGATGGCAATCCAGAGAAGGCTTTTGAGCTTCTTCGACTAAAGGGACTCAAGGGAGTCACCAAGCGCGAGGGACGAGCGACCAGCAATGGTTTGGTAGTTGCCAGGGTTTCCGGTGGAACCGGTTACCTACTTGAGCTTGCTTGCGAGACGGACTTCGTAGCAAAAGCAGAGCGCTTTGTTGCACTGGGTGAGCAAGTTGCTGACGCAATTGCTGCGGCCGGTGCCAAGGATCTTGCTACAGCCCTTGCTGCTCCTCTTGCCGGCAAGAGCGTTGCTGATGCAATCAACGACGAAGCTGCCATCTTGGGCGAAAAAGCTGAATTGCGCAGAGTATCTGTGATTTCAGACGTAGCAGTTGACGCCTACCTACACCGAACCTCAAAGGACCTTCCACCTCAGGTGGGAGTGCTAGTTGCGTTCGATGGAAATGCTGAAACAGCCCACGATGTTGCAGTTCACATTGCAGCGTTTAGCCCGTCAGTTCTTTCTCGCGATCAGATCTCGGAAGAGACCGTTGCTACCGAAAGACGGATCGCCGATGAGACTGCCCGCAACGAGGGTAAGCCAGAAGCTGCACTTGCAAAGATTGTTGAAGGAAGAGTAAACGGCTTCTTCAAGGAAAACGTTTTGCTTGAGCAAGACTTTGCAAAGGATAACAAGCTAAGCGTCCAGAAGGTCCTAGACCAGTCAGGAACCAAGGTTTCTGCCTTTGTACGCTTCAGAGTTGGAGCCTAAGTAACTTGAACCAGACAAAGACTCGGCCCAATAGGGCTGAGTCTTTTTCTTTGCTCGCCTAGACTAGTACTGAACCTTGGAGGATTGCCTTGCCACAGAAAAAACGCAGAGTATTGCTGAAACTATCTGGAGAAGCATTTGGCGGCGGCACAGTTGGAGTGAACCCGGATGTGGTCGCCTCCCTTGCAAAAGAAATTGCTGAAGGCGCAAAATCCACTGAGGTAGCAATCGTTGTTGGAGGAGGAAACTTCTTCCGCGGTGCAGAGCTTTCCCAGCGCGGCATGGATAGATCCAGAGCCGACTACATGGGAATGCTTGGAACCGTCATGAACGCACTAGCTCTTCAAGACTTTTTGGAGCAGGCCGGTGTTGATGTCCGCGTACAGTCAGCAATTAGCATGGCGCAGGTTACTGAGCCCTACATTCCACTTCGAGCCATGAGGCATCTTGAAAAAGGAAGAGTTGTTATTTTTGGCGCAGGTGCGGGATTGCCCTACTTCTCAACTGACACCGTAGCCGCGCAGCGAGCACTGGAGATAAAAGCAGATGAGGTTCTGGTAGCCAAGAACGGCGTAGACGGCGTCTATTCTGCCGATCCAAAGAAAGACTCTGCTGCCAAGAAGATTGACACCATTACGTACCAGAATGCTCTCGTGCAGGGGCTCAAGGTAGTAGACGCAACCGCTTTTTCACTCTGCATGGACAACAAGATGCCGATGAGGGTGTTTGGAATGCAGGGTAAGTCAAATGTGACCGATGCCATCAAGGGCAAGAAAATCGGCACGAGCGTAACTGCCTAGTTTTACAAGAAAGAAGAACAGAAAATGATTGATCAAATCTTGAAATCAAGCGCTGAGAAGATGGATAAAGCTCTCGAGTCAGCCAAGGACGACTTTGCTACGGTTCGGACCGGTAGAGCAAATCCGCAGTTGTTTCAGAAGATTATGGTCGACTACTACGGCACAATGACACCTTTGGCTCAGCTTGCATCGCTTCAGAACCCTGAGGCCAGAACTATCGTGATTACCCCTTATGACAAGAGTGCTCTTGGATCTATTGAAAAAGCTTTACGGGATGTCCCAAACTTGGGGGCCAATCCAACCAATGATGGAAACTTAATCCGAGTGAGCCTTCCAGAACTGACCGAGGAGCGCCGCAAGGAGTTTGTGAAGCTTGTGAAGACCAAGGCTGAGGACCACAGGGTTTCGGTTCGCAACATTCGCCGCAAGGGTAACGACGATCTTGACGCCCTAAAAAAAGATGGCCAAGCAGGCGATGATGATATTGCTAGGGCTGAAAAAGAGCTAGATACCATAACCAAAAATCACGTCGATGCAATCGATGACGCACTAAAGCGTAAAGAAGCCGAACTCCTAGAGGTGTAACAATGTCAAACGTGAGTGCACCACAGGGGAGGTCACTCTCCAAATCGGTTATCGTCGGTCTTTTGCTGGCTTCAGCTTTTCTGGCCTCACTCCTGATCTACAAAGAGATCTTCATCGTGTTCCTGTCTATCTCCACCGCTATCGGTGCGTGGGAACTTTCTACTGCACTTCGAGAGAAGAACTGGTACGTACCTCGGGTGCCCGCGGTGGTTGGTTCGGTACTGATTATGCCCGCCACGTACTTCGGTGGCGCATCAATTCAGTGGCTAGCGAGCATTGCAATCGTTGCCGCATTAATTCTTTGGCGAACCGTCCATCTTCTTTTTGAGAGGCGTAAAGCCAATTTCCAAACCTTCCAGAGAACGATACGAGATTTTGGTGCAGCGGCTTTCTTAGTAATCTATTTGCCGCTGACCTTAAGCTTTGCAATTCTGTTGCTTCGGCGCGACGATGGGCATTGGTGGGTGCTTGCTTTTGTGACCACGGTTGCCCTCATTGATTCAGCGGGCTACTTGTTTGGTCGAATCTTTGGCCGAAACAAGCTAGCACCAGGGGTGAGCCCCAAAAAAACCTGGGAAGGTCTTGCTGCTTCAATTGTGTTCGGAACAGTTTCCGCAGTGTCCTTCACGGTCTTTTTATTGGGCGGTCAGTGGTGGGTAGGAATAATCTTCGCCGCGGCCCTAATTCTTGCAGCCGTGTTTGGTGATCTCGCCGAGTCACTTATCAAGCGCGATCTTGGAATCAAGGACATGTCTAAATTGCTACCGGGCCATGGCGGAATGATGGATCGACTTGATTCGTTGCTTCCTGCGTCGTTGATGACCTACTTGGTTATGGTGGTGTTCTTTGGCTGAGAATTCTAAGTTCGCGGTGGTTTCAGGAAGGGGATACAACCCGAAACAAGTTGACGCACTTTTTGATCTTGCCAAGCGTCAGTACGAGAACCCCAACTTAGTGCTTGTAAGAGCTTCTGACCTCAGGGGTCTAAGGTTAGGTCTTGTTCGCGGAGGCTATGCAACGAACCAGGTCGACGCGGCTCTGGACAATCTAGAGGACCACTTCATAAAAACTGAAGTAGCGGCATTTAGAGAGCGTTTCGGGGATCAAGAACTAACAAAGCGCTACTCAGAGCTAAGGGATGCTTTGATTCCTAGACTCAAGCGAGAAAAAGCTCAGCGGTTCACCAAAGTTTCAGTATTTTCCAGAGGGTACGATAAGAAAAAAGTCGATGCCCTTTGTGACCAGCTACTTGGTCACTTTGAATCCTCTAGCAAACTCAAAGTTGGAGAATTAAGAAGAGTCCAATTTAGCTCCACTCGACTTGGATACTCGATGCCGCAGGTAGACAGTTTTATAGATCGCGCCATTGAGGCAATGCAGCTTGAAATCACTGAGTAGCACAAACCTGATTGTCGGTGTCGTTGGCACCGTGTTCATTCTTGCAAGCTTCTTTGGCTGCACTGACTCATCTGATTCAAATCTGACTACTCCGACTCCGCCGGCTGTACAAATCCCAACGGCAGAACCGCCTACGGATACTTCTACTCCAAGTCCAAGTGGTGCAAGTCCCGCTCCTTCAGCCACAACCGATACAGCTACCGAAGCATCCTCTCCCGCCCTGGCCGCGCTTGCGACCATACCAATCAAGGGGCGGGCGCCAAAGACAGGTTACGACCGAGATCTGTTTGCTAGCGACTGGGATTACAGTTTTGGCTGTGACATGAGAAACAAGATTCTTAGAAGGGACTTTATAAAGTTTGAGTTTCGCTCCGACTCCAGTTGTATCATCGCAACTGGTGTATTGCAAGATCCATACACCGGTCAAACCATCAACTTCGTGAGAGGAGTTGGAACCTCTAATGAGGTGCAGATCGATCACGTTGTTTCCCTTAGCGATGCTTGGCAAAAAGGTGCCCAGCAGCTATCAAGTGCTCAGCGCTACGCCCTCTATAACGATCCGCTGAACCTGTTGGCAGTTTCAGGCTCGGCTAATGCACAAAAGAGCGATTCTGACGCTGCAAGCTGGTTGCCTGCCAACAGGGCATACCGCTGTTCCTTCGTCGCAAGGCAGGTAGCGGTAAAAATCAGCTATAACCTTTGGGTTACCCAGGCCGAACATGACACCATTTATCGCGTGCTCCAGGAGTGCCCTAATCAGGCCCTTCCTGCCGGCTAAGCCCTAAATAACTGCGCCCTAGCCCGAATTCAACACTAAAGATAGACTTGAAGGTCGTTGGCACAAACTTGTTTTGGAAAGGGCGGGTATGGGAAAGTACGAAGCTGTTCGCGTACCGTTTGCCAAGCGACTCATCCTTTCTTTCGACGAGCGGTTGGCTCAAAAAGGACTTACGCGTCCAAACCTGCCTCGAGTAACAAGAGCCGGTTCATTTCCGGCGCTAGGTTTCTTCTTTGTTATGGCGTTCACCATGGTTTACACCTTTGACCCATACGCCGGTAACTTAGCTAGTGCTTCAACAATGCAGGTGTTTGATCCCAACAAACAAACATCTGAAGCATTCGGATTTGACGATGAGTATTCTGTCACCTTCGAGCGAGGCGGCTTCAGGATGATTTCTGGAAATGAAGCAACCAGTTACTTCGTCCTGGCAGCGCCAATGCCGGAGGCCGGAACAGCAAAAGCTTATGCCTACAACTACATCCAGTCTTATGACTGGGGCTTAGATCAGTATTCCTGTCTTGTGAATTTATGGACCAGAGAGTCTCAGTGGCGAACCCTTGCCAGAAACCCATCTAGTGGTGCATACGGAATTCCACAGGCCTGGCCAGCTTCAAAGATGGCAACCGAGGGAGCCGACTGGATGACAAACCCGGAAACACAAATTCGCTGGGGGGTCAAGTACATTGCCGCTAGATACAAGACTGCTTGTGGAGCTTGGGCTCATTCGGAAGTTCACAACTGGTACTAATGAAAAGCCGACGTAATCGTGAATCAAAGTGGGGTGCGCAGTTTCAGCCACTTGATTTGGATCGAGTTCGAATCGGAGTAAAGCGAACAGAGACAAAGCGCGGAGTTGAGTATTCGGTTCAAACTACTTCTGGCCAAAGTGCAGAGGAAGATAAGAGCTGGCTCTGCCCACATTGCAACTTAGCAATTTCAAAAGGTCAAAACCACACTGTTGCTTGGGATTCAGTACGTGGCGTGGACACCCGAAGACACTTTCACAATTCTTGCTGGAAGGCCTTCCAGGGACCACTGCTGTGATCGAAATAACCTCATCCACCGAGCTTCCTTCCAGGCGTGAGGCCATCACCTTACGAACTTCGGACAACTTAAATCTCGTTGGCGAATTAGCCATGCCGGTTGAGTCCGCGCCATCAGCGGTGTTGCTAACTTTGCACCCACTACCCACTCACGGTGGATTTATGGATTCACACATCCTTAGAAAGGCAGCAAACCGATTGCCAGCCCTGGCAAACTTAGCTGTTCTTAGATTCAATACCCGCGGGACATCTAGCCCACACGGCACCAGCGAGGGAAGCTTTGGCGAGGGAGTCTCCGAAAGATTGGACCTTGAAGCCGCCCTTGAATTTCTTGAGGCAAGAAAGCTGGGTCCGGTGTGGCTAGTGGGGTGGTCCTTCGGAACTGAACTCGCGATCAAATACGGCTTCGACAAAAACATTGCTGGTGCAGTTTTACTTTCCCCGCCTCTTCATAGAGCTACCGAAGCCGATCTGGCAAAGTGGATCGGCACAGACAAGAAATTGGTTGCAATCGTTCCAGAGCATGACGAGTTCCTAGCTCCAAAAGAAGCAACCGTTCGATTTGCGGCGGCTCCCGGGGCCCAAGTTATTGCAGTTGATGGCGCAAAGCACCTCTGGGTTGGCGAGTCAGCAACTAAGACAGTGCTGAATGAAATAGTTAAAGTGGTAGCACCTAGTAGCTATCCGCTACCTGAATACTTCTAGAGAGAGTTTTGTCGAGGGATGAATATCTCTCGAACGATAAAAATCATCGATGCTGCAAACGGAATTGCAACGAGCGCTCCAAGGATTCCAAGCAACGCTCCACCAGAAAGTGCGGCGATAACAACAATTGGGGCTGGAACCGATACGGCAACTTTCATAACCCTTGGGCTAACTACATAGGCTTCAATCTGAAGGTATATCAGGAAGTAGATCGCAAGAGCAATAGCCGAGGTTGGGTTTACTGCAACCGCAACGATAACCACTAACGCGGCGCCCGAAACCGAACCAACAAGAGGGATGATTGCAAGTAAGAAAACAATGAACGCCAATACCAAAGCAAACGGAAGCCCAACAACACTCATCGCCACAAATGCCAGAGTTGCATTTAGCGCGGCAACTGATACTTGACCGATTACATACCTTCCAACAGAGGTAGATACCTGCTGAGATATCTTGGTGTAACGCTCACGACTGCTGGCAGGAACCAATTTCGTAAGGGACGCCTTGAAGCGTTCGAGCGATGCAAGGAAGAATACGGTCAGTACCAAAATAATCAGGAATCCAAAAGCGCCGTTAAACAAGCTAATTCCGACCTGAACGACTCCTCCAACCAGGGTTGGCCAGTTAGCCGAGTCGCTTAAAAAGCTTCCGGCGTTGGCAAGCGCTCCACCCACTGCTCCACCCAATTGCTCGTCTAGGCCTACAACCAAAGGGATCTTGGTGATGTCCTGAATAAGCTCCGGAGCTGTTGCCAGGAAGTTTGTGCCTTCAGTAATCAGAGCTGGAGCTAGCGCCCAAACCATAAGAGCTAGAAAGCCCAGCAATGAAACAATCACCGTAAGAACCGCAAGCGGTCTTGGAAGTTTCAGTTTTTCTAGGCTGGAAACCAGAGGGTCAAGGCCTAGGGCTAGAAACACTGCCGCGAAGATGTAAGTGATTACATTGGCAAGAGTGGCCACAGCCCCACCAATAACCAAAGCAGTCAAAACCCCAAGGCCACCAAACAAGCCCAACTGAAAGGCGCTGGCTATTTTCATATTTTGAACGGTCATGATCAGCTACTTTAACGAATTCTTGGAAGCAGCAACCACTTTTTCTAGCTGCTCCAGGTAAGAACCAACAGTTCTACGCTCAACCTCAAGCTGTTTTAGCTTTGCGCTTGACTCGTCCAGCTCTTTGGCAATTTTTGCTTTAGCGTCGGCAATTAGATTTCTTGCTTCTGCCTCAGCACTGGCGATAAGTGTCTCGGCCTGCAGCTTCGCCGCATCGGTTGTCTTTTTGTTTATTGAGCGAGCAGCAGATTCGATGGTCTCGGCCTCGAGCTGAGCGGCGTTGGCTCTAGCAATAGCGGTTTGTAGCTGAAGCTTGGCATCGTCTAGGTACTTCTGTGTTTGGTGGACTGCTTCCTGGTGTTTTTCCAGGTACTGCTTCTCAGCCTCGACTCTTCTTCCGGTCAGCTCAAGCTCAAGATCGATTCTCGACTGCTCACCGATAAGTAAGGCGGCTTTTTCGGCATCAATTTCTCTTACCGATTGTTTTTGTAGCAGTAGACGTTTTTCGACAACGTCCTTCTCAGCTTCGGCTTTTTGTAATTCTGTTTGCCTCTTGGTGTCAGCTCGAAGCTTGGCGACCTCGGTTGCTATTTCCCCGCGGATCGCGGATGCTTCGCGCGAGGCTTCCTCAAGTAGGCGCTTGGCCTCTAGTTCAGTTTTAGCTAAAAGCTCGTTAGCTTCTCCGCGAGCGACGTTTATTGCTCTTTGACCTTTACGGTCAGCTTCTGCAACGAGCGATTCGTAGTAGCTGTCAGCTTCAGATTTTTTTGTTTCAACTTCCTCGTTAATGCTGCCAAGAATTCTAATTTTTTCACTCTCAGCATGAGCCATAAGTCGAGTTGCCTGATCCTCGGCAGAAGCCAAGATAATGGCGGCTTGGTTTCCAAGACCTGCATAGGTCGGGGACTGGCTCTCGCCTAGCCTGGTGCTAAGAGCCTCAATTTCGAGCTTGGCTTGCTTGAGCTCCTCAACCAACTGAGCGTTTTGGGCAGAAAGTCTAAGAATGTCTCTATTTAGGTCCAGAACCGCCTCGTCAACAGCAGCCTTGGCATACCCACGCATGGCAGAGGGGAACATCTGGTCCTCACCTGACATTTTCGTCCTCCAGCTGGGTTGGTTAGAATAGGGAGGGCTCTTCGGCCCAAGTAAATAGTTTAGCTGGAATGGATAATCATGCGTTTTTTGATTGCGGCTACCCTATTTATCGTCTCCATTTCCTTCTTATTGCTTGGACTCGCCCAGCGGACCATCTGGGCACCACCTGCAGTTTTTGCGGTAAATCTAGTGGGCCAGCAGTCCCAGCCATACTTGATTATTCCGGCCGAGGCTCTGGCCATGATGCCAGGCGATGCGACCATTAGCACCTCAGGCTCTGGCCCAGTCTTCTTGGCGGCTGGAAGAGATGCAGATATCTTGGCGTGGGTTGGCAAGACTAGCCACTCAATCGTTGAAAGCTCAGTCGAGAACCAATCCCTAAAAGTGGTAGAAAACCAAGGAACTGGCGACTTCATTAGCCCGGTCGGCTCAGATTTGTGGATCAGCGAGTTTTCGGCAGAGTCATCGGGCCAGCTTGTGGTTCCAGAGGGTCAAGATTTATCGGTTCTGGTGGCAAGTGACGGTCTAATTCCAGCGCCGGAGCGAGTTAGGGTTTCCTGGCCAACTGAGAACTCGACAACGGTTTCAGACATCTTCTTGGGTGTCGGCCTTGGCTTTTTGATACTTGCCATATTCTTCAACGTCTTGGCTCTTGGCAAGATGATTCGAAACCGAGGCCCTAGAAGGAAAGTTCCTAAAGCTCCTCAGGGTCCAAGATACAAACCAAAGAACAAGGGTTACGACCTTCCAAAACGCGGCAGGAGGTCTGCGAGCAACAAGATTGCCCTAGTGCCAGTTTCAGTTGGATTAGTGCTGGCGCTAAGCGGTTGCCAAGTTGCCGGGGTTCCTCTAGCTTCCCCAACACCTTCCGAGTCACCCACGACTTCAGTTGTTGATGAGATTGCACCAGCGTTGAACGAAGAACAAGTGACTCGAATTCTGGCTGACATACAACGTGTGGTGGCTGAAGCTGATGCATCAGGTGAGACTAGCTTGTTGCAAACCCGGGTAGAGGGTCCAGCGCTTTTGTTCAGAGAAGCAAACTATTTACTGCGGTCAAGATCACCGGATGTTCTACCCTTGCCGCCAATTTCAACTTCAGTGGTTTCAATCACCATTATTTCTAAGACTGAGTCTTGGCCAAGAGCTCTTATGGTGGTAACCCAGGACGGCGATGAGTTACCCCAAACCTTAGTCATCCAGCAGCTATCACCACGCGAGCCTTACAAGCTCCTTTACAACATGGCACTGCTTCCTGGGGTGGAGTTTCCAGATGTTGCCGCGGCTAGCGATGGAGCAATTCCAGTTGAAGTCGATTCACTGTTCTTGAAGATTTCACCTATTAACCTGGCACCTACTTACGGTGATCTGATTGATAACGGTCCGGCGAGCGAGTTTTATAGCCAGTTTGATCTGGCTACAGATAAGTTCTATGAGCAGATATCTCAAACTCAGGCAGATCAAGCTGAAAACCTAGATGAGGCAACCACGGTGTTTTCACATGAACTGGGAGATGCCAACGTGGTTTCTCTGACAACTTCGGACTCGGGTGCGATTGTGGCTTTGATGATGGTTGATACTTGGGAGATTGTGCCCACAAGTCGAAACTCTGCAGTGACCGTTTCGGGAGATGAGCTACTCCTTCTTGGGGTTGAAGGAAGCCGAAGTGGCGTTAGCACTCGTTACGGAAACATGTTGCTCTTTTACGTTCCACTGGCTAGCTCTGATCAAAAAATTAGACTCCTTGGGGCAACTCAATCACTTCTTAGCATCGAGGTTTTGTAGGTGACTATCGAATTTGGTAAGTCAACTGACCAAGCGCAGACAGTTCCGGCTTTAGTAATTGAGGTAGATTCCACTTCAATTCGGGACTACCTAGCAATTTCTGACAGTCTTCCCGTTCTAGTTTTGTTCGTACAGGAAAATGATCCTTCCAGCCAGTCACTTCTAAGAACTCTAAAGATCCTCACAGAAAAAACCGCAGGCAAGATCTTGACCTTGGTGGTGGACGCAGTAAAGTCACCAGAACTAGCCCAAGCATTTGACCTCAAACAAATTCCAACACTGCTTGGAATGCTGAAAGGTCAGCCTGCTCCGCTTTTTACCGGAGACCAACCGGTCGAGCAGGTTCAACAAATAATCGAGCGAGTTCTTGAAGTCGGAAAAGAAAACGGACTTACCGCAACCGTAAAGGTTGCAGAGCCACAGCCCGAGCTTTCAATCACCCACCAGCAAGCCTTTGCGGCGATTGAAGAAAACAATTACCCGCTTGCTAAATCTCTCTACGAGAAGGCTTTGGTTGAAAACCCTAATGATCAGCTAGCTGAAGCGGGACTAGCCCAAATCAAGCTGCTGATTCGCCTGGAAGGCAAAGACCTCCCATCCCTGGCCAGCTCTTCGGGACAAGAAAGTGAAACAGTTTTAGATCGAGTAGACGCCTTGGTTGCCACGGGGTCTGCCAAGGAAGGATTCGAGCAGCTGCTTGAACTGTTTGAAAAGACGGCTAAGGACCAGAGGGAGCCCATTCGCCTTAGATTTGTCGAACTGTTTCTAGTTGTTGGAAACGAAGATCCTGCTGTTATGCAAGCCAGGAAAAATCTAAGCTTGCTGCTTTTCTGAAAGAAACCATGCCGGTATATCTAGATCACGCAGCCACTTCTCCGATTCGCGCAAGCGTTCTTGAGCTGTATGTGGCCACACTTTCTGAAATTGGCAATCCGGCATCAGTGCACAGTTTCGGCCAGCGCTCAAGGCAGATTCTTGAGCAGTCAAGAGAAGAAATCGCCAAGGCAATCAACTGTGACCGTAACGAGGTCATATTCACATCCGGTGGAACCGAAAGTGACAACCTGGCAGTAAAAGGGCTCTATTGGAATGTAAATTCCAAGGACTCAAAAAAGAATGTGATTGTTAGTGCTGCAGCAGAACATCACGCTGTGCTCGACGCAATTAATTGGCTTGTCGATTCTCAAAATGCAGAGCTTTATCTAATTCCAAGTGACGATCAGGGTGTGCTGGATATTGCAGAACTAAAGAACTTTTTGGAGCAAAACGCCTCAAGGGTGGCGCTTATCAGTGTGATGTGGGCCAACAATGAAATCGGAGTTATTCACCCCATTTCGGAAGTCACCAGGGTTGCAAGTATTTATCAGATCCCAGTTCACTCGGATGCGATCGCTGCTCTTGGGCACATCCCCGTGGACTTTCTAGAGTCTGGATTGGCTGCCATGACAATCACTGGACATAAACTTGGCGGTCCAGTTGGCTCGGGAGCACTTATTTTGAGACGCGACCAGAATCTAACCCCCGTGAACCACGGCGGTGGTCAGGAGCGAAACCTGCGCTCAGGAACCCCGGACGCTTCTTCAGCTGCCGCCCTGGCGCTCACGATAACTGAAGCGGTTGCAGAGCAAGCAGAATTAGCTGCCGAGCACAAATTGATGACCGAGAGACTCATTGCTGGAGTGAAGCAAATCGCTTCAGATGTGATCGTCTCTTCCGAGAAAGCGCTCCGGCTACCTAATAATGCCCACTTCCGATTCCCCGGCTGCCTTGGAGATAGCTTGCTGTTCCTATTGGATAGCGAAGGGGTTTCTATCTCCACTGGATCTGCCTGTACGGCTGGTGTCAATGGCCCATCCCACGTAGTTTTGTCTTTGGGAGCTAGTAATGATGAGGCTATGGGAACACTACGAATTACCCTTGGTCATAGCACCCAAGATCAGGACATAGAAGCATTTTTGAAGGCATTTCCAAAAGCCTACGAGGGTGCAAAAAAAGCTGGACTTACTAGGAGATAGATGAAGATACTTGCAGCAATGAGCGGTGGAGTGGACTCCGCAGTAGCTGCCGCACGCGCTGTGGAAGCTGGCCACGAAGTTGTTGGCGTGCACCTTGCACTATCTCGAATGCCAGGAACTCTAAGAACTGGATCAAGAGGCTGCTGCACAGTAGAAGACTCGATGGATGCACAGCGCGCAGCAAACAAGATTGGCATTCCTTTTTATGTTTGGGATTTCTCCGAGAGATTCAAGCAAGATGTGGTCGATGATTTCATTAGCGAATACCAAGCTGGTAGAACCCCGAACCCATGCATGAGATGCAACGAGCGAATCAAGTTTGCAGCTCTTTTAGAAAAAGCGCTAGCTCTAGGTTTTGACGCGCTTTGCACCGGCCACTATGCATCTATTGAAACTGACTCCAAGGGAAACCTAGAGCTGCACCGATCGCTTGCGATGGCTAAGGATCAGTCTTATGTTCTTGGAGTGCTAACCAAAGACCAACTTGAGCACTCCCTATTCCCACTTGGCAAAGCAGCCAACAAGGACGACATTCGAGCTGAGGCGAAAGCTCGAGAGCTTTCGGTTGCGCAAAAACCAGATAGCTATGACATTTGCTTTATTCCAGAAGGCGATACCAGGGATTGGCTCTCGGACAAGATTGAAAGAACCGAGGGTGCAATTGTTGATCTCGAGGGAAACCAACTGGCAACTCACGATGGAGCGATTGGTTTTACGGTTGGTCAGCGCAAGGGGCTAAACATTGGTAAACCTGCCTCAGATGGAAAGCCAAGGTATGTGCTTTCGATTAGACCCAAAGACAACGTGGTTGTGGTGGGCCCTGACGAGGCGCTTCTAATCTCGGAGCTCAGTGGATCAAAGTACTCCTGGTGCGGTGAGGCACCTTCGAACACCACCGATTGGCTTGACGCCGAGGTTCAAGTTAGAGCCCATGGCCTCTCGCACCCTTGCCGAGTCAAGGTGGCAGAGAATCAAATGGTGATTGCGCTTGTGGAGCCAATTAGGGGGGTATCACCCGGCCAAACGGCCGTTGTCTACTTGGGCTCAAGAGTTTTGGGCCAGGCAACAATTGATAGAACCGTCTCTGCAGTAATGGAGAAGGTTTGAACTCGAAAGAACAAGCTCGAGCTAATGAGCTAGTTGATCTAATCAATAAACACCGGGCGGCCTACTACCAATCAAACACCTCGCTTATTTCTGATGCCGAGTATGACGCACTAATGCGTGAGCTTGAAAAACTAGAAGCGAAGTATCCGCAGCTAATCACAGGCGACTCTCCAACTCAAAGCATTGGGGGAGAAGCCAGTCAGACCTTCCAGCCATCAATTCATCTAGAAAAGATGATGAGCCTGGATAACGTTTTCTCGATGGAAGAATTGGATACCTGGTTAGAAAAAGCTGGCGCTGGACCATTTCTTTGTGAGCTAAAAATCGACGGTCTAGCTATCAACTTGCGCTACGAAAAAGGCAAGCTAGTCTCGGCTGCCACCAGAGGCGATGGAACTGTCGGCGAGGATGTCACCCGCAACGTCATGACAGTAAAGGGAATCCCGCACGAGCTTTCAGGAAAAGCTATTCCAGAGGTAGTAGAAATCAGAGGCGAGGTGTTTTATGCACTGGAAGATTTTGCCAAGCTCAATAAGTCTCTAATTGATCAGGGCAAGGCTCCCTTTGCTAACCCTAGAAATTCAGCTTCTGGTTCTTTGCGTCAAAAGGACTCGAGCGTTACGGCTTCCAGGCCCCTGCAGATGATTGTGCACGGTGTTGGTGCACTAAAAGATGACTCAGTGAAGGCCCAGTCAGATCTCTATCAACAGCTCAAAACCTGGGGTCTTCCGACCTCTTCTCGCTACAAGGTCTACAAAACCACCAAGGAAGTAAAGCAGTACATTCAAGACTTCGAAGCCAAGCGTCACACTCTCGAGCACGAGATTGATGGCGTTGTTATCAAAGTCGACGAGTTCGTAAAGCAGCAAAGTCTTGGCTTTACCTCTAGAGCCCCAAGGTGGGCAATTGCTTATAAGTACCCACCGGAGCAGGTCAACACCAAACTGTTGGACATCAAAGTCTCCATCGGCAGAACCGGTCGTGCCACCCCCTATGCGGTTTTGGACCCAATTCGGGTGGCAGGTAGCGAGGTTGAGTTTGCAACCCTACACAACCAAGAAGTGGTTGCAGCCAAGGGAATCCTCATTGGCGACACCGTGGTCCTTCGGAAAGCCGGAGATGTCATTCCCGAAATTTTGGGTCCAGTAGTTGCGTTGCGTGATGGCTCAGAGCGCAAGTTTGCAATGCCAAAAAAGTGCCCAGAGTGTCACAGCCTGCTTGCCCCAGCTCAAGACGGTGACGTTGACCTTAGATGCCCAAATGCTAAAAGCTGCCCGGCACAACTTCGCGAAAGAATTGCATACATCGGTTCCAGATCCGCTCTTGATATTGAGGCTCTAGGTTTTGTTACCGCAGTTGCCCTCACCCAGCCAGTTGAACCCAAAGAACCTCCAGTGAAATCTGAAGCAGACCTGTTTACTCTGACGCTAGAAAAACTCCTGCCCATCAAATCACGCGTGGTTGACGCTGACACTGGTGCCGCCAAGCTTGATGCCACGGGTAAAGAAAAAGTAGTCGAGTACTTCCGCAAAACAGACGGTTCGGCCGCCGCTGTTGCGACCAAATTGCTGGAAGAGCTAGAAAAGGCAAAGTCTCAACCAGCTTGGAGAGTTCTAGTTTCACTTTCGATTAGGCACGTTGGCCCAGTTGCTGCAAGATCACTCATGAACGCCTTTGGTTCTATTGAAGAGATTTTTGATGCCAGCGAAGAACAGCTTGCGGGAGTGGACGGAGTTGGGCAAGTAGTTGCCAAAACCATCAAAGAGTGGATTGCGGTTGATTGGCATCAAGACATTGTTAAGGCCTGGAAAAAAGCGAATGTGAATTTCACTCAGGAGATAGCTCAAGGCGAATCAGGCATTTTTTCTGGAATGAGCATCGTTGTCACAGGAACCCTGGATGCGCTAACCAGAGATCAAGCCGAAGAGGCCATTATTCTGGCTGGCGGCAAGGCTGCTTCATCAGTTTCCAAGAACACAGCTTTTGTATTGGCAGGAGCCAACGCAGGGTCCAAATTAGCCAAGGCAGAATCACTTGGTGTTGAGGTAATTAGTGAAGCAGAGTTTCTAAAGCGCCTGAAGGCGAATTAGTCTCTCTTGTTGTCCTCGTAGGACTCAACTTCGATTGGCTCATAGCTGGCTCTGGTGCCCTCGCTGTAGTCAACCTCTGAAGTGTCTGACCCATCGGTGATGGAAGCCGAAGTGCCTTCTAGCTCACTCTGAACGATGGTCTCATCGGCTGCCACCATGGACTCGGTGGACATCAAGGACTTCATGGTGTTTAGGAAGTCCTCGATCTCGTTCGACTCTGACTCCCAGCGAGACAGGCGCTCCTGGCCATCCACGATTACTGCGTTAGCGTAAGCCTCAGACTTTCGAGCAAGTAGCTCTGCGCGACGACGTGACTGGTTGATTAGGTTTCCAGCGTTTCGCTGGGCGTCTTCAGTTACATTGGTGGCTTGCAACTTCGCCTCGCGAAGAATTCTTTCGGCTTCTGCGTTCAATTCGGCTGACAATCTGGAAGCTTCTGCAACGGCCTTGTTGGCTTCTTCGGTAGCTTGCTGAGCCTGCTTTACTGCTGACTCATACATGCGAAGTGCTTCTTGCTCGCTCTCGTCACGCTTGGTCTTGAGTTCCGCTTCTAGCTCAACGCGAAGCTGAGCTGTTCTCTGGGAAAGTTCGGTTGCAACCGCTCTTGCTTCCTCTGTTTCGCGGTGGACCTGAGCGCGCAGTTCAGCAGCAAATCTTTCACCCTCTGAGCGAATAGCCGCAGCTTCACGCTGTGCGTGCACAGTCTTCTCTGCAGCTTCTGCAGCCTGGGTCTTAGCGGCAGAAATAGTTTCAGCACTCTTTCTTTCTGCTTCTAGACGGATTTCCTTAACTTTGCTTTCAGTTTCGGATAGAAGTTTCTGGGCAGCAGCTTCTGCTTTACGGCTTAGTTGCTCGGCTTCGGCCTTAGCGGTCTCGCGAACACGAAGTGCATCTTGACCGGCATCGGTCATAAGTTTTCTTGCCTGCTCTTCGGCAACGCGAAGAGTCTGCTCGAACTGGGCACCAAGCTCTGCGTATCCGGTTCCGGAATCGCGCTTTAGGCGCTGCTTTAGGCTAGCGATCTCGCTTTTTAGAAACTCTACTTCGCTGGCAGCTTTGTAGTTGTACTCGCGTACGTGCTCGAGTTCCTCGCGCATGGACGCAAATGTGGTGTCTACCTCATCTTTGTCGTAGCCTCTAAATGCGACCGTGAATTCTGAGTTTTCCAATTGAACTGCCTTTTCTTTCGGGAGTGACTGTTTAGCCTAAGTCTCTACTTTAGCGCCCAAAATGACCCCTAAATCAAGCAATTTCTATGTTGCTAGAATGGCCTTCGGGCCCAACGGCCAGAACTTAATCCGATTAATCAACCGAGAGCTTTCATGACGGAAATCACCCCCGAACTGGTCCGGCACCTAGCTGGGTTAGCCCGTATAGAGGTAACCGAGGCCGAGGTTGCCCAATTCGCGAGCCAACTAGCCCTGATTGTTGATTCGGTGGCCACCGTCAAGGCGGTTGCCAGTCAGGACATTGTGGCCACCAGCCACCCAATTCCAATGGCCAACGTCTTCCGAGACGATGTTGTCACCCCTTCGCTCACCCAGGAGCAGGCTCTTTCCGGAGCCGCTGACAGCGACTCCGGACGGTTCAAGGTCTCCGCGATTTTGGATGAGGACTAAATGACTCTGTTGTCTAAATCCGCAAGTGAGCTTGCCGGCATGCTGGCCAACAAGGAGATTTCCTCGGTTGAGCTAACCAAAGCTCAGCTTGAAAACATCGACAAGCTAAACACGAAAATCAATAGCTACCTCACCGTTACCCACGAGTTAGCCCTTTCCCAAGCCAAGCAGGTCGATGACCAAAGAGCAAAGGGTGAATCTCTTCCGGCGCTCGCGGGAGTTCCAATTGCCGTAAAGGACAACCTGGCAACTATTGGAATTGCAACAACCGCAGGTTCGAAGATCTTGCAGGGCTGGGTGCCGCCCTACGATGCCACCGTTGTCAAAAAGATTCTTGCCAACAAGATGCCGATACTTGGTAAAACAAACCTGGATGAATTTGCAATGGGTTCCTCAACTGAAAACTCCGCCTACGGGCCTTCATTGAACCCTTGGGATCTAACCCGCACCCCAGGTGGTTCTGGCGGTGGATCATCCTCGGCTGTTGCTTCCATGCAAGCTCCGCTTGCAATCGGTTCGGATACCGGTGGATCAATTAGATTCCCAGCCGCTGTCACTGGAACCGTCGGGGTAAAGCCAACCTACGGAGCTGTTTCAAGATACGGATTGATTGCACTTGGTTCTTCGCTTGATCAGGTTGGCCCAGTAACTAGAAACGTTCTGGACGCGGCCATGTTGCAAGACGCGATCGCAGGTCACGACCCTATGGACGCCACCTCTTTGCCTGAGGGCTTGGGTTCAATGACCGAAGCCGCCAAGAACGATTCAGTCAAGGGCTTAAGAATCGGAATCATCAAGGAACTTACCGGTGAGGGTTTCCAAAAAGGAGTCTCTGAAAAATTCACTGAGGCACTGGATCTTCTAGTTGCAGCTGGAGCTGAAATAGTCGAGGTCAGCTGCCCAAGCTTTCAGTATGCAATCGCTGCTTACTACTTGATTCAGCCAGCAGAAGCTTCTTCAAACCTGGCTCGGTTTGACTCAGTTAGATTCGGTCTTCGGGTTATGCCAGAAGGTGCCGCAACGGTTGAAAAGGTAATGTCGGCAACCCGGGAGGCAGGCTTTGGTCCAGAGGTAAAGCGAAGAATCATCCTGGGTACATATGCACTTTCTTCTGGTTACTACGACGCTTACTACGGCAGTGCCCAAAAGGTGAGAACGCTTATTCAAGCTGATCTTGCAAAGGCATTTGAAAAAACCGATGTGTTGGTTTCCCCTACCGCCCCAACCACCGCATTCAAACTAGGTGAGAAGCAGGAAGACCCACTTGCGATGTATCTAAATGACATTGCAACCATTCCTGCCAACCTGGCAGGAATTCCTGGCATGAGCCTTCCGGTTGGTCTTGCCAAAGAAGATAACTTGCCAGTCGGCGCACAATTTCTAGCACCAGCTCGTGAGGACGCAAGGCTTTACAAAGTCGGAGCGGTGCTAGAAAAACTACTTGAAGCCAAGTGGTCCAAGAAGATGTTGGATTTTGCTCCAGAGCTGAAGGTGAACTAATGGCCAAAGACCAGCTAATGGATTACCAGAAAGCACTCGAGACCTACGAGGTCGTAATCGGACTCGAAGTTCACGTAGAGCTAAACACCAACACCAAGATGTTTTGTGGCTGTGCAAACGTTTTTGGCGATGAGCCGAACACCAACGTTTGTCCAAATTGCCTTGGCTTTCCAGGAGCAATGCCTGCCGTAAACGGCAAGGCAATTGAAAATTCAATCAAAATCGGTCTTGCCCTGGATTGCGAGATCGCAGCAACAGGCCGTTTTGCCAGAAAGAATTACTTCTACCCAGATTTAGCCAAGAACTTTCAGACTTCACAGTATGACGAGCCGATTGCCTTCGAGGGAAAGATCGACATCGAAGTTCCTTCTGGAAAAGTCTTCACCGTTGAAATTGAACGCGCTCACATGGAAGAGGACGCTGGAAAGCTAACCCACGTTGGCGGTAGCACCGGAAGAATCCAGGGGGCTGAGTATTCACTGGTTGATTTCAACAGGGCTGGTGTGCCACTTGTTGAAATCGTTACTAAGCCAATCTACGGCGCAGGCGATGAGGCACCTGAGCTCGCGGCAGCGTATGTGCGCTCAATTCGTGAAATTGTAAAAAACCTTGGGGTGTCTGACGCTCGTATGGAAAGAGGAAACGTTCGCTGTGATGCGAACGTTTCAATTCGACCAAAGGGCGAAGTCAAGCTTGGCACCAGAACGGAAACCAAGAACGTGAACTCCCTTCGTAGCATCGAACGAGCTGTGAAGTATGAGATCCAAAGACAGGCGCATCTACTTTCACAAGGCGTTGCAATTATTCAAGAAACCCGTCACTGGCACGAAGACCGCGGAGCAACCTCTTCTGGTCGACCGAAATCAGACGCTGATGACTACCGCTACTTCCCTGAACCAGACCTTGTGCCAATCCAGCCGTCAAAAGAGTGGATCGAACAAATTCGAGCCACCTTGCCTGAAAAGCCAGCGATTCGGCGCAAGAGACTTATGGAACTTTGGGGCTTTAGCGAACTAGAGTTCCGAGATGTTGTGAACTCAGACCTACTCGACGAGATTGACGAAACCGTCAAAGCCGGAGCTAAGCCACAAGCTGCTAGAAAGTGGTGGACCGGCGAGCTCGCAAGGATTGCAAACAGCGAAGACAGAGACATCACTGAGCTTTCAATAACTCCAGTTCAGGTTGCTCAAATTGCCGAACTAGTTGAATCGGGAAAACTTACCGACCGACTGGCCCGTGAAGTGCTAACCGGAGTCTTGGCAGGCGAGGGAGACCCGGCAGCAATCGTTGCTGCGCGAGGTCTTGAAGTTGTTTCTGACGATGGAGCACTCCTTGCGGCAATAGATAAGGTGCTTGCTGAGCAGCCAGATGTTCTAGAAAAGATTCGAGAAGGAAAGCTACAGGCTGCAGGGGCAGTGATTGGTGCCGTTATGAAGGCCATGTCTGGCTCCGCAGATGCTGCCAGGGTCAGAGAGCTTGTAATTCAAAGAGCCACCGAGGGCTAATTTGGCCCTTTCGGGCGGTGCATAACCCTGTGGATAAGTTCAAGCTTTCCCTGAAGGTTAGGGGCTATGTGCTGGGGAGAACTTCTGGCCTAGCTCCCATAGTCTCTACCGCCTTGGATCCAGCCTCTGCACCGGCCCGGAGGGCACTTGCTACCACTTCAGAAGAAAGCTGCTGAAAGCCAGGCTCTTTCACTAGCTGAGCCAGGAACCCTCCACAAAACGCATCTCCTGCTCCTGTGGGGTCCACAAGGTTTGAGCCTATGGAGGCTACTTCTATAAACCCGCCATCGCTTTTATACGCCTTGGCTCCGAGGTGACCAGAGGTAACAACGTTGAGTCGCACTTGCCCTGAAAGCTCTAGAAGATCTTGTTCTTCTTGGTTCGGAAAGGCGATGTCGGCAAGGCTAATCAGTCCACGAAAACTAGCCACACCGTGATCGTTAATGAATCCGTAGGAGCCAGGATCGATTGCTAAGAGTGCACCAGTTGATTTCACTTTGGCAGCGAACGCTGACACTTCTTCAAGTGACCTTCCGAGCAAACTGTAGCCAGAAACGTAGATAACTCCAAAACCGGTCGTCTCTACTTTCCCTAGATCCAAATCTTGGTTTGCGCCGCGGTCAGTCAACATTGATCTACTCTGTCCATCAACTAGCACTACCAGCGATCCGGTTGGTTTATTACTTTTTTGCAACTGGCTCTTTATTCCCTGAGCCTTTAGATCCTGCTCCAGTTTGAGAACATCAGCGCTACCAACGCAGCCGACAAAACTAACGTCTGCTCCTTTGTGCGCAACCCAAGCGGCGACGTTAGCTGCTTGGCCCCCCATGGACTTTTGAATCTGAGCTTTAGTATCTGTGTTTGGTCTAATGGTTTCTTCTGGGATTACTATTAGGTCTTCGATTACATCTCCGATAACCAAGATCTTGTTCACGAAATTGCCGTCCAAGCCTTCGCAATCTCGCCAGCAACTCGCACGTTGTTTCTTGCTAGATCGAGATTGACTTCTAGAGAGCGGCCACCAGATTCTTCAACAATGAACCCAAGCAAGAATGGTGTTACCGCTTTGCCGGTAACACCGGCTTTCTTAGCAGCTTCAAATGCAATTGCTAGCACGCGATCGTGCTCTTTTGGATCCCACTGCTTCTCAACAGGAATTGGATTGGCAATAACGATTCCCTGACCGTGTCCAAGTTCGTCTTGGGATTTCATTGCTGCTGCAATTTCTGCAGCTGAGTCCAGGTGCCAATCCAGGGTGTAACCAGAGTCAGTTAGCCAAAACGCTGGGAACTTGTTTGTCTTGTAGCCGATCACTGGCACTGATAAAGTCTCTAATCTTTCGAGAGTCGCCGGAATGTCCAGCACGGACTTAACCCCTGCGGAAACAACAGTTATCGGGGTTACGGCGAGAGTTGAAAGATCAGCAGACTCATCGAAAGTATCAATTGCCCCGCGGTGCACCCCACCCAAGCCCCCAGTTGCGAAGACTCTGATTCCAGCAAGAGCTGCCAGGTGCGCTGTCGCGGCAACAGTTGTAGCACCGGATGCTTTCTTGGCCGCAAGAATCGGAATGTCCCTAACGCTGGCTTTTGCCAAATCCTCATTAGCAATCCGGTCAATCCCTTTGGCGTCAAGACCAATCTGTGGGACTCCATCAAGAATGGCGATAGTTGCTGGGATCACGCCACTGGATCTAAGAATTTCTTCGAATTCTTTGGCTGCTTCTAGGTTTCTAGGTCTTGGAAGACCGTGAGAGATGATTGTTGACTCCAGTGCCACAACCGGCTTTCCAGTAGCGAGTGCCTCTGAAACTTCGGGGGAGAGAACGAATGAGGTCATGAGATAAAGCTAGCTCTCTTTGTTTGATGAAAATCATCTATTGGGGTGAGTAACGGGACTTGAACCCGCGACATCCTGGACCACAACCAGGCGCTCTACCAGCTGAGCTATACCCACCATGTCTTTGGGGCTAGCCCCAAAGCTTCTATATTCTATTGCGTTTAGAGCTGGTCGGCTATTTGCTTGGCCGCTTCAGACTCTGGGCCCGGCTGCGGAACAAAGACGGTTTGACGGTAGTAGCGAAGCTCCGCAATCGACTCTCTAATGTCAGCTAAGGCTCTGTGGCCACCTGATTTTTTCGGTAGCTGGAAATAGACCTTTGGGAACCAGCGCCTTGTTAGTTCTTTCACCGATGAGACATCGATGTTTCGATAGTGCAGGTGCGCATCGAGTTTTGGCATATAGCGATTCAGGAACATCCGGTCGGTGCCAATTGAGTTTCCAGCCAGTGGAGCGGTTCTAACCTCCGGTGCGAAACCTTTGACGTAATCCAGAATCTTTTGTTCTGCGTCTGCAATTTCTAGACCATCGGCAAGCAGAGGTAGGAGTCCTGACTCTTGGTGCATTTGAGTCACAAAATCACCCATTTGCGCAAGTGAATCTGGTCTTGGTTTGATTACAACGTTTAGCCCAGCCTCATCGAGAATGTTTAGGTCGGAGTCAGTTACCAAAACGGCAATCTCGACCAATGAGTCTTTTTCGACGTCGAGACCGGTCATCTCGCAGTCAATCCAGACTAAGTTCTCCAAGGACTTCATAACTTAGAAAGCTTAGCGTTTGAGCGCTACTAGCTTTCTTGCCTTGGCCTTTGGCTTGCGCTTTCCTTTAGCTTTAGCCTTTAGTACCTTTCGCTCAGCACGTCCTTCGATGAGCCAGTAAAGAACTGGCACAATAACCAGGGTCAGTACTGTCGAAGAAACCAAACCACCAATAACAACAATTGCCAACGGCTGGCTAATAAATCCTCCACCGGTTATGCCAAAAGCTAGTGGGGAAAGGGCAAATATTGTTGCTAGTGCTGTCATCAAAATAGGGCGAAGACGCTGTCTTGATCCATCCATAATGGACTGCTGAATCGACTTGCCTTGCTTTCGGTATTGATTTATCAGGTCAATAAGCACAATGGCATTTGTGACCACCACACCAACCAGAAGTAGCATTCCAATAAGTGCTGGCACACCCAAAGGAGTATCGGTTATTAGTAGTAGACCCAGCGCACCGGTAGCGGCAAATGGGATTGAGATCAGCAAGATAAGTGGCTGAACCAAGCTGCTGAAGGTGGCAACCATAACCAGGTAAACAATGGCAATCGCTGCTAGCAAGGCCAGCCCTAGCTGACCAAAGGACTCTGCTTGATCAGCAGATACTCCACCGATGTTTGCGCTAGCCCCTATCGGCAGTTCAACGGTATCCAGAGCTTCAGTAACTGCTCTAGTTACGGCACCTAAGTCATCGGAGTCAGGCGTTAGCGAGACGGTAGCCACACGGTCACCCTTTTCACTTGTGATTGCTACCGGAGCCTGAACTTCTTGGATGTCAGCGATGCTGTCCAATGAGATTACTCCAGTGGCCGTAGGGATTCTAATGTCACGAATCTCTTCAAGTGTCGCCGGAGAGTTCTCCTGAACAAGGAAAATCGGAGTTAACTCGTTGTCAATGTTCACGTCGCCAATCGAGCCTGGTCGAAGGGTTGCCGCAACGATACCGGAAACTTGGATCTCGGTTAGTCCGGCTCTGGCTGCTGCCAAGCGGTCAACGGTGATCTTGAGGGTTCGCTGTTGCTCAGAGAGTGAAGATGAGATGTCAGAGATCCCCTCAACTTCAAGCATCCCTAAACGGACTTCCTCAACCGCTGCAAACAATGCTTCGTCGCTATTAGCAGAGAGTTTGATATCGATTGTTCCGGAACCACCAAAGCCACCGCCACCTTGCGGAAGGGTTACTTCACCAATGTCATCACGAGAATCAAACTCCGCCTGGACAGCAGCTTGGATCGCAGTGTTGTCAGCGTCTTTACTTACAGATACTTGGATGGTTGTTGCATTGGTGTTACCACCGAAGTTCACTCGACCATCGGCTCGTCCACCAAAGGTTGCAAGAACAGTCTCAACGCCTTCTTGCTCAAGGATGAGATCTTCAACAATCCGGGAGGCTTCGTTGCGCTGTTCAAATGTGCTGCCGGCTGGTAGTTCCTGGCGGACCACAAAAGTGTCTCCACCAAAGTCACCGATGAAGTCGGTCTTTAGCTGTGGAACTAGTGAGAAAGTGAACATCAAGATTGCACCTGCTGCCAGCAGGGTAAGCCCAGGCTTTGCTTGGGTCTTGGTTAGCACCGGGATGTAACCGCGCTGTAACCAGCTGCGCTTTTCTTTCTCTTCTTCAAGCTTGCGAGCTTTCTCCATACGGGTTGCTGCAGTCTTAGCGCTTTCTCTCAGGCTTTGCTCTTCGCTAACTGGGGCTTTTAGGAACCAGTAAGCAAGCACTGGAACGATGGTTAGGGACACCACTAGCGAGGCCAGCAAGGCTATGGTGAAGCTGAAGCTAAACGGTCTAAAGAGCTCTCCTACAATTCCTCCAACCAGGGCAACCGGCAGGAATACCGCAACGGTGGTGATGGTCGCCGAGGTAATGGCTCCGGCAACTTCTTTTACGGCGTCAATAATGGCGCGCTTTTTCGGCTCGCCATATGAAAGATGCCGGTTGATGTTTTCAATAACCACAATCGAGTCGTCCACGACTCGACCAACCGCAATAGTTAGCGCGCTCAGGGTAAACAGGTTCAGGCTGTAGCCAGAAACCCAAAGACCGATAAAGGTAACCAGTAGAGAAGTTGGGATCGAGATTGCTGTAACCAAAGTGGATCTAATCGAGGTCAAAAAGACCAAGATAATCAAAATTGCAAAGGTGAGACCGAGCGATCCTTCGATGCTTAGGTTTTCAAGCTGCTTCTCAACAAAAGGACCCTGATCAAAAACTTTAGTGATCTCAACATCGCCACCTAGTTTTTCGACCAGTTCATCAATTTTTGCTTCAACACCATTTGAAATGGCTACGGTGTTACCTTCTTGAGTTTTTGTAACTTGGATGCCCAGTGAATCAAGGCCATTGGTTCTTGAAATAGATGTAACCGGCTCGTAGTCATAAGTTACTTCCGCAATTTCGCCAATGGTCAAAATTCGAGGAGTCGATACAATTCCAGGAACTCCACCTAGCCCAGCTGGAATTTGACTAAAAGATGTGGCAGAGGGAATCAAGGGTAGATTTTCAAAGTCCTCAAGAGAGTTGACGTTGGTGCCAATTTCAATCTGGAGTTCCCCCTCGGTGTCAGTGATTGATCCGGCTGGAAGAATAAATCCATTAGCTCTTAGTGCATTGGTTATCGAGGTTTGAGATAGTCCATTTGCAGCTAGCACGCTAGTTCTAAGATCAAGAGTGATCTGCTTCTTTTTTCCTCCCGCTACCGTGATTTCCTGAATGCCTGGAACTTGGGACAAAATCGGAACAGCGATGTCTTCCAAGACTTCAGAAATAGCTTCGTTGTCACCGGTTGTTGAGGCAACAGACAAGACAATAATTGGGACGCTATCAAAAGAACCAGAGATAACCCTTGGTTCAACATCGGCAGGTAGCGAGTCTTGAACATTTGCAACAACTCGGTTTAACTCTTCTTCAACCTGGGCGGTTGTAACCCCAAAATCAAACTCCACGCGAACAACCGAGACGTTGGCTCTCGAGGTTGATGTGACGTTTACTAGGTTCTTTAGAATCCTGACCTCGTCTTCGATAATCGAAGAAACTTGAGCGTCGACAACTTCCGGGGATGCACCGGGGTAAGCGGTAACGATTGAAGCCTGTGGCACCTCGAAAGAGGGGAGCAGCTCTTGCTTTAAGGACCCTAGAGAGATCAAGCCACCAACAGTGAGGATTATGGTCAAAAGCCCCACAACTGAGCGGTTGGCAAGAGAAGCGGTTGAGAGTCTAAACAAAGATGTCCCCTAAATTAAGTGGTGGGTTTTTGTACCTACTAAGCAAACCACCTATCGGGCAAGGTAGCAAAAGCTTTACCCAAGCTTTCAGGCACTTCCCAGTAACTTGCCTTGTGCTCAGGGCTCGGGCGTAGGCTGAAGGGGTGAAAAAAGCCCTGAAGTTCCTTTCTCGAGCGTTGCTTGGACTACTGGTAGCCGCCCTAATCGTTCCTTTCCTTATCCCCGTTGAAACCAGCGGAACCAAGACCTATCAAGAAGCAGCAGGAGCCCAGGCAACCTTCGCCAAGGCCGAAGGCATAGACGTTTACATTGATGTAACCGAATTTGATTGCCAAGAGGAAGCTATTTGCGATAACCCGCCGGTGTTTATCTTGCTGCATGGGTTTGGGGCTAATACGTTTTCCTACCGCTTTGTCTCGGAGCCACTAAGTGCCTACGGAGATGTCATTGCTTATGATCGGCCAGGCTTTGGTTTCACGGAAAGACCAACTAGCTGGGAAGGAGAGAACCCATACGGTTCAGCCGGTAACGATTTAATTCTTGATGAGCTAATTCAGACCTATGCGGCAAATAGAGATGTCTATCTGGTCGGACACTCCGCTGGAGGAACACAAGCGGCTCAGTATGTGGTGGATAACCCAGGTGCTGTTACTGGTCTTGTTTTGATATCTCCTGCGATACTAACCACTGGCGGATCACCTTCTGGATTCAACTGGATCTATAGCATCCCGCAATTAGATCACCTTGGACCATTACTTGTTTCCTCAATTGCCTCTAGTGGCAAGGATCTACTGGATCGGTCTTGGTTCGATAAGTCGAAGATCACCGATGAGATCAAAGCGGGATACCGAGCCCCGCTAGATATCATCGGCTGGGAAGAAGGCTTCTGGGAGTTTAACCGAGCCCCGCGAAGCTTTGATGTCAAAGACCGGTTATCCGAAATCAAGATTCCAACACTTCTTATAACTGGAGACACCGACGTTGTTGTGGCAACCGCCGATACCGAGGCGCTCGCAACCATGATTGAGGGCTCAAGCTTGGTTGTAATCCCACGATCAGGTCATCTTGCTCAAGAGGAGAACCCAATAGAGACCATGCAGGCAGTTGATGAATACTGGAACAGCCTTTCTAGGTAGTTTGGGAACAAAATAGATAGCAATTGGTTGACCTCTAAGCGATAGACGAGAAGAAGGAAACTAAAGAGTGGACATCAAGTTCGGCCTAGATACTTTCGGGGACATGACCCTAAAAGACGACGGCACGCCTGAAACTGCCGGGCAAGTTCTTCGAAACGTTGTCGAGGAAGCGGTTCTAGCCGAAGAGGTTGGCTTAGATAATTTCAACATCGGGGAGCACCACCGCGATGACTTTGCGGTAACTGCCCCAGACACAGTCCTTGCCGGTATCGCTACCAAAACCAACAGAATTACTCTCGGATCTGGTGTTACGGTCTTGTCCTCGGAAGATCCAATTCGGGTTTACCAGCGCTTTGCCACCCTCGATGGCTTATCAAACGGCCGCGCTGAGATAACCGCCGGAAGAGGATCCTTTACCGAGTCGTTCCCACTGTTTGGTTACGAGCTATCTAGTTACGCAGAATTGTTCGAACAGAAACTTGAAATGCTCGTTGAGCTTCTCAAAGAAGGACCGGTTAACTGGTCAGGATCGATCAGGCCGCCGCTAGTAAATCAAGAGGTGTATCCAAAAACCGAGCGCGGCCAGATTCCTCTTCGAGTAGGTGTTGGTGGTTCTCCAGAGAGTGTTATTCGCGCCGCCAGGCTAAATGCCAATCTGGCATTAGCAATTATTGGGGGAGACCCTGCAAGGTTCTATCCGTATGCGAAGTTGTATCACGAGCAGATGGAGCACTTTGGCAACGAGGTTCGTGAGATTTCTATTCACTCACCAGGTCACATTGCAACAACGGATGAGCAGGCAATTGAAGAACTTTGGCCAAGCTACGAATCAAGCTTTGGTCGCATTGGAAGAGAACGAGGCTGGGGCCCAATGACTAAAGATCACTATTTGAATGAGGTCTACAACGGAAGCCTCTATGTAGGTTCACCTGAAACAGTTGCCAAGAAAATCGCTTACGCACTGCAGTCAGTTGGGGCTAACCGCTTTGACCTGAAGTACTCAACAGGACCAATGCCACACTCCAAGCTCATGAGTTCAATTGAACTACTAGGAACTGAAGTTGTTCCCATGGTGAGACAAATTCTTGCTGAGTCTCTAGCGAGCAAATAAGTCCTGCTTGTCGCTAGCCAGGCATTTATCTTTGCTGAGCTAGCCTAAATACTGACCAGTTAGACACTTAGTTAGGGCCAGCATGAATTACAAGGCATTGTTCGCAGAGTTTTTAGGAACTGCACTTCTTGTTACAGCCATAGTTGGCTCTGGAATCATGGGAAGTAATCTCTCGGGAGATCTACTAGTAGCCCTTATCGCAAACGCACTATCTACCACTTTGGCTCTTGGTCTGCTAATCCTCACTCTTGGCCCAGTAAGCGGAGCCCATTTCAACCCAGTTGTTTCGATGGCCCTGGCTATCGACCAGAGAGCCAAGGCTGTAACTGTGGCTCCCTATCTTGTTAGCCAATTTGCGGGGGCAGTCGCCGGAGCAGTACTTGCTAACGTGATGTTCGGGTCCGAAGCCATCCAGGTATCGAGTAAGCCGATGGCAAGCGAGGGAGCTGCCATCGGCGAGGTTGTTGCTACCGCAGGGCTGGTGTTTATCATTTTGAACTTGATTCAAACCAAACGAACCGAGCTGATAGCAGTTGCTGTTCCAGCCTGGATTGGCTCAGCATACTTCTTTACATCTTCAACGTCATTTGCAAACCCAGCTGTTACCGTGGGAAGAATCTTCACTGACAGTTTTGCGGGTATCGGACCGCAGTCGGTCCCAAGTTTTGTAATTGCGCAACTACTTGGAGCAGCACTTGGAATAGTTCTAGCCAAAACCTTGGCTAGCAGCAAAAAGAAGCTTTAGGCGAAAGCTTCCGGTGGTGGGCACGAGCACACCAAGTTACGATCTCCATAAACCGAGTCAACTCTTCTAACCTTTGGCCAGTACTTCCACAAATGCTGCGACTTAACAGGGAACACCGCTAGCTCGCGTGAGTAGGGGTGGTTCCACTCTTCGGTCAAGATCTTTGCAGTGTGAGGGGCTTGGCGTAGTGGGTTATCTTCTGGGCTCCACGTGCCAGCACCGAGCTGGTTGATCTCATTCTTGATGGCAATCATGGCGTCGATGAAACGATCGACTTCCTGCTTTGGCTCTGACTCCGTTGGCTCAATCATTAGTGTTCCAGAAACTGGGAAGCTCATTGTTGGAGCGTGAAAACCGTAGTCAATCAGTCGCTTCGCAACGTCGTCAACGCTTACTCCGGTGTCTTTTGTGATTCCACGAATATCGATGATGCACTCGTGAGCAATCAACCCAGCATTACCGGTATAAAGCAGCGGGAAGTGATCTTTTAGCTTTAGAGCTACGTAGTTGGCTGACAACACGGCAACCGAGGTTGCATCTCGCAAGCTCTGGTTACCCATCATGCGAATGTATGCCCATGAAATAGGAAGGATCGAAGCTGAACCAAAAGGGGCTCCAGAGATAGGGCCAAAGTTAGGAAGCTCTATCTGAGCCAGCGAGTGTCCCGGCAAGAAAGGAGCCAAGTGAGCCCTAGCTGCTACCGGACCAACACCTGGGCCACCGCCACCGTGAGGGATGCAGAAGGTTTTATGTAGGTTCAGGTGCGATACATCTCCACCCAAAAGTCCAAACTTTGCGTAGCCAACTACAGCGTTGGTGTTAGCGCCATCAATGTAAACCTGACCACCGGCTGCGTGCACCATGTCGCAAATGTCAGCGATAGCTTCTTCGTAAACACCGTGGGTAGAAGGATAGGTAACCATCAGAGCTGATAGCTTGTCGCTCGCTTCAGCGATCTTCTGCTTGATGTCTTCTAGGTCTACGTTACCCAGTTCGTCACAGGCAACAACCACTACCTTCATACCCGCCAAGATCGCAGATGCTGCGTTGGTTCCGTGAGCAGAGGAAGGAATCAAACAAACTTCTCGCTGGCTATCTCCTCTAGATAGGTGATAACCGCGGATAGCCATAAGACCAGCTAGTTCTCCCTGGCTTCCAGCGTTTGGCTGCAGTGAAACCGCATCGTAACCAGTTACATCGCAGAGCCAACCGGTCAGCTCTTCGATTAGGTTCAGATACCCTGCAACATCTTCTTTAGGAGCAAATGGATGCATGTTGCCAAACTCTGGCCAGGTGACTGCTTCCATTTCGGTTGTGGAGTTAAGCTTCATGGTGCAAGAGCCAAGTGGGATCATCCCACGATCTAGTGCGTAGTCGTAGTCAGCAAGACGCTTTAGGTAGCGAAGCATTGCAGTTTCGGAATGGTGAGAGTTGAAAACCTGGTGGCTTAGGTACTGATCCTTGCGAGAAAGTGTTCCTAGCTTCGTGGTAGCTGAAGAATTGAAGACGTAGTCAACCTTGCCGGCGCCGAAGGCAGCTGCAATTTTGTTGAGCATCTCGCCATCGATGGTTTCATCAATAGAAACGCCAACAGTTTTGTCATCAAGAACCAACATCGTAATGTCATGATTTCTAGCGGATTCATAAACAGTTTTAGAGCTTGGAACCGTCACCTGGAAGGTGTCGAAGAACTCATTCGGTGAAACTGTTAGCCCGGCTTTTTTGAGAGCCTCAGCCAAAGCAAGAGTCTTGTGATGAACTTCGAGCGCAATAGAGCGCAGTCCTTTTGGACCGTGGTACACGGCGTACATGCCAGCCATAACGGCGAGCAAAACCTGAGCGGTACAGATGTTAGATGTTGCTCGCTCACGGCGGATGTGCTGCTCACGCGTTTGCAGAGTTAGTCGGTACGCAGGTGCGCCGCCTGCGTCAACTGATACTCCAACGAGTCTTCCTGGCATTGAGCGCTCAAGATCATCGCGAACTGCAAGGTAACCAGCGTGTGGTCCGCCAAAGCCCATTGGAACACCAAAGCGCTGGGTGGTGCCAACGGAGATGTCCGCTCCAGCACTGCCAGGAGATTCAATTAAACAAAGAGCCAATAGGTCGGCAACTGCCACCGAAAGCGCAGAGACTTTCTTGGCGGCTGCGAAGATCGGCTTGAGATCAGTTAAGTTTCCAGATGATCCTGGGTACTGAACCAAGACGCCAAAGTATTCGCCAGCTAGACCCGCGGCACCTTTGTTTGCCTCAAAGTATGCAATTTCAATTCCAACGGGAGCTGCTCGGTGCTCCAAAAGAGCCTTGGTCTGAGGGAAGCAGTCGCTGTCAACATAGAAAATCTTGCTTTCACTGGATGATCCTCTTCTTGCAAGCAGCATTGCTTCGGCGGCAGCCGTTGACTCGTCAAGCATGGATGCGTTAGCGGTCTTCATGCCAGTTAGGTCGTTAACCATAGTCTGGAAGTTGATGATTGCTTCTAGGCGTCCCTGAGAAATTTCTGGCTGGTAGGGAGTGTAAGCGGTATACCAGGAAGGGTTTTCCAAAACGTTTCGCTTGATAACAGAAGGAGTCAGGGTTCCGTAGTAACCCTGACCAATCAAACTTGTGGTGACCTTGTTGTTGTTCGCGTGCACGCGGAGAGCTTTTAGGGTGTCTGCTTCTGAGAGCGGATCAGGAAGTTTTCCATCACCCTTGAACTGAATTGCTTTTGGCAAAGCGGTTGCCATCAGCTTGTCTAGGGATGAGTAGCCAAGCTGCTTGAGCATTTCAGATTGTTCTTGAGGGGTAGGACCGATGTGTCGGTACTTGAAATCTTTGTGCCCAGGAAGCATTTGTTGGTAGTTACCCCTCGTTGGTTAGTTGAGCGTATTCTTCATGGGTTAGCAAAGCGGGTAGTTCTGTGAATTTGATCTTGATCAACCATCCGGCACCCATTGGGTCCTGGTTTACTAGTTCTGGTGCTGCAGTGACGCTGTCATTTACTGCCACTATTTCACCATCTACCGGGGCGTAAAGCTCTCCGACACTCTTGGTGGATTCAATTTCGCCGCAAATTTTCATATAAGTAGTCGAGCTACCAAGCTTGGGCAGGTCAACAAAGACGATGTCTCCTAGCTTCTCGGCCGCATATTCGGTGATTCCAACGGTGGCCACATCGCCATCGATGGATAGCCACTCGTGCTCTTTGGTGTAGTGAAGGCTCTCGGGATTAGTCATCAGCCATATTCCTTTACTTTGCTAGTTGTTCGTTCTCTTATAGAAGGGAAGTTTTACTACTTTATAAGTTGCCTTTGTTCCTCTGATGTCAACGCTAACTGAGGTCCCAATTTCAACAAAATCGGCCCCGACCATTGCCATGGCTACTGGATAGCCAAGGGTTGGAGAGAGTGCTCCTGAGGTGATCACTCCCATAGACGTTTCTGAACCCTCTGGAAAAACCTCGTAATCAGCTCTAGCTGCTCTCTTACCTTCTCCGGCAAGGCCAACTAGCACCTTCAATGGCTTAGATTCTGAAATCTTTGTCAGAGCCGTTTTTCCAACGAAATCACCGGGCTTGTCGATGCGAACCACCTTGCCAAAACCAGCTTGGTATGGGTTCACATCTTGGTTCATCTCGTGGCCATAAAGTGGCATGCCAGCCTCGAGCCTGAGGGTGTCGCGGCAGGCGAGCCCGGTTGGCATCAAATCAAACTTTGATCCAGCGTCCATAAGGGCATCAAACACCTTTTCTGCTGCCGCCACTGGGATGTAAATCTCGAAGCCGTCTTCTCCGGTATAACCAGTTCGAGCAAGCCAGCAATCAAAATCTGCAATCTTGGCCTCTGATATCGCGTAATACTTCAAGTCTGAGAGCGGGGCAGAAGTAATTTCCCCAAGAATCTCAACAGATCTAGGCCCTTGAATAGCAAGTAGCACCCAAGAGTCACTTTCGTCTCTTACCTCAGCATCAAAGCCTGCTACTCGGTTCTGAAATGCTCCGAACACTACATCTTTATTAGAAGCATTTGCTACCACCAGGTAGCTAGCATCTCCGAGGCGATAGACAATCAGGTCATCAATGATTCCGCCTGCTTCGTTGCAGATTAGAGAGTACTTGGCTCTTCCAACTGCAATTTCTGAGGCGGCTCCAACTAGGGCGTAGTCAAGAAAGCTAGCGGCGTCTTTGCCCTCGATGAAGATCTCACCCATGTGGGAGATGTCGAATAGGCCCGCTTTGGTTCGAACCGCTTCGTGCTCGGCTAGATCAGAGCTGTACCTGACCGGCATTTCCCAGCCACCAAAGTCGGTGAAGCTAGCGCCAAGATTGGCGTGTTTTTGCCTGAGTGCAATGGATTTCATGAGACTAATCTAAGGCAGAATTTTGTCGTTTTTGACCAGAGCTTCGCCAGGCATAGGACGGAAGATGACCTCGAGTATTTTGGGGCGATCACCTATCGATGCAACCTTTCGCTAGTTGGGCCAATAGGCTTGAAGGATGAACGGAACTCCTAAAGCCATATTTGGAACCTTTGCACTTATTGAAATGATGACCTGGGGTTTGCTTATTGCAGCCATCATCGCCCGGGAAACAATAGGTCTGGCTTCCAACATCTTCTTTATTGCCGGTGCTACCCACGGCTTTGCCTTCATCGGCTACTCCGCTACCGCAGTCCTAGTGGCCGTGAATCAGCGCTGGCCAATTGTTCGCGGCACTGTCGCCGTGATGCTCGCAATCGTTCCTTTTGCGACCGTGCCATTTGAAAAGTATCTCGAGAAGCGTAAGCAGCTTGATGGCGAATGGCGAACCGAGAAGTCCAAGAACCCTTCGGATAACACCAAATTTGACCAGCTATTTCGTTGGTTTATCAACCACCCGATTATTTTGGTTTTGACCCTCGTTGTGTCCGTAATTGCCCTGTTTTCCTTCTTGCTCTGGCTTGGCCCTCCGGGGGAGTGGGGAAACTAGAACTTACAGGAGCTTTTTCCTGAGACTTGAGACTTTCTGGCTGAATTGATTCAACGGCCACATACACTTGGCTAATGAGCGTAATGACTGGCATTCAAGCCCCAACTCAGTTTGCCGAGATCATGCACCGCGTGAGAAACGCTGGGTTACTCGAGAAAAAACCAAGTTTTTACATCATTCGCCTAATTGCCATATCAATCATCTCGGCAGGCCTCTGGGTCCTGGGTGGTTACATCTCTACATTGGTGGACCAAAGCACAATCTTTATTCTCTTAGCTTTCTTATTTGTGGGGCTGCTCGGAATTGTCTCGGCTCAATACGGCTTTATTGCCCACGAGGCAGCGCACAGACAGATCTTCCGCAGCAATAAAGCCAACGACTGGTTTGGTTTGGTGTTGGCAAATCTTTTCGCGGGTTTAAGTTATGGGTTCTGGCTTCGCAAGCACAACAAGCATCACCAAAAGCCAAACCAAATCGGCGAAGATCCAGACATCGCCATCAGAGTTCTTAGCTTCACTCCCGAATCAAGGGATGCCAAAAAAGGGATAGAGCGCTGGCTAACTGAGCGACAGGGCTACTTGTTCCCACTACTTCTTTTGTTTACCGGATTTGACCTATTGGTTGACAGCTTCGCTGGCTTGAAATACAAAGAGCGCAAGATTGGAACCAGGTTCTTGGAATTTGGTTTGATGATGATTCGCCAGATTGCTCCTTATCTGGTCTTCGCAATTTTGTTTGGCTGGGCCTGGGCCATAGCCCTTTGGGTCTTCATGATGATGATCTTTGGATTCTTTATGGGAGCAGCCTTCGCACCAAATCACAAAGGAATGCCGCTAGTCGAGCGCGACGCAAAGATTGACTTCTTCACAAGGCAAGTTCTTACCAGCAGGAACATTAGAGGTAGTTGGCTAACAGACAACTTAATGGGGGGACTGAACTATCAGGTGGAACACCACCTGTTCCCGTCGATGGCAAGGCCTTACCTAAAAAGAGCACACAAGATTGTTCTTGATTACTGCAAGGAGCACTCCGTGCCACTAGTTGAGATGAACTTACTTTCTAGCTACGTGGCGATTATGAAGTACCTAAACAATGTTGGTCTAAGCAAAAACTCCGACCCTTTTGTTTGCCCGATGGTAGCAACCCTGAGGCCACGAAACTAAAGCTTCTTACACCTGGCGCCTCTGCGCAACATTGTCTCTTTAGGTAGACTTGGCAATGCATCATTCAGCCTTCGTAGCTCAGTGGATAGAGCAAGAGCCTTCTAATCTCTTGGTCGCAGGTTCGATTCCTGCCGAGGGCACTTTGATCTATGGGTATTCCCTTTTAGCGCTGCAGACAAGCTGACACTAGTTATCAGGCCAGAGGCCCCAAAAGCTTTACAAAACCGCAACAATTTGGGCCATGGATTGCAAACCCTTTTTTTTGGTCGGCGGTAGGCTTATCAAAGCTTGGGAGCTAAGGGGAAGCTCCAAAAGACAATGAAGTCCATGAATTGATTAGGTGATATGTTGAGCACTAAATCCTCTAGTAGTCCCACTATTTCCAATTCACTATCTCCGACTTCGGCAGTGGGCCTGACCATGCTGAATAAGACTTTTGGCGATGTCACGGCTGTTGAGAACCTTAACCTTGAGATTCCGCAGGGTGAGTTTTTCTCTATGCTTGGTCCTTCGGGTTCAGGTAAAACCACAGTTCTTCGAATAATTGCTGGCTTTGAAACGGCTAGTAGCGGGAAGGTATTTCTCGAAGGCGCCGATGTTACAGATCTTGCACCCTTCGATAGAGATGTGAATACAGTCTTTCAGGACTACGCACTGTTTCCACACATGAGCATTCAACAAAACGTCGAGTATGGTCTTCGCGCCAGAAAAATTGCCAAGGCTGAGCGAGCCCAGCTCGCGTCGGAGGCAATTGAATCCGTAAAGCTAACTCACCTAGCCGATCGACTGCCTCACCAGCTATCCGGAGGTCAGAGGCAGCGCATCGCCCTGGCCCGTGCTTTGGTGCTGCGTCCCAAAGTTTTGCTTCTTGACGAACCCCTTGGAGCTTTGGACAAGCAGCTTCGGGAAGAGATGCAGGTTGAGCTAAAGCGCATCCAACGAGAAGCGGGAATCACCTTCGTATTTGTTACACACGATCAAGAAGAAGCAATGCGAATGAGTGATCGGATAGCGGTTTTCAACCAAGGAAAAATTGAGCAGATAGGAACCCCTCGAGAGGTTTACGAAAACCCTTCCTCTGCCTTCGTCGCAAGCTTCCTGGGAGTTTCAAACTTAATTTCTGGACCCGCTGCCAAAGAGTTGTTTGGCTCTGACCAGCTTGTGAACGTAAGGCCGGAGAGAATCATTCTGCTGAAGGAAAACACAAAGGTTTCTGAGGGTGAAATCGGAGTCAAGGCGTCCATCACGGATGTCGCGTACACCGGGGCCAACACTATTTATGTGCTGGAATCCGATACCGGACTTAGGTTGATTGCCACCAGATTAAATGAAGAGTTACCGGGACAAGACTTAGCTCTTGAATCGGGTGACAGGGTATTGGCTTCCTTCCGAAAGGAACATGTTGCCAAGATTCCAACCAAATAATGAGAGGAAAAAATGAAGAGAAGCAAATTAGCGCTTCCAGCACTATTCGCAGCTAGCATCTTGGTGCTATCTGGGTGTGCGACAACAGCAACAGAAGAAGGAAGTGGAGAACTGACCCTTACAGTGCCAGACGTGCCAATGAAGGCCGAACTCGGTGAGTTTGAGGGCGAACTAAACATTGTCAACTGGTCTGGTTTCGTAGATCCAAAGTGGTCGGACCCATTCACAGCTGAGACTGGTTGTGTTGTCAACTCTCGTGTTGCCGGCACTAGCGACGAGATGGTAACTCTAATGCGCACAGGCGAGTACGACATCGTGTCGGCTTCCGGTGACGCAGCTCTTCGCTTGATTGTTGGTGGAGACGTTGCACCACTAAACATGGAGCTAATCCCAAACTTTAGCGATGAAATTGCTGAAGGTATGAAGGGTCAGATCTATGACGTTGTGAACGGAAAGCCATACGGTGTTCCCATTGGCCGTGGCGCAAACCTTCTTCAGTACAACGAAACAGTGACTGGTGGAGCACCAGAGAGCTGGGACGTTGTTTGGGAAGCTGACAGCGCTTACGCTGGCAAGATCACCGCTTATGACGCACCAATTTACATTGCTGACGCAGCTGTGTACTTGATGTACCACAAGCCTGAGCTTGGCATCACAAACCCATACGCACTAGATGAGACTCAGCTAGCCGCTGCAGTTGAGCTGCTACAGCAGCAAAACACAATCATTGGTGAGTACTGGTCAGATCCAGTAGCTCAGATTACTTCCTTCGTTGGTGGCAACACCGTAGTTGGAACTAGCTGGGAGATCCTCAAGAAGTTTGCGGCTCAGGACAACCTGAAGACCACCTTGCCTATTGAGGGTTCAACCGGATGGTATGACACCTGGTTGGTTTCATCAACCTCCCCAAACTCGAACTGTGCTTACGCATGGATCGATTACACAAGCCAGGCAAGCGTTAACGGAGCAATTTCAATGAACTTTGGAATGGCGCCTGCAAACATTGCCTTCTGTGCAACCGATGCCGAGACTCAGGCTCACTGCGACCAGTTCGCAGCTGAGGACGAGGCATTCTGGGACCAGATCTGGCCATGGACCACTCCAATTGAGGAGTGTGTTGATGGACGCACTGAGGTTAAGTGCACCAGCTTCCAAGACTGGACCAATGCGTGGGTAACCGTTAAGGGCTAATTCCAACGCTTTGTCGGGTGGGGGTAAAACCCCACCCGGCAGTACCAGCTAATCGGCTTTAGAAAAATCAACACACTTTTTTATTAGGCAGGTGAGAAATTGAGCGCTATCCAAAAATTGCCTAAGCGCCCGCTTTCGACCTACCTGCACAGAAGACCCAACACCAGGCTGATCGCACTCCTTGCGCTTCCCATGACCTGGCTGGTTGGGGTCTACATAATCTCACTAGGACTTTTATTAGTGACGGCTTTTTGGTTTATTAACCCATTCACTTCCAAGGTGATTCCTGGATTCACCCTCGATAATTTCGTAAACATTTTTACCGTTCCGGCCTACTTTGCAACTTCAATCAGGACCCTGGGTATTGCGGTTGCTGTGACAGTGGTTTGTATTGTATTTGCCATTCCGCTTGGAATATTCATGGCGAAGATTGCTAAGCCCTGGGTTAGAAATTTACTTGCAGTTGCCATAACCTTGCCGCTTTGGGCAGGCTATCTTGTAAAGCTTTTGGCTATGCGCCTCACCTTCACCGAAGAGGGATTATTCAACTGGCTCATGAGCCCATTTGGAATCACTGGGCCTGGGTTTGGAATACCGGTAACGATTTTAACTCTTGCCTACCTTTGGTTTCCATACATGGCTCTTCCAGTGTTCACTGCGATTAGACAATTACCACACAACTTGTTCGATGCATCTGCTGATCTAGGAGCCAAGGGCTGGCCAACGGTTTTTCGGATGGTGCTACCACTTATAACTCCAGCGATTATCGCCGGCAGCGTCTTCACGTTTTCCTTGAGTCTTGGTGACTATCTTGCGGCCAAATTCGTTGGCGGTTCGACACAGATGATCGGTTCGATTATCGCCTCCAACATCAATCTGAATCCTCCTGTTGCTGCAGCTTTCTCTATGGTTCCAATTGCTTTTGTGGTCATGTATCTAATGATCGCAAGGCGCACTGGCTCACTGGAGAGGATGTAGCTAAATGCTTAGATTCTCCAAAGTTTCCAAAGGGTTCCTGATAGCCATAGTTGCTGTTGTCTTGATTTTTATGTACGCGCCACTATCGGTTCTTATCTTGAATGCATTCAATGAGCGCCAGATTTCAGCCTGGCCAATTCAAGAGTTTTCATTCAAGTGGTGGGTTGTGGCATTTGAGTCCGAAGACATACGAGCAGCGCTTCTGAACTCAGCGATCGTGGCTTTCGGTGCCATGACTATTGCCATGATTCTTGGATCCCTGGTCGCCTTCGCCCTCAGTAGATATGAGTTTTTTGGCAAAGGCACAGTCAACTTATTAGTTGTTCTTCCAATCGCTCTACCTGGTGTAGTTACCGGTGTTGCTTTTAGCAACACCTACAGCAACTTCTTAACTCCGGCTGGTTTTCAAATTGGATATTTTGGAATGATTGTCGCTCATGCAACCTTCTGTATCGTGATGGTCTTCAACAATGTATTTGCGAGATTGAAGCGCATGAACCCCTCGCTTCAGGAGGCTTCTATGGATCTCGGGCAAGGTCTTTGGGGAACCTTCAGGCTTGTAACCTTCCCACAATTCCGAACAGCATTTGCAGCCGGTGCACTTTTGGCCTTTGCCTTGAGCTTTGACGAAGTAGTTGTGACCATATTTACTGCACCTCCCGGAGTGGACACCTTGCCGCTTTGGATATTGAAGGAGATGGCAAGACCTAATCAAGCTTCTGTGGTTAACGTAGTTGCAACAGTTGTAATTATCTTGTCGCTTATCCCTGTTTACGTATCCCAGAGACTATCTAGGACTGAAAACGAAAAATAGTGAAGTAGCCGCTTCAAGTTAGGCGAGAAGTTTTTTGTCCCGTGTAGGCTCGAAGAATGATTGCTTCAATTCCTGGTTTCTTCACCGGACTTTCGTTGATTATTGCAATTGGCGCTCAAAACGCATTCGTTATTAGGCAAGGGCTCACCCGAAAACACGTTCTACTTGTAGTGGCAATTTGTGCTGTCTCGGATGCATTCCTAATTGTTTTGGGTGTTGCAGGCCTGGGAGCCTTGATTTCTGGACTTCCTTGGCTATTGGAAATCATTCGCTGGTTTGGCGTTTTGTATCTGACCTGGTTTGGTATCAAATCCCTAAGATCCGCTTTCAAGGTTCAGGCGCTTGACGCTTCAGGAGCTCAAAGCGCTAGTGCCAAGACCGTTGTGCTGTCAGTTCTTGGCTTCACTTTCTTGAATCCTCATGTCTATTTGGATACCGTCATCCTGCTTGGTTCGATCGGAAATCAGTTTGGACCGGATAAGTGGTGGTTTACCCTTGGGGCAGTAGTAGCAAGCTTTGTCTGGTTTAGTTCAATTGGTTTTGGAGCTAAGGCAGCCTCCAGGTTCATGGCGAAGCCAGTTTTCTGGAAAGTCCTGGATATCTTGATCGCAGTTGTTATGTTCAGCATCGCAATAATGCTGGCCTTCTATAGCTTTTAGGGCGGTTTTGGCCGGTGGCTAGTACCATGAGTAAATGCGAAAAATTCTAGGACTTACCCGCTACGCGGTGATTGTTCCCTCAATAGCGTCCATAATTGGAGCCTTGCTATTGATGGCTCAGGGTTCAATTTCAATCATGATGGTGATTGTTGATGCGGTTCTCAACGATGCATATCTCAAGGACACCATCGTTGATGTTCTAACTGCGGTAGACGCAATCCTGCTTGGAACGGTACTTCTTGTTATCGGCTACGGACTTTACGAATTATTTGTCGACACTAGGCTCGAAGTTCCCGCCTGGTTACAGGTTCGAGACCTGGACGATCTAAAGTCGAAACTCATTGGTGTTGTCGTGGCCATCATCGCGGTGGTCTTTGTTGGTGTCTTTGTGGATGCCAACCGCGCTTCCGATGTCGTTTCCTACGGACTAGGTGCTGGGGCTTTGGTAGCGGGATTGGCGCTATTTGCTTATGCAACACGCAAAGACGGAGCAGCAAAGAAGCCAACAAAGAGCTAGTTTGCCTGTAATTGGGCCGCCAATTCCAAAAATTTTGTTTTTTGGTGTTTTATCCGGCATTTTTATGGAAACATAGTAATTCAACGCCTAAACAGCAATTGGGGTGAATCGAAACAGGTCCTTGGAAATAATCCTGCTGTTTTCTCTCATAGTAATTAATGGTGTTCTAGCCATGTCTGAGGTTGCTCTGCTGACCTCAAAACGAGCCAAGCTTTCTGCAATGGCTGCCCGTGGTAAGAAATCTGCTGAAGTAGCAATTCGCATCAGCGAAGACCCAACCCAGTTCCTTTCCACAATCCAAATCGGTATTACCTCGATTGGTCTACTTAGTGGAATCGTCGGAGAGTCCATATTTGCTAAGCCGCTGGCTATTTGGCTTCAGAGCGTTGGGGTGCCCGACGGAGTTGCCGATGTGTCGGCAACAGTTTTTGTGGTTCTAATCGTGACCTTCATAGCAATCACTGTTGGAGAGCTAGTTCCTAAGCGAATTGGCCAGTCCAACCCCGAGCAGATCGCCACCGTCATTGCTACTCCGATGCTTATTCTTTCAAAAGTCACCAAGCCATTTGTTGTAATTTTGACCGTCACCACAAACACTCTTTTGAGGCTTTTTGGAATCGGTAAGCACAAAGAAGCCACCGTTACCGAGGACGAGATTGAGGCCATCCTGGACGAGGGCTCGGTTGCCGGTTTGATTGAAGACCAAGAGCGCGAACTGGTAAAAAACGTCTTCCGTCTGGACGATAGAAAACTGGGTTCTCTGATGGTCCCAAGATCAGAAATCGTGTTTGTTGACATCAACGACCCTGAAGCCGAAAGCTTCAATCAAATTGCGCAATCCGTAAGGTCTAGAATTCCAGTTTGTGACGGCGGACTTGACTCGATTATTGGTGTTCTTACAGCGAAGACCGCTTTGTCTACTGTTGCCAGGGGAGAAAAGCTCAGCCTCCAAGAAAACTTAGACCCACCGCTTTACGTGCCAGAAACCCTAACGGGAATGGACCTGCTAGAGCAGTTCAAGCAATCTAAAACTCACATTGCTTTCGTTGTGGATGAGTATGGTGGCCTCGAAGGGTTAGTTACCATCCAGGACATCTTCGACACTTTGATTGGTGAGATTGTTACCGAAGGTGAAGAAGCCACAGACCCAGTTCAGCGCGACGACGGATCTTGGTTATTCGAGGGAGACACTTCGATTCCTGAGATTAAGGATTGCTTGACAATTGACGAACTGCCTGAGCAGGATAAGGGTCGCTATCACACAGTCAGTGGACTTATCTTGCTGCTACTTGGAAAGATGCCGGTTGCTGGAGACAGCGTGGTACTTGCAGACTGGAAACTTGAAGTAGTTGACATGGACGGCCGCAGAATCGACAAGATTCTGGCAACCCGAATTCAATAGGTAGCTAGTAACGGAGAAACTGTTTTAGTTCTTTAGTGCCCTATTAAAAAAATCGGAAAGCACATCAGCATAACGCTGACTCTCAGTTAGCATTCCCTCGGTGTGATCAGCCCCGACAAAGGTTTCTAGCTTGATATCTGCACCCTGTTGCTTGGCGTAAGCATAGAAATCAACCGATGACTGGTAGTCAAGCCGCTGATCTATATCCCCGTGCAGAATAAGCATTGGTCGATCCCCAGCTGCCTCAATACCTTGCATCGCAGAAGTCTCAGTTAGGTTGACTCCGTGGAATAACTGGGCCGATATTAGAGCCAGCTGCCACAAGAATCCTGGAAAGCCTTGAAACTCAACTTCTCTTGTGGCGGCAGCATTGAAATCGAAAATTGTTCCCTCCATGGCAAAAGCCGAAACGTTATCGGTCTTTGCGGGAAGCAGTGATGTTGCAATAGCGCCTCCGGATACCCCAAACATTCCAAGTGATTCCGGCTTGACGCCCTTGGTCTCAACTAACCAGTCGGCAACGACTGCAAAGTCAGTGGACTCTTCTTGTCCCGCCGAGTGACGACCGTCGGTGCAAGTGGATTCACCGGTGTCTCTAGAGTCAACCAGCAAAACCTGGAAACCATTTTTTACCAGCATGGCCGTTGGAAGCAAAGCATTGAAATCTCTTCTTGATGTTCCTATGCCGTGTGTGACAATAACGCTTTTGCCATTTGAAACCTCAGGCTCTATCCACCAGGCTGAAAGAGTCACTTCTTCGCTGACCGGTATCTCAACTGCCTCATACTCGTTTTCCGTTAGCCACCATTCGCTTAGGTCGTAATCGACCCACTTCTCCCAACCTTCTCCGGGAAACGGGCCATTTCCAGAAGCGGGGGTATAAAAGGCCTCAGGGGAGTTAGCTAGGTCGTCTTCATTGATTGCGCAGGGAACCACCGTTCCTGAGGTGTATACATAGTTTCCGGCAGCGAGTGCTCCACCTGAAACCACCACAACTAATACTCCGGCGGTTATTGCAATCCACTTTGATGCACGCATTCCAAAAGAGTAGCACCGAGTAGTTTGATTTAGGCCCTAGACATTGCTTCCTTGAGAGCGTCCAGCCCCAAGCCACCTAAGTTCAAGGCGGTCGAGTGGAACTTCTTCATGTCGAAAGCTGAACCCTTGCGCGCTTGGTAGTCGTCTCTGATTTGCTCCCATATACGCTGGCCGATTTTGTAGCTAGGAGCCTGGCCTGGCCAACCAAAGTACCTGGTTACCTCAAAGCGAACAAACTCAGGACTCATGTTCACGTTCTTGGACATGAAATCAAGCGCGTAGTCAAAGTCCCAAACGCCAGTTCCATCCAGTTTTGGCTTACCAAGGTGCACGCCAATATCCAGCACAACTCGGGCAGCTCGCATCCGCTGGCCATCGAGCATTCCCAGGCGATCCGCAGGGGTAGCAAGGTAGCCCAGCTCATCCATTAGACGCTCGGCATAGAGCGCCCAACCCTCGCCGTGACCGGAGGTCCAGGAAGCCAAGCGACGCCAGTCGTTTAGGGTTTCGCGTATGTACGTAGCCTGGGCTACCTGTAGGTGGTGACCAGGAACACCCTCGTGGTAGACGGTTGTGGTCTCACGCCAAGTGTCAAATGATTCGACACCCTCAGGAACAGACCACCACATTCTTCCAGGCCTGGAAAAATCATCACTTGGACCGGTGTAGTAGATACCGCCGTGCTTGGTAGGTGCAATCATGCACTCAAGCTTTCTAATCGGCTCCGCGATATCAAAGTGAGTCTTACCCAGATCTTCAATAGCCTTGTCGCTTAGCCGCTGCATCCACTTCTGAAGTGCATCGGTGCCCTCCAGCTTGGTTGCCGGGTCGTTTTCTAGGTGCTCAATTGCCTCGGCAACGCTTGCCCCTGGAAGTATCTCGTTGGCCACAGCTTCTTGCTCGGCTACCACGCGGGCTAGCTCTTCAATTCCCCACTGATAAGTCTCATCGAGATCAATTTCTGCGCCTAAGAATCTTTTGCTTAGCAATCTGTATCGCTCGCGACCAATTGCGTCTTTCTCACTTGATTTTGCAAGCATGCTCTTTAGAAACTCCCCAAAGGCAGCATATGCATTGGTCGCCTCCTTAGCAGCGGCAACTAGCTCATCGCGAAGCGTGGCTGGCAAATCTGTGTCTGCCTTGGCGTCTCTAGCGAACTCATGGAAGAAACCTTCTGGCTTGTTGATTTGATCAACCTGGGTGATTACCTCGTTGAGCTGACGCCGTGCCGGACCGTCATTCTTTCCGAATCCAATAGCCAGCGTCTGCTGGTAGCCAACTAGAGAGTCCTTGACCTTTCGCATTCTAGAAGCCAGGTTCTCCCAATCAACCACGGTGGCAGTGGGAGAGAGATCAAATACATCTCTAATACCCTGAGCGGGGGAGGCAATGTTGTTTAGGTCTCGATACGGCAAACCCGCAGCATGGAATTCAATGTCAAGCTCTAGTTGCTGAGTCATGGCATCTTTGGTGACTCTGTCAACATCGTCAGTTGGCTCTAAAGCAGCAAGAGCGGACAGAGTCTCCCGATTGAGCTTGAGATCGCGCTTGATTGCCTCTGGTGAGTAGTCATCCATTTGATCTGCACCAGAAGCAAGTCCGATACTGGTTGCAAAACTTGGATAGTTGGCTGCGAGCTGTGCCAGGTAGCTATCCGCCAGGTTGTCTATCGCTGACTTCTCTCTCATACGGGCCCCTTCTTTGCTTGGTTAGTCTTTCTTGTTGCCGCAACAACACTCACAGCTGCTGAAACCGCAATTGATACAACAATCACCCCAAGGGAGGTGATGCTGTCAATATTAGGCGCCCACTCAATGTGCTCACCACCATTTATAAACGACAGCTCATTCACGTGCATAGCGTGCGTTATGAGCTTGAAGCCTATGAATGCCAAGATAAACGATATTCCGTACTTCAGGTACTCGAGACGATCGAGTAGTCCACCAAGCAAGAAGTACAGCTGACGTAGACCCATAAGTGCAAAGAGATTGGCCGTGAAGACAATGAATGGGTCAGTTGTAATGCCAAAGATGGCTGGTATTGAGTCAAAGGCAAACATGACATCTGTAATTGCAATTGCGGCAAAGACGACGAGCATTGGTGTGAATGCTCTTCGTCCATTAACTATTGTGGTTAGCATCGCCCCATCAAAGTGGTCAGAAACATGCACTCGCTTCCGAAGCAGTGTAACTAGCTTGGATTCGGTCTGGTGCTCATCCTCGTGGGTTCGAAATGCTTGGTGATAGGCGGTGTAAAGCAAGAAAGTGCCGAACAGGTAAAAGATCCAACTGAACTGTTCGATAAGGGCTGCACCAACCAAAATGAATACCCCTCGAAGGACCAGCGCCATTATGATTCCTACCATTAGCACCTGTTGCTGATAAATTTTTGGAACCGCAAATCTGGACATAATCAACACGAACACAAACAAGTTATCAATCGACAGGGAGTACTCGGTTAGCCAACCGGCGATGAACTCGGTTGCTCGAAGGTGACCAAACAGCAACAAGAGCACGGCTGCAAAAGCCAGCGCCAGTCCAGCGTAGAATCCCACCCAGGCTGTTGATTCCTTGGCGGAAGGGGTGTGCGGTTTCTTAATTGCAAACACGAGATCGGCAATCAAGATTGCCAGTAGGAAACCAGACGAAATTGCCTGAAACCAAAAATATGAGGTGGATTCCATGAGACCCCAATTCTAAGGGCCTTATTTGGATCTAGAGAGCAACTTTCTAAGCAACGCAATAGCCGAAGTTGACCATAGTGCCCAGACGACTAATAGCGGTTGAAAAAAGAGTCTGGTGAGCCTTGCCTCGTCCGTTGATAAACCAAAGGCATCGATGCCCTCAATGTATTGGTTGATGTTGCCAGGAAAAATCGCAATAAAGAAAGCCGCTGTTGCAAGACCAAAATACGCACTAACTCTTCCAGCCGATAGTAGACCCAGGCCGAGAATGATTTCAACAGCGCCAGAAGCTAGAACTACAAAGTCTGGATCAAGCGGTAGCCATACCGGAACTTGAGCTTGGAACTCTTGGCGCGAAAACGTGAGATGACCAATTCCTGCATAAACGAGGGCGGCACCAAGTGCCACCCTCGCTAGCAGTCGAGCTATTTTCAATCTGTTTTTCTAGGCGGTTAGGGCCGGAATGATTGCTCCGGAGAACACTTGCCAGGCAAGAATGCTCTTTGCTACCAAGGACAGAGTGATGTAAGTTCTTTCTCCCTTTAGGTAGTTAGCCCATGATCCCCACTTCTTGTATTGCAACGCCTGGTTGATAGCGAAGGTGTTGAAAAACACAAACAGCGAAATGATGATTCCAATAACAAACCCTGGAACCTCTGCTGCACTGGTTGATCCTGGCTGCAGAGTGTAGACACCGATAAGAATCCAAGGAACAATTCCGGTGATGGAACCCATGATGAATGGCAAACCTTGGCCGTTTCCTGGAGTTTCATACTTCTCCTGAAGGGCCCCAAAGAAGATCATCGAGGCGTTTACCGCAAAGATTCCTACTAGGGCTGAGAAGTCAGAAATTCCAGTTAGCTGAGCAATCAACCAAATCATTACCGACGAGCTAAGTGAGTACTCGACCCATCGGAAGTAGTTACGGTTCTTTTTTAGCCCCGCAGAATATCGCCCAAAGAACTGTGGGGAAGAGATCAAGAAGTGGAAGAACGCCGATAGCGCCAAGAACGCTACTACTCCAATTCCTAGGTTCACTTCAAATAATGTCACGCGCTCAGTTGGTAGTGGTGATCCTGGAGGGCCAGTCATGTAATCAACTGTGGTTCCAAACAAGACCTGGTTATCCAGTAGCGATAACGCCCAGCCAAAAGCCACAGCCTGGAACAGGTGCAGCAGACCAGCGACGATGTTATATGTTCTTAGTCTTTTGATTTGCTCAGTAACTGAGCGTTTCTTTTGTGCCATGAGAAATTCCCCTTCGTAATCGTTCTTGGCTTCAGTCTAGGCTCGCGGCCATTTTTTTTCGGATAACCGCGCTGTCACCACTGATGAGATCCCCGGCACTTTGACTGGATTCCAAAGAAGCGAGCTAGCTCTTCCTCACTGATTTGCTCTTGGTTTTGGTCATTCGTGAACCGAGATAGAAAGTAGAAGCAAAACCCAGTAGCAAGAAGCCAGCAGCCGACCAGGCTGCCAACTTGGCCCCATCTGTGAATGCCTCACCTGCCGCTTCTGTGATGTCCTCAGCAAGTGACTGTGGAACTTGCTGGGCAATCAACCAATCGGTTAATCCTGGAATTGCTGATCCTGCGGAATCCACTACGACATCAACTAATACAACGCTTTGAGCGGTTGGAACCTCAAGATCGCTGAGGCGTTGCTCGAGAGACGATTGTGTTCCGGTAAATAGGAGTGTTCCAAGAACTGCAACTCCAAGAGCGGAGCCAACTTGTCTAACAGTTGACTGCGAGCCCGAGGCTTGACCGGTACTAGTCATTGGAACATCAACCATGATCACACCGGTTAGCTGAGCGGTAGCCAAACCGATACCGATTCCATAAAGGAACAAGAGTGGTGCAAGCGTAATCCAGCCTGCTTCGGTGGAGGAAAATAGGGCTACTCCCAAAACTCCTATGAGCTCAAGCCCGACACCGATTTGTACTGCCCTTGCAGGTGGCAACTTGCCACTTAGAGCACCACCGATCGCAGAGGCCAAGAAAGCTCCAGCAGCAAGCCACAGAATCACTAGGCCAGAAGAAATTGGGCTAAGGCCAATGACGTTTTGGAGCCAAAGTGGGATCGCAAACAAGATCCCAAATTCTCCCATGGAGATGATTAGGGCAGCGATTGATCCGTTTCTAAAGGAATTTATCTTGAACAACCCCAAATCCAAAAGAACATTCTTCTTCTGGGCTTCGCGCTTTCTTTCCCACAGCACGAACACCACTGCAGAAATTACAAAGATCAGCAGCGACACTGGAATTACAGAAATTCCAGTAGTGGGCCAGGCAAAGTCACCGATCATGAACTGGTTGTTGGGATTAATGTCCCACCAGCCATAAATACGGCCTTCAATTAGACCAAATACCAAAGTGGAAAACATCACAACGGAAATGGCTGCGCCAATAAAGTCAATGCCTCCTGCACGCTGCGGAGCCTTGGACTCGGAAACGTAGTAGGCAAGACCAGCCAGGATCAAAACTCCAAGAGGCAAGTTAATTCCAAACGCCCAACGCCAGGTGAAGTCAGTGGCTAACCAGCCACCAAGCACAGGACCAACGGCAACCATGCCACCGATGGTGGCACCCCAAACGGCAAATGCTATTCCTCGCTCTTTACCTTGGAAAGTAGCATTTAGAAGCGACAGGGTTGTTGGCAAAACCATCGCGCCACCGATACCTTGAATTACTCTGGCAAGAATCAAGGCATTTGGTGTGTCGGCAACGCCGGCCCAAACCGAAGCCAGGATAAAAACAATGATTCCGATGTTTAGCAGGCGCTTTCTTCCGAAACGATCAGCCAGTGAACCCCACACCAAAAGTAGTGACGCAAACACAAGAACATAGCTTTCCTGAACCCACTGAACTTCTGTTGAGGTGAGGCTAAGGTCATTGATTATTGAAGGAAAGATGGTGTTTACGATTGTGCCATCGATGATCACGAGGGATATGGCCATGGAGATAAAAACAAGCCCCACCCAGCGATTGCGAACTTTTGTCAATTGATTCCTGATTTCTGGTCATTTCTAGCTGATGCCTACTAGATTGCTTGGGCTAGGAACTAGCCGTCTCAAAGTCTATGCGGGGGATGGCGTTTTGGGAGTCATAATTGGATATGACTGAAATCACCGAAGGGCTCCCGCTACCTGTCAAAACCAATGGGCTAGCGCCACTTTGCTTGGTCACTGGAGCCAATGGCTACATCGGCGGCAGGCTAATTCGAGAACTACTCACCTTCGGCTACCGAGTTAGGGTGCTCGCCAGAAACGCGTCACGTTTGACTCAGTATCCATGGATTAGTCAGGTTGAAGTTGTCGAAGGAGACGCTCACGACGAAAAAGCCCTAGAGCAAGCACTTGCAGGCATAGATGTTGCTTACTACTTAATCCACTCACTGCTTGTCAAAGATGACTTTGAAGCATCGGAACTAAAGATGGCAAAGCTGTTTGCTGACGTTTCTGCAAAAGCCAAAGTCTCTAGAATTGTTTACCTCGGAGGCATCATCAACGGCACCGAGGAGCTATCTGATCACATGAGTGCTCGGATGAACACCGGCACAATCCTTGCCCAATCGGGAGTTCCTACAATCGAGTTTCGAGCTGGGGTAGTAATCGGGTCAGGCTCTGCTTCATTTGAGATGCTTCGCTATCTAACTGAGCGCTTGCCTATTATGACTACGCCAAAATGGGTCAACAACAGAATTCAACCAATTGCGGTTCGCGATGTTCTGAGATACCTAATTGGCGCAGCCGGATTGCCCTCTTCTGCCCAAGGGGTTTTTGACATTGCAGGACCTGACATCTTCACCTATGCCGACATGATGCAGCACTACGCAGCCGCGGCCGGGCTAAAGCGAAGAATCATTATTCCCATTCCTGTATTGACTCCAAGACTTTCGAGCGGTTGGGTGGGACTCGTTACTCCGGTTCCATACCGACTGGCCCGCAGACTAGTTGAGAGCCTCAAGCATGAAGTTGTGGCTGCGCCATCAAATATCAATGAGTTGATTCCACCATCAGCTGCTGGCCTGACTTCCTTTGATGTTGCCGTGAAGCTGGCACTGGTTCGAATCAAAGAAGCTAATGTCGAAACCCGTTGGACCAACGCCTCGGTTCCTGGAACCCCTAGTGAACCGCTGCCAACTGACCCAGACTGGGCCGGTGGGTCTTTGTATAAGGACGTTCGGGTGGTTCGAGGAACCGATTCTATGGAGAAGGTCTGGTCCAGAATCGAATCAATTGGTGGCAAGAATGGTTACTCCATGGCCAGCTGGGCTTGGGAGCTACGAGGTCTTATGGATCGCATGGTCGGGGGAGTTGGGCTAAGGCGAGGAAGACGTGATCCAGATCACCTAAGAATTGGTGACGCCGTGGATTTCTGGAGAGTCGAAGAACGTATTCCCCAAAAGCTTTTGAGACTGCGTGCCGAAATGAAAATGCCAGGGCTGGCCTGGCTTGAATTCAGCATCGAAAAAGATCCTGATACACAGGAAACGGTCTTGACTCAAACGGCGACATTTGCACCAAAGGGTTTATTTGGCCAGCTTTATTGGTGGGCAGTGTTACCGATGCACGGTCTAGTGTTTCCGTCTATGGCTAAAGGCGCCATTTCGGGATCCTAGAACTACCTATTTTCGCGCGGCAACTTTCTGAATCAACTTCTTGATTCCCAACACCAGGAACCCAAGAATCAAGAAGAAGGAAGTTATTGCTGCGATGTAGGTAAGCATTCCAGGAACGCCACCTTCTTCGTTCGGGTTGATAAACCAGTAAGGCCACCAGTTAGTAACAAGACCTCGAATTACTGAGAACATCAACCAAGTTAGAGGAAACACTGCAACCCATAGAGCTGCGCGAAGTTTTAGGCGAAAGGCTTTGTGGGAAAGCAAGTAGTCAATCACTATCAAGATTGGCCCGTAGGTGTGAATTACCTCGTTTGGAAGAACCGGCCATACATAATCGCCATCCCGCTCATCTCCTGGGGCATTAGCTAACAGCAAGTGATAAACAACACCGACCACAATCATGGCAACCGTCAGGCTGAGTCTGGCAATTTCAGTTTTCTTTGAGCCTTCTTTATTCCTAACCAAACCAAAACCCGTGGCGATCAAAAGTAGACCGGCGACTATGGCTGTGACTATAGAAAAGTATGCAAAATACTCCCCAGGTCGAAAATTGTTGTTTGCCAGTCTGTCGGTTACCTGCCAGGCAACAGATCCAATCAGGGCAGAGCCGGTGAGAATACGAAGCAGTCCTAGAGAAGTGTTATTAATCATGTTCGCAACAATAGCAGCCGGCAATCAGAAAACATTGAAGCTAGGCAGGCTGTTGCTGGGTAATGCAGTGAATACCGCCACCATTAGCAAAGATTTGCTTGGCGTCAACCAAGATTATCTCTCGATCCGGGTAAGCATTTTCGAGAATTGCCTTAGCCACCTGATCGTTTGGGTCATCAAATGAACAAAGAATCACAGCTCCGTTGACGATGTAGTGGTTGATGTAGCTGTAGTCAACAAAACCCTCTTCGTCGCGCAAAATCTTGGGAGCAGGAATTGCAATCAATTCGAAGTCCCCGGCCGCTTCCAAGGTGGCTCTTACTTCTTTAGATACCTCAAAGTCGGGGTGAGATGGGTTCTGCTGGTCATGGTACAAAATCACATTTTCGCTAGCGAAACAAGCAACGATGTCGATGTGACCTCTTGTTCCAAACCCGTCGTAATCACGGGTTAGACCGCGCTTTACCCAGATGGCCTTGTTGGTTCCAAGCTTGGCGTGAATCTCTGCTTCAACTTCTTGCTTGCTCCAGCTGGAGTTTCTGCCTTCTCCTAGCTGCACAGTTTCCGTTAACAGCACAACGCCCGCACCATTGACATGGATGCCGCCGCCTTCATTAATCAAATCAGAATCCAACACCTTGGCCCCGGTCAGCTTTCCAATGAATCCTGCGGTCAGTTGATCTTTGTCAAAACTTGCCCAAGACTGATTACCCCAGCCATTGAAGATCCAGTTGATTGCAACAAGTTCACCGGTTTCTGATTTGGCAAAGGTTGGGCCGTTATCTCTTAGCCAGGCGTCATTTAGTTCTGCTTCGACAATCTCGATGCTTTGATGTAGATAGTTTCTGGCTAGTTCAATTTGGTCTGAGGTGGCAAGCACAGTGACTGGTTCATACTTCACGATTGCGTTGGCAACATTGGCCCAGGTTGTGCGTGTTAGCTCCGCTTCTTGTTCGCTTTCACCAAGTAAATAATTGTTCGGCGGAAAAGACATCCACGTTCTCTCGTGCTTTTCCCACTCAGCGGGCATTGTTAGGCTCATGAGTTTGCAACCCCTGCAATGCCGCCCTGCTCGCCGTCTCCTGAGTCGACGCGCTTATTGGTAACCGGCTTGGTGAGGGCGTCATAGGTATCTGGTCTACGGGTAGCCAAGAATGGAAACAGATCAAGCCAATCGCGTCTTTGGTCTAGGTCAAGATCTGCAACTAAAACTTCATCGGTGTCTCGGCCAGCTCGAGCCAGCACTCTTCCAAACGGATCAGAGATGAAGCTGCTTCCATAAAAGTTCAGAGAGCCTTCGTTACCGTAACGGTTTGGCACGACCATAAATGTTCCATTGGCAATACCGTGGGAGACAATCACCTGACGCCAGAGCGGTTCGGTGTCAAAATCGGGGTGGTCTGGCTCAGAACCAATCGCGGTTGGGTAGGCAAGAATTTGTGCTCCGCGAAGCGAGTAGTTTCTAGCAACCTCTGGGAACCACTCATCCCAACAGGTCGGTAATCCAAAGCTGGCCTTAACTCCTTCTAGATCAATGCTGTAAACGGGGTAAGGGTCAGGGTCTAATGGGCCTGGCTGGAAGTACTTATCTTCGTAATACCCAGCAGTTACTGGAATGTGAAGCTTTGGCGTCCTGGCGATTATCTTGCCATTACTGTCAACCAAGATCGCGGTGTTTAGACCCCTGCCATCCGCCAAGTCTGCTTTTTCATAAAGTGATGCGTGAACGATGAC
>NZ_JBIIAL010000008.1:0-55438 GCF_044239955.1 Rhodoluna sp.
AAGAAGTCATCCCTTCTATTATTGGGCCAATTGAGCGCCTGTCTGGACAAAACTGCCCCTCGTTAGGCGCTGTATAGATAGGTACACTTAACCGCATGGCAAACATCATGAAACCCCGCAGCCACGCTGTTACTGACGGTATTGAGAAGGCTCCAGCCCGCGGAATGCTTCGCGCCATTGGCATGGGTGATGATGACTGGGATAAGCCCCAAATCGGTATTGGCTCTAGCTGGAACGAGCTAACCCCCTGCAATCTTTCTCTTGATCGCCTAGCAAAAGCTGCCAAAGTTGGCGTTGAGCGAGCCCAAGGCTTTGGAATGCAGTTTGGAACCATCTCAATGTCTGATGGAATCTCCATGGGCCACGAGGGTATGCACTTTTCCCTAGTTTCTAGAGAAGTTATCGCCGACTCCGTTGAGGTAGTTATGCAGGCTGAAGCCCTAGATGGCTCGGTATTGCTAGCTGGTTGCGATAAGTCACTTCCTGGCATGTTGATGGCAGCTGCCAGATTAGACCTTGCTTCTGTGTTTCTATATGCCGGATCCATTGCTCCTGGTTGGGTCAAGCTAACTGACGGCACTGAAAAGCAAGTGACCATCATTGACGCCTTCGAGGCAGTTGGTGCCTGCAAGAGCGGCAAGATGAGCCAAGAGGATCTAACCCGAATTGAAAAGGCAGTTTGCCCGGGCGAGGGTGCTTGTGGCGGTATGTATACCGCTAACACCATGGCATCAATTGCTGAAGCAATCGGTATGAGCCTTCCTGGATCCGCCGCTCCGCCATCAGCTGACCGCAGAAGAGACACTTGGGCTGAGCGAAGCGGTGAAGCAGTAGTAAATCTAATTGCCAAAGGAATTACCGCAAGACAGATCATGACCAAGAAGGCATTTGAAAATGCCATTTCGGTTCTGATGGCTTTTGGTGGTTCCACCAACGCTATCTTGCACCTACTTGCCATCGCTAGAGAAGCAGAAGTTGATCTAACTTTGGATGATTTCAACGCCATCGCGGATCGTGTGCCACACCTTGGAGACCTAAAACCTTTTGGTCAGTATGTAATGAACGATGTCGACAAGGTCGGTGGAGTTCCTGTTTTAATGAAAGCCCTCTTGGATGCTGGACTACTACACGGAGATGTTTTGACCGTAACCGGCAAGACCATGGCCGAGAACCTAGAAGGCATTAACCCACCAGATCCAGATGGCAAGATCATCCGCGCGATGAACAACCCAATTCACAAAACCGGAGGCATCTCGATCCTGAAAGGCTCGATGGCTCCAGAGGGAGCGGTAGTCAAGACCGCAGGCTTTGACCTCGCGGAATTCACCGGACCAGCCAAGGTTTTTGAGCGCGAGGCTGCGGCTATGGAGGCTCTAACCGAAGGCAAGATTGTCTCGGGCGACGTGGTGGTCATTCGCTACGAGGGACCTAAGGGTGGACCTGGAATGCGCGAGATGCTTGCTCTAACGGGCGCAATTAAGGGTGCCGGCCTGGGTAAAGATGTTCTACTATTGACAGACGGACGATTCTCAGGCGGCACAACCGGCCTTTGTATCGGACATATTGCTCCAGAGGCGGCCGATGGTGGCCCAATTGCTCTGGTTCGCGATGGAGACTTGATTCGAGTCGACATCGCAGCTCGCTCGCTGGAACTACTCGTTGATGCGCAAGAGCTGGATAAGCGCCGCAAGAACTGGGCGCCTCTTCCGCCACGCTATACCAAAGGGGTTCTCGCGAAATACCTCAAGTTAGTGCACTCTTCATCGGAAGGTGCCTACTGCGGATAATCGCGGTTCACAACTACTTCTATATGGGATCAGTTAGCTCAATTAGACCAGCGACAACGAGACTAGCAATAAGGATGTGTTCAAATGTCAACTGAGGTTCTTTCAGGAGCCCAAGCAATCGTGCGCTCGCTAGAGCTACTTGGCATAGACACAATTTTTGGTCTTCCAGGTGGAGCAATTTTGCCTACCTATGACCCACTTATGGACTCCACCAAGATTCGTCACATTCTTGTCCGACACGAACAAGGTGCCGGTCACGCCGCCGAAGGCTACGCCTCCGCTTCAGGAAAGCTTGGCGTTTGTATTGCAACTTCCGGCCCTGGAGCTACCAACTTAGTAACCGCAATCGCTGATGCTTACATGGACTCCGTTCCACTTCTTGCAATTACCGGTCAGGTCGCATCGACTCACATTGGAACCGATGCTTTCCAAGAGGCAGACATTGTTGGAATAACAATGCCAATAACCAAACACAGCTACCTAGTTACCAAAGCAGAAGATATCCCAGGCGTGATTGCAGCTGCTGTGCAGATTGCAACTACCGGTAGACCTGGACCAGTTCTAGTTGACGTAGCCAAAGATGCACAAAACCAGAAGTTTGATTTTTCTTGGCCACCAAAGATTGACCTACCGGGGTACAACCCAGTAACCAAGGCGCGCGGAAAGCAAGTTGCCGCGGCGGCTGATTTGATTCTTTCTTCCAAAAAGCCAGTTCTTTACATCGGTGGCGGAAGCATTAGATCTGGCGCTAGCCCAGAGCTTCTAAAGATTGCTGCTTTGACTGGTGCACCAGCAGTAACAACCCTGATGGCCAGGGGAGCATTGCCTGATTCTCACCCGCAAAACCTTGGTATGCCAGGTATGCACGGAACTGTTCCTGCCGTTACCGCACTGCAGAAATCAGACCTTCTTATTACCCTCGGTGCCAGATTTGATGACCGCGTTACTGGAGACGTGAAGAGTTTTGCAAGAGAAGCCAAGGTTATTCACATCGACATTGACCCAGCCGAAATCGGCAAGATCCGCTTCGCTGATGTGCCGATTGTGGGCGATCTGAAAGAAGTACTGATCGAGCTAAACGCTGAGCTAGAGCAAAGAAACAAGAAGCCAGACCTAGCCGAGTGGTGGAAATTCATCGAGGGTCTAAGAACTCGTTACCCGCTTGGATACACCGAGCCAGAAGATGGCATGTTGTCACCGCAGTATGTAATTCAGCGCATCGGTGACATTTCTGGTCCAGAAGCGGTCTTTGCAGCAGGAGTAGGACAGCACCAGATGTGGTCTGCTCAGTTCATCAAATATGAAAGACCAAACAGCTGGCTAAATTCCGGCGGAGCCGGAACCATGGGTTACTCGGTTCCCGCAGCTATGGGTGCCAAGGTTGCTCAACCAGAAAGACTTGTTTGGGCAATCGATGGCGATGGCTGTTTCCAGATGACCAACCAGGAACTTGCTACCTGCACCATCAACAAGATTCCAATCAAGGTTGCCGTTATCAATAACTCTTCTCTTGGAATGGTGCGGCAGTGGCAGTCGCTTTTCTACAACAGCCGCTACTCCAACACAGATTTGCACACCGGTTCAGACTCACTGATGATTCCAGATTTTGTGAAGCTAGCGGATGCCTACGGATGCCTTGGCATCCGAGTTGAGAAAAAAGAAGACGTTGACGCCGCCATCAAGCTAGCCATCGAAACCAATGACCGTCCGGTTGTTATCGACTTCGTAGTTGGTAAAGATGCAATGGTTTGGCCGATGGTTCCGGCAGGACTATCAAACGACGAAGTTCAGTTTGCTAAAGACGCAGCTCCAGTTTGGGACGGTGATGAGTAAAGATGTCTAGACATGTACTTTCCCTGCTGGTTGAAGACAAGCCAGGTCTACTTACCCGCGTAGCGGGTTTGTTTGCAAGAAGAGGCTTCAATATTGAATCCCTTGCGGTAGGAACCAGCGAAGTAGAGGGTCTTTCCAGAATCACCGTGGTCGTCCAGGTAGAGGGCCACGCCCTGGAGCAGGTCACCAAGCAGCTGAATAAGCTCATAAACGTAATCAAGGTTGTTGAGCTCGAGCCAGACCTAGCCGTTCAGCGTGATCACATTCTGGTCAAGGTAAAAACCGATGCCAGTAACCGCTCTCAGGTACTTGAGGCAGCTGATTTGTTCCGTGCGAGAGTCATCGATGTGGTTTCAGACACTTTGATTATTGAAATCACCGGTGATTCCTCCAAGTGCCAGGCCTTTATCAAGGTCCTAGAGCCATTTGGAGTAAAAGAGCTTGTTCAGTCGGGCATCTTGGCTATGGGCCGAGGCTCCAAGGCAATTAGCGACAAGGTTTCCAAGTAGCACAAAGGCTTCAACTTTCTAAACACCAAATAAAAGGAGAAACACAAATGGCAGAGATCTTTTACGACAAGGATGCCGATCTAGCAATCATCCAGGGACGCAAAGTTGCCGTTATTGGCTTTGGTTCGCAAGGTCACGCTCACTCACTGAACCTAAAAGACTCAGGCGTTGACGTGGTAGTTGGTTTACAAGCGGGCTCTAAGTCCAAAGCTAAGGCCGAAGAGCAGGGTCTCAAGGTTCTTACTCCTGCCGAAGCTTCCAAGTGGGCAGATGTAATCGTGGTGCTAGCGCCGGACCCACGTCAGCGCGATCTATACACCGAGTCAATCGAGCCAAACCTAGAGCCAGGAAACGCAATTGTTTTCGGTCACGGCTTTGCTATTCGCTTTGGATACATCAAGCCACCAGCTGGCATCGATGTATTCCTAGTTGCACCAAAGGGACCTGGTCACATCGTTCGTCGCGAATACGTTGATGGCCGAGGTGTACCAAACCTAGTTGCAGTTGAGCAGGACGCCACCGGCAAGGCGATGGAGCTAGCGCTTAGCTACTCGAAGGCAATTGGTGGTACCCGTGCTGGAACAATCAAAACCACCTTTGCCGAAGAAGCAGAGACAGACTTGTTCGGTGAGCAGGCAGTACTTTGTGGTGGAGCATCCCAGTTGGTTCAGTACGGTTTTGAGACTTTGACTGAAGCTGGTTACCAGCCAGAGGTTGCTTACTTCGAGGTCCTTCACGAACTAAAGCTAATTGTTGATCTGATGTATGAAGGTGGAATCGCTAAGCAAAGATGGTCTGTTTCAGACACCGCTGAGTACGGCGATTACATCTCAGGCCCAAGGGTTATTGGCCCAGAGGTGAAGGTTCGTATGAAAGAAGTCCTTACCGACATCCAGGATGGAACTTTTGCTAAGAGATTCGTAGCTGACCAGGACGCTGGAGGCCCAGAGTTCCTAGCGCTACGCGCAAAGGGCGAAGCTCACCCAATCGAAGAGGTAGGAAGGAAGCTAAGAAAGCTATTTTCTTGGCTGAAAAACTCTGACGACTACGAAGAGGGTAAGGCTGCGAGGTAGCCCAAAGAGCTTCCAATGCCCTCACCAACCGGTAGGGTTATCTTGTAAAAATTACACTCACCAATAAGGGGAAAGTACAAATGGCAAAATCAAGTTCAGCAAAATGGGAAATAATGATCCCGGGCATCCCGGACCCACAGGTTGACACTGCAACACTTCAGGGCTGGGCTCGTGCAGGAAGACTGAAGCCCAACACTCTAGTTAAGGAACTCTCAACTGGAGCCACATTTCCGGCGAACCAAATTCCAGGCGTTTTCTCTGACAAGAGCTGGACAACCACACTCATCCTTTCATTCCTTGTAGGAGTTTTTGGAATTGACAGGTTCTACACCGGTCACGTTGGCTTGGGAATTGGAAAACTTCTAACAGCAGGTGGCTGTGGACTTTGGGCACTTATCGATCTAATTCTGATTGCAACTCGAAAGGTTACAGATTCGGACGGCAACCCACTCTCCTAAATTTGAGAGAAGATTAAAACTTTCTGCACAGTTTGCCTTAGTGCCAGCTGTTGCAATTGTTTTTGATTGGAACTGCCCTTTTTATTTCGTAACTGGTCATGTTTGCCCAGGCTGCGGAATGACAAGGGCAGTTCTGTCATTAACAAGATTTGATTTTGAGACTGCCTGGAACTTTAGTCAGTTACTTTTTCTGGCACCGCTAATTTTTTTGCCGATTATCATTAATTTCTTCAGACCCACCAGGGGACTGAAAGCACTGTCAATAGCTCTCGCGATAATCACTGTCGTTGTCTACGGTGTGTATCGGGTCCTGTACCCACCTTCCTGGAGCTAGGCTCTAACGCAAACGATTGCAGGCTTGCTAGCATTTCACACCCAGGAGCCCCAAATATCCTCCAACAATTTCTCACAGTTTTTTAGCCAAAGATTCGGCAAACATTCGGACTACGCTGAACCTGTGTTGATGCAAACCCTGATCGCCAAAGCTGGCTGCGATGATTTTCGCGAGCTACACAGCTGGTCGGTAGCAAACCCAGGCAAATTCTGGCGTCAGGCCTGGCTGGATCTCGGCATAGTTGGCGACAGCGGGGCCATCGACTTCTCAGGGTCTGGCTTTTCAGAAAGCAGGTGGTTTCCAGAAGCCAAGCTGAATGTTGTTAACACCCTTTTGGCAGGAGATCAAAGCAAAGAGGTTTTGGTTGCTTACTCAGAAGCAGGCCCTAGGGTGGCTTTCACCCGCGGGGAACTAAAACAGGAAGTTGCTGCTTGTGCTGCTGCGTTGAAAGCAGCTGGCGTAAATCAAAACGACCGCGTAGCTGCGTGGATGACCAACTCGGTCGAGAGTGTCATTTTCGCTCTAGGAGCCTTATCAGTAGGCGCTGTTGTCAGCACTGCCTCCACAGACTTTGGCCCCGCTGCACTGGTTGATCGCTTTGGTCAGATCGAGCCTGTGTTGCTGCTTTCTGCTTCTACCTATTCCTATGGTGGCAAGCAACACTCTCTGCTTGACAAGCTAGAACAGGTAGCAAAAGAACTTCCTACGGTGAAGACCCTGATTGTTGTCGGTGCAGAGGGCCCCGGCCAAAGTTTCGATTCATGGCTGGCTCCGCATCGCGGAGCTGAGTTTGCACCGGAACTATTTGGTTTTGATCAGCCAGGATTCATTTTGTTCTCTAGCGGGACAACTGGGAAGCCTAAGTGCATTATTCACTCGGCGGCAGGGGTATTGCTAAAGGTCCTGAGTGAACAGGGCTATCACATGGACATTAGAGAATCTGATCGAGTGCTTTATTCAACTACTTGTGGCTGGATGATGTGGAACTGGTTGGTTTTTGGTTTAGGCCGAGGTGCAACAATTGTTCTTGTCGACGGTAGCCCAGGACATCCAGACATTGAGCGGCTTTGGCAAATCACCAACGATGAGAAGCTGAGCTTTCTTGGAGTGTCAGCTGCCCTAATTGATGTTTGGCGTCAACAGAAATTAGAGCCAAAGAAAAAGTACGAACTTGACTCGCTTCGAACCATTGCATCAACCGGTTCACCGCTGGCGGCTTCGGGTTTTGATTGGGTTGAAGAATCCGTTGGAAGTCAAGTCTCGGTTGTCTCAATTGCTGGTGGAACTGATCTTTGTGGCTGTCTAGTGCTTGGTGTACCAACCGAGAAAGTCCCACGGGGTGAAATCCAGGGTCCAGCTCTCGGTTTGGATGTAGTGGTAGTTCGGGCGGATGGCTCGGAGGCCGATCCACTAGAAGATGGTGAACTTGTCTGCCGAACACCTTTTCCAACTGTTCCCCTTGGTTTCTGGGGAGACGATAACCGCAGCAAAATCCAAGCAGCTTACTTTGATCGCTTCGAAGGCATCTGGGCTCATGGCGATCACGCCAGAAGAACTCCTTCTGGCGGCTTTGAGATCCTTGGCAGGTTAGATGCCACCTTGAATTCCAAGGGAGTTCGAATCGGAACGGCTGAGATTTACCGCGTTGTGCTGACAATTACTGGAATCACCGGCGCCCTAGCTGTGGCTCAGCCGGAAGGAAACGACACCCGAATTGTGCTTTTTGTGGTTTGCGAGGGGGAGCTAACAGAAAATCTGTCTCAGGAAATCCGCACTACCCTGCGCAATCAGGCAAGCCCTCGCCATGTTCCAGATGTGATTGCTAAGGCCCCTGATCTTCCAAGAACCAGAAACGGCAAGCTCAACGAGCTAGCGGTAGCAGACATTGTTTCAGGCAAGCCTGAAAGAGATAGCTCTACGCTTGCGAACCCAGAAAGCCTTGAGTTCTTTAGAGCTTGGACCACTAAGAACCCAGCTAATTAAGGCTAGATAGCTCGGGTAGTTCCTCGAACCACAAGCTTCGAAGAAACTCTTACCTGCTGCGATTCTAATTTGGGTTTTTCGATTCGTTCCATAATTCTCTTAGCTGCAAGTTTTCCAAGATCGGCAAGTGGCTGAGCTACCGAAGTCAAATTCACACTTCGCAATCCTCCAAGTCGAATACCGTCATAACCAACTACTGAAATATCTTCTGGAACCTGAAGACCTGATTCCTCAATTGCGGCAATGGCACCAACCGCGGCAAAGTCATTGGCAACTACGAGCGCGGTTGGCTTAAGATCAAGAGCTTTATTTGCGGCTGCGTATCCGGCGGTATCGGTTAGGCCTCCTGCAACAACCTGCGTGTGCTGTTCGAGTCCGTGACGCTTCATGGCTTGTGTGTAACCAGTAGTTCTCAAAATAGAAACTGGGTTATCGCCACCACTTAGACAAACAATCTTGGAATGCCCAAGCTCAACCAGGTGATCAACAGCTAGCTGAGCTCCAGCGACGTCGTCGTTACAGACAGTGTCCATTTGAGATACGGCAATATCTTCTCGGGTAACGGTAACTGTAGGCACCTCCGCTGCTATCTCCTTTAGATCCTCGGCGCTTAGGCGGTGAGAGATAAGAATCAGCCCTTCGATCTGGAACTGCAGCAGGGTGTCGATTTCGGTTTTCTCAAGAAGTGGATCATCACCACCTGTAACGAGCATCAAGCTATAGCCATACTCGCGAAGCTCGGACTGGACCCCATCCCAAATCTCTGCCGAGACTGGGTTGTGTAGGTCAAGTATCAAGACCCCGAGGGTCTTACTTCTCCTTGCGGCCAGGCTCCTGGCCGCAGCATTTGGGCGATAGCCCAGCTCTTTGGCGGCTTTTAGGATCTTCTTTTTGCTGGAATCGCTTACCTTGGGGGAGCCAGATAGCGCCAGGGAAACTAAGGATTTAGACATGCCGGATTTGGCGGCAACGTCCATGATGGTGGGTCTAGAGCTAGACATAGTTGCTAGCTAATGTCCTTGACCATCACTGCACTGCCAGTAGCAATTGATTGCTCGCAGGCAATGGCAATTCTAAGACTCTCTAGAGCGGAATCTGGTGGGCATGGGTTTTCAATTTCACCTAGAGCAAAAGACACAAAGCTACCGGTTTCATTTCTAAAGGCATCTCTAAATCGATCAACAAAGCCGCCGTAGGGATTGATGTTTAGCTCCAGCTGACCTTCAAGATCATGTAGTGGGGTTCTGGTGTTTAGTCCGGCAGAGAGTGCATCTTTAGAACCAAAAATTTCCATCCGAACATCGTGGCCGAGTGCTCCATGCCTAGTTCCGGTAATGACGACTTGAACACCGTTTACGGTTTTGATGTTTATTGCAGTGACATCCGCATCATCAAATTCCTTGTAGTCCATCTGATAGCGAACTTCCTTTGTGGCGTAAACGCTTTCCACTTCGCTACCTGTGATCCAGCGCACTAGATCGAAATCATGCACGTGCATGTCGCGGAAGATTCCACCACTTCCGGCCATGAACTCTTTCTCGCTTGGAGTCTTGTCATGGGCTGTCATGTTTAGGGCGTAGATGATTCCTACTTCACCACCAGCTACCTTTTGCTGCATCGCTTTGATTGGCTCATCGAATCTACGCTGGAAACCAATTTGCAACGAAGAGCCATTTTTCTCAACTAGTTCGATTGCTTCTAAGGTTCCAGCAATTGTTGGAGCAATTGGCTTTTCGCACAAGATCGCCAAGGTCTTAGGTGCAACCATTTCTAATACTTCTTGGTGGGCGCTGGTTCCAACGGCGACCACAACCGCATCAACTTCGGCGGTTTCAATCTCGGACCAGGGCAGCACACTCGCCCCAAAGCTTGAAGCAAGAGATCTGGCTTTGGCCTCGTTGCGGTTTGCAATCAGTACCTCGGTCACCCGCTTGTCGGCAACCAGGTCTTCTACCCGGATAGCGCCCATGCGCCCTGCGCCAATAACTAGAACCTTCATCTCTGACCGCCTTCTAACTGGGACTTGAATTGCTAAACTGCCACTAGTCTGTCATAATTTTTGGAACGCTCCAACGAAAGGAACCAAATTGTCCGACTTTCTTTCCCGTGTGGCTTCGGCCCCCATTTCTTGGGGTATTTGTGAGGTTCCAGGCTGGGGAGCCATGCTCCCTACTGATCGAGTTTTAGGTGAGATGAGAAGCCTTGGTCTTACCGCAACTGAACTTGGAGCACCTGGCTTTTTGCCCGATGACCCAGAGGGCGTTTACGACAAGCTAGATAGCTTTGGGCTTAGTTTGCTTGGCGGCTTCACTCCTGTTGTGCTGCACGACAAGTCAGCACGACAGGCAACTATCGAAAGTGCTACCGCTACTGCCAAAGTGTTCCAGCGCGCAGGAGCCACCAAGTTTGTTTCGGCAGTAGTGCAGGATATGGACTGGTCCAACCCGAGAGAACTTTCAGATTCTGAAAAAACTCACATGACCGAGATGTTTAAAGTTATCGACGACATCTGCGCAGAGCACGGCCTAGACCAAGTTCTTCATCCGCACGTGCAGACTCTGGTTGAAACCAGAGACGATATGCACCGCGTGCTAGATTCTTGCGATGTTCGCTGGTGTCTTGACACCGGTCACATGGCTATCGGTGGCCAAGACCCTGTTGAATTTGCCAAGGATGCTTTTGATCGTGTCGGCCACGTTCACCTCAAAGACGTCAACCTATCGATGGTTCCAAAAGTTATGAGCCGTGAGATTTCATTGATGAATGCAACTCAAGCAGGACTATTTACTTCACTTGGCCAAGGTGATGTTGACATCAAGGGTGTCATCCAAGGGCTTGAGGGTCAGGGCTACCAGGGTTGGTATGTCATCGAGCAAGACACTGCAATTACTGCTGGCATGCCAGCAGAAGGTGAGGGTCCAGTTGAGGATGTTAAGACTTCTCTTGATTACCTAACTGAAGTTGTTGCGCCAACTTTGGCTAAGAACTAAGTATCCAAATGGATGTTCTGAGCGTAGGTCGGGTGAGTGTTGATCTCTACGCTCAGGAAGCAAACATCGGTTTCGATGGCCAGCAAACCTTTCAAAAATCTATCGGTGGTTCACCAACCAATGTGGCTGTTGCCGCAGCAAGGCTTGGGCTCGCTTCCGCCCTCGCCACCAAGGTTGGCGAGGATGGCTTTGGTGAGTATGTCCGAAACAAGCTAACTGGCTTTGGTGTAGCCACCGATTATGTCTTTACCCAGGCTGGAGCCCAGACCCCACTGGCCTTTGCGGCCCTGACTCCACCGGAAACCCCAACAATCGCCTTCTACCGAAACCAAGCCCCAGACACCACGCTGCAGTCCATTGATATTCCAGAAAGTGCCATAAAAGAAGTAAAGATCCTCTGGATCAGCCAAAGCGCCCTAGCGGTTGGTGAAACTGCAGAGGCAGCAATTTCTTGGATGCAGCTAAGAGAGTCTTCCCAACACACCATTGTTGATTTGGACTACCGGGCATCTCTTTGGGTGAACAAGGGTGCAGCCAGAGCAAAAGCTCAAGAGTCTATGAAGCTTGCAACAATCGTGGTTGGCAATTTGCAGGAATGTGAAGTTGCTCTTGGGAGCCAAGATGAAAATGAAGCGGCCGATGCGCTACTAGGACTAGGCGTAAAACTGGCGGTCATCAAATTAGGCGCCGCTGGAGTGTTACTTGCAACCCCAACAGAGCGAGTTCGAATTGCACCTACCCCAGTAGAGGTAGTCTGCGGCCTTGGCGCAGGCGACGCATTTGGGGGAGCTCTTTGCTACGGAATTCTGCAGGGCTGGGATTTAGAACAAATGGGACGCTTTGCTAATGCAGCCGGAGCACTGGTTTCGACCAGGTTGACTTGTGCAGATGCGATGCCAACACTTAGCGAGCTAGATTTGATTCTGGAGGGTGCCTCATGAGTCTAGATAGAACCAAATACCAAGCACTGCTTGATGCCAGAGTTTTTGAACCTGCGAGCATAACTAACGCGCTAACTAGCCGCACTCGCAGAGCAAAGAAAACTACCGATGGCAACCTACTGATTTTGGCAGCCGATCACACGGCACGCGGAAAGATTTCTTTGGGTCTTGATCCAATTGCGATGTCCGACAGATACACACTTTTGGATCGCCTAACCAGGTGCCTAGCGCTTCCTGAGGTTGATGGAGTTCTAGCCAGTGCAGATATCTTGGAGGAGCTTGCTTTTCTTGGAGCGCTAGAAAACAAGCTAGCTATTGGCACCATGAACCGCGGTGGCATCATTGGGGCTAAGTGGGAACTAGACGACAGGCTCACTTCTTATGACGCCGATCACATCGAGTCCATGGGACTCGATGGTGGTAAGACCCTAATTCGGATCGACTACCACGACCCATCGGTAGCTAGAACTATCGAAACCGTGGCAGCGCTAACCACCCAGCTAGCTGATAGAAAGCTCATGGCCATGATTGAGCCGCTGCCTTACAAAAAGAACGCCGAAGGCATGGCCATTTTGGATGAGTCGGACGAGGCTCTAATAAAGGTAGTAGCGATAGCCTCTGGTCTTGGTTCTAGCTCGGCTTACTCTTGGCTAAAAGTTCCAGCTAGCCCAAGCATGTCAGAGGTAGCGGGCGCAACCTCGTTGCCGGTTTTGATGCTTGGCGGCGAACCAGAAGCTAACTCCGATGAGCTATTCAACCGCTGGGTGGCTGGAATGAAAGAGCCAAATGTTCGAGGACTGGTTGCCGGAAGAAGTTTGCTTTATCCACTGAATGGAGATTCCGAGGGTGCTGTAAGACGTGCAGGGCAAATAGTAAGACAAAATCCAACTGGAGGAAACTAATGAGCTGGCACTATCCAAATGGATCTCTTGCTACTGCAACTACCGATGTCTCTTTATCCCCAGAACAAGCCGGTTGGCAATACAGCGGCATGCAGATTGCAAATCTGGCTAATGGCAACACTTTTGAACTTGAGCTAACCGGCGAGGAGGCGGTGATCCTTCCGCTTTCTGCAAAAGATGTGACAGTGACCTTAGACGGCCAAGAATTTCAACTGGCAGGACGTGCCGGAGTATTTGATCAGGTGTCTGACTGGATCTATGCACCGGTTGGCTCAAAGATCACCCTAAGAGCCGCTTCGGGTGAGGTTGCGATTTGTACTGCAAGAGCAACTGAAGTGTTTCCTATAGTTCACACCGCAGCTAAAGATGTTCAAGTTGAGGTAAGAGGATCTGGCTTTGCTTCGAGGCAGGTAACCAACATCGCAACCCCAGATTCATTCAAGGGAGCTCACAAGATCAACATCTGTGAAGTTATTACTCCAGGCGGTAACGTATCTTCTTGGCCACCGCACCGCCACGATGGCATCGAAGGCTGCGCCACCAACAATGAAGAGATCTACTACTTCCGCATTGGTAAAATTGACTCGGTCCACGGAAGCTCGGAAGGCTTAGGCCTGCTCCACGTATACACAGTGTCCGGCTCAGTAGATGAAACCGTTTCAATCAAAGATGGCGATCTATACATAGTTCCCGAGGGATATCACGGTCCAACTAGCGCAACCCCTGAGTACCCAATGTATTTCTTGAATGTGCTGGCAGGTCCTGCCGAAACCCGCACCATGGCTTTTTGCGATGACCCAGATAAGCACTGGATTCGCGAGAACTGGAACACCCAAACCCAAGACCCAAGACTTCCTTGGAGCTCCGCAACACCTAGAAAGAGATAAATCATGAACCAACGTATTGGTATTGCCGTCCTAGGCCTTGGCTGGATGGGTGAATCACACTCCAGATCCATGCTTCGCATCCCATCACTGTTCCCAAAGCGCTCTTTCGACCCGAAGCTTGTGGTGTGTGCGGATACTGAAGCCTCTAGAAGAGACCGCGCAGTAAACGACTTTGGCTTTGAGCGAGCAGTTGAGAACTGGCAAGACGCCGTCAACTCTCCAGATGTTGACGCTGTTTGGGTCACAGCTCCGAACATGCTTCACGTTCCAATGATTGAGGCAGCAACTGCCGCCGGCAAAGCAGTCTTTAGCGAAAAGCCAATCGGCGGTAAGCCAGAACAAACTGTAACTGCGTATCACGCAGCAAAAAAAGCAGGAGTTGCTTCTGGTGTTGGTTATAACTACCTCTGGGCGCCTCTAGTACTGCACGCCAAGAACCTAATTGCCTCTGGTGACCTAGGTGAGATCACTCACTACCGTGGCCGCTTCTTCTCGATGTATGGAAGTGACGAGATGGGGCTACTTACCTGGAGATTCCTCATGGACCAGGCCGGCTACGGTGTCACAAGCGATATCCTTAGCCACTCGGTTTCCATGGCACAGTTCTTGGTTGGAGACATCGCCGAGGTAATCGGTATGGAAAACACCACAATTAAGAAGCGTCCCCTACCATCAGGAACCACCGGTCACTATGGCCGCGGTAAGCCAGAAGACCCAAAGGGAGACGTCGAAAACGAAGACTTCGCTTCGATGCTCTGCCGGTTCAAAAACGGGGCAACCGGAACCTTTGAGGTAAGCCGAACTGTTGTTGGTCCTGAAAGCCAGAACGCTTTTGAAATTTACGGAACCAAAGGATCTATTTCTTGGAACCTAGAGAAGCTAAACGAGATGCAGTACTACAAGCTAACCGACGACCTAAGTTCTGGATACACAACTATATATGGAGGCGATCGTTTCCCATTCCACGCCAACTTCGTACCAGGCCAGGCCAATTCCATCGGCCTGGAGGACTTTGTTGCCATAGAGGACTACTCCTTCTTGGAAGCTATGGCAACGGGTAAGTCCTTTAGCCCAAGCTTTAAAGAAGCAGTGGATGTAGTGAGTGTTCAGCAGGCCTTGATCGATTCTTGGTCCTCAAGAACATGGGAGAGCGTCAAAGACCTAGGGGAGGCAAAGTAAATGGCAATCAAGACAATAAGAATTACTACCGCCGAAGCCATCGTTAGATACCTAATTGCCCAGCGCATCATGGTCGATGGTAAAAACGTGCCACTGTTTCCTGGAGTCATGGGAATCTTCGGTCACGGCAACGTGACCAGCCTGGGCCACGCCCTAGAGATGCACCGCGATGAACTGCCAACATATCGAGGCCAAAACGAGCAAGGCATGGGCCTTGCTGCAGCAGCTTTTGCTAAAGCAAGCCGCCGCCAGCAGATTCTTGTTGCTACCTCTTCTGTTGGACCAGGAGCCACCAACATGGTGACAGCAGCAGGGGTTGCGATGGCTAACCGACTTCCTGTTTTGTTTATCTCTGGAGATACTTTTACCTCTCGCCTTCCAGATCCAGTGCTGCAGCAAGTTGAGCACTTTGGAATGCCGAGCGTAACTGTAAATGATTCATTCAAACCAGTGACCCGTTTTTGGGACAGAATTACTCACCCAGCACAGATTCTTTCATCTCTGCCACAGGCAGTTTCCACGTTGCTGGACCCAGCTGACTGTGGACCAGCATTTATTGGACTGCCTCAGGATGTAACCGCAGAAGCATATGACTACCCGGTTGCATTCTTCGAAACCAAAATTCACGAAATCGCAAGACCAAGACCTGATCTTGGTCAGCTCCAGGCAGCAGTCAAGCTAATTCGCTCGGCAAAGAAACCCGTCATTATTGCCGGTGGCGGAGTGCACTACTCCAGAGCCGAAAAAGAACTTGCTGGTTTTGCTGAGAAGTTTGGCATTCCAGTTGTTGAAACTGTTGCTGGTAAGTCTTCGCTTGTAGCATCACACCCTTTGTATTCAGGACCACTTGGAGTTACCGGTGCCGAAGCTGCCAACAAAGTAGTTAGCGGTGCAGATGTAGTTCTAGCGGTAGGGACCAGATTGGAAGACTTTACTACTGGATCTTGGACACTATTCGATCCTGAAACCAAGTTTGTTGGCATCAACGCTGCACGCTTTGATGCCATCAAACATCAGTCACTTCCACTTGTTGGCGATGCCAGAGAGAGCCTGACCGAGCTAACATCAGAACTAGCTGGCTGGAGCGCAGAGGAATCTTGGACCAAGAAATCTCGCGAACTAAGGGGAGACCTGCAGGCCTTTGTCGACGGCAGAACTGCCGACGACGGTGTTTGGCCGCCTAGCTACGCTCAGCTTGTTGGACTAGTTCACGAGTCGGCTACTGCCGAGGATTACATCTTGACTGCAGCCGGAGGACTACCAGGGGAGCTAAACATCAACTGGATGAGCAAGGGTGTTGCCACCTTTGACTGCGAGTATGGCTTTTCCTGCATGGGCTACGAGATCTCTGGCGCCTGGGGAGCAGCTATGGCAAGGCCCAATAACGAGGTCTACGCGATGGTTGGAGACGGCTCATATTTGATGATGAACTCAGACATCTATGCCTCTTTGCTTTCTGGACACAAGATGATCCTTGTGGTCTGCGACAACGAAGGCTACGCAGTTATTGAAAGATTACAAGTTGGCCAAGGTGGAGCGTCTTATAACAACATGCTCAAAGACTCTGTTGGAACAGGTTCTGACATCCGCGTGAACTTCAAAGCTCACGCTGAATCCATGGGAGCAGTAACTTTCGAGATAAACACACTAAGTGAGTTCTCCGAAGCGCTAGTCAAGGCAAGAGCTGCCGATAGAACAGCAGTTATTGTCACCAAGGTAAGAGCTGCCGACTTCACAGAAGGCGGAGCCTTCTGGCAGGTTGGAGTTCCTGAGGTTTCCGAAAGATCACAGGTTACTGCAGCTAGAGCAAAAATGGACATGGGCCTAAAGGATCAAAGACCCGGGGTTTAGCTAAAAACCACCGTTTTTGTTATTCGCGCAAAATCGGCTTCCCTGAGAACCCGCTTTATCAGAATGTCACTAACAACTTTTAAAAAATAAATTCTGTATTTTACGAAGACTGCAAGAGATCATCTTCTAGCTAGCAAAGATTAGAGAAGACCGAATGCACGTTATTTGAGTTCGGTCTGGCAGTAACGGCACTTAGTAGCCGCTGCCTTGATCGTTTCAGCGCAAGAGGGGCACACCTTCTCGTCCGACTCGAATATCACGGCTTCACCGTAGGCGGTAAGTGCCTTCCAGGAAGTCATGGAAACGCCGCGCTCGTACCTCACATTGATCACGCCATTTCCGCCACGCCTTGCGACCTCTTCTTGCAACTTATAGTTGACATCTTCAAGAGTCGGTGTTTTTGATAATGCCGTAGCAGCCCCAACTCGGGCCTTAACCTGGCCTAGGCTCTCGTAATTCTTTCCAGGATCCAAAGTGTGGATCTCAATTCCTATACTCAATTTCTATTCCCCCAATTGTTTTGTGGCCTAATACTAGCCATTGCTACCTAGCTGATGCAATCAACCTTATCGACCGCTTCGTCAAGGCATAGGAGCTGAAAGAGAAGCAAGATCGAGACCTTAAGAGACATGTGTGTCTAGGAACAGAGTCCACTGGCGCTGCCTACCTGGAGCGGGACCACAGGGACCCGGCTGAGACAGTCTCCTTACGACCTTCACCTGGGAAAATGCCATCCGGGTGGCTCCTTGACAAGGCTTCGTTTTGTAGTAACTTTGTGTCAATTGACAGCAACACCAATTACCTTGAGGGGAAAAAATGACAAACGCAAATCAGTCAAACGCAAATCAGTCCAACACATTTTCAATATTGGCCATAGTCCTGGGGGCAATTTCTTTGCTTATCTTCCCAATACTTCTTGGTCCTGCAGCAATCATTCTTGGCGTGGTAGCCCTCGTCAAAAAAGAGCGTCTTGCCCCAATCGGCCTAACGATAGGTATTTTGGGAACGGTTCTCGGCATGGCCCTCGGAGCTATTATCGCAGCGGCAATGCTTGGCCTGTAATAAGGTTTTTCCTTCGAAAGCCACTCTCTCCGTAAATGGGGAGAGTGGCTTTCGTCTATTTCGCTGAAAACAAGTAAGGACCTGCGGTCAAGTAAACAAACGACGCTTTGGGGTAGAACCCAAACCCCTAATCGGGTTTGGGTTCTCTCATTTGCTTGAGCTTTGCAAGTTCTCCCTTGAGAAAATCAAGCTCAGTTTGAGAGGTCTTGCCATCGGCAATTACTCTCTCAAGCGATGAGACGATCTTGGATAACTGGGTGTGCTCTTTGTTTGCAGACTTATCTTCTTGTCTTGCTTCATCCATAGCATTCAACACGATTCCAATAAGTACGTTCAACACGGTAAACACAATTAGGAATACATAAGACAGAAAAAATGGCAGAGCTAGAGGGCTGATCAAAAGCCCCTCTTCTAGGTATAGAGGAAAGTTTTCTAGAGTCAACAGGATAAATAGGCTCTTCATGCTGGCACCGATATCCCCCCAGGCGATAGGCGCTTCTTGTCCGAATAGGTACACCCCAGCCATTCCATATAAGTAGAGCAACAAGGTGATCAGAACGCTCATGCTAAGAAGCGGCGGGATACTCTTCAAGATAGAAGTCGAGAGGATCCTAACTTCGGGCAAGAAGCGGAAGATTCTAAGTAAACGAAAGAGCCTGAGAAGCCTTAGAACTGCTGACTGACCTTGGAAGAATGGCGCAAGCCCAATAACCAGGAAGTCGAAAATGTTCCAACCTCTTGTGAAGAACATCCAGGGTTTGGTTCCATACGAGGCCAGCCTGAGGCCCAACTCAACGACATAGATCCAAAAGGCAATCGCATCTATTTGTATTGCAGCTTGCTCGGCCTCGCTACTGAGCCCCGGTAGGGTCAAAATGCCCAGGGCTATGGCGTTTGTAAGAATAACGGCAGCAATAAAGAATTCAAACCATCTGCTGTAAACCAATCGAGCCATCCATTTTATCCGGTAGGTCGGCAGGTATTCCACGCCCCCGTAAGCATTAACGATCGTCTGTTCGATTTTTTTCATAACTCCCCCGGGTCCCCAATTACCTAAGCTCGGTAACAGCCAAAGCAAGATTTTTATCAGGCTAGTGGCTGTCACTCATATATATCAACCCTATATAATGCGTCGATACTTAAACTCACCAGGTGGCTGAGAACTCCACTCTTCGTATCGGCCGAACCCTGGTTAGCGCCCTACTTCTTCTGATAGACGCCTTGTTCGGTCTCTTGCGCCAGCTAAGGAGGCTCTTCGATTATGTTTTCAAGAAATCTGCAGGGATGGGGTAGGCGTCTAGTTACTTTGCTAATCAGTAACGGAATCTAGTCAGAAACTAGAATCTTCATCGGCCATGAACACCCGTAAGAGTCAAGCATGTCCTCTGCAACAGAATCTGCAGGCGTAATGTATGACTCTCCTGGAATCGAAACATCCATGTCAAACGTAGCAATACCCTGATTTACGAAAACTCCGTAGACAGAAAAGAACCCATTCACGGCCACAGGAGACGTAACGGTCCAATTTGACTCGCTGAGCGCAGATCCGTCGGGATTGTCGCAGTAATACGCCAGAGCCACAACCATTCCTTCCTTCACGCTAAAGGCACTGGGAAAGTAATACTCATCCTCGTCAGTGGTTGTTGAAAGTTCAAAATCAGCACCATATGCGCACAAATTCCAGACAACATAGTAGACATCATCCCAAGTGGGGAAGTCACCAGTCTGAATCTCAGTCCACAATTCAGAGAAATCACTGGACTCAAAAGTTGTAGTTCCTCCAGATGTGACGGCTAGCCACTCTTGTTCCAAAAAGACGTCGTACTTGACTGAGCTAATTTCAGCTTGGTACGCCTGACAGTCCTCTAGAAGAGTTGCACTTGAGGAAGAGGAACCAGAGGAGCCTGAAGAACCAGAGGAGCCTGAAGAACCAGAGGACCCTGAATCAGTTGACTTCTGAGAGTATTGTAAAGGCTGCGTACAACCAGTAGCCATAGCTATGACTAGTAGCACACCCAACAGAGACTTGATTTTCATATTTCCCCCTAATACTCATACTCTAGCGTCAGCTCACCTTGAAAAAGGAAAGCTGACTTCATCGATATAGCCCCATCCGATACCAGACACGCTTGTACGCTTATGTCATGGGGAATGAAAAAATACTGGTTGCATTGCGACAGTTTGTAACTGAAAGAAATTGGCAGCAGTTCCACACCGCTGGGAACCTTGCTAAGAGTATTTCCATTGAAGCTGCTGAGCTACTTGAGCCAGGCCACTCTTGGAGCAGCACCAGGGATGTGAGGTCGTGGTCTTTGATGGAGACCTTGACTCACTTGCCTCTTATACCCCCCAGGGTATAAGCTAGAGCTAGGTAAATATTCAACTTCTAGGAGGCGCTTATGTGTTCACCAGCTCTTTGCTCTAGCTGCAACAAGATCACCTGGTCTGGTTGTGGACAGCACATCGAAGAAGCTCTAGCTGGATACCCAGCAGAGCAGCTTTGCACCTGCAACAAATAGTTCTTTTTAGTGTTTTTGTTTGTTGTTGGCTTTAGCCAACAACAATGGATGGAACCCCGCCTTTGGGTCTAAAGGTTGCTCTTGGTTCTGCAATGGGGAGCTTGGCATCTATTGGCTTTGGTCTTTTGGTTCTTGCCATCTCGAGCAAGATGATGTGCGCTTCGAGAAGCGCGAACTGATCTCCTAAGCACTTTCTGGTTCCGGCTAGGAAGGGAAAGTAAGCACCTCTTGGGAGGTTATCTTCTAGATCGTCTTTCCAGCGTTCTGGTTGGAACTTCGCTGGGTTTGGGAAGAACTTGTTGTTTCTGTGGCTGGCGTATTGGCTAACCAGAACGTGTGCTCCTTTGGGAACTTTAACTCCTGCGACCTCAACATCTTCGATGGCACGTCTCGGGGAGACCCATACCGGTGGGGCAAGTCTTAGGGCTTCTTGGAAGATGGCTTTGGCGGTTGGGGCTGAAAGGATCTGTCGTATTTCTGGAGGTGAGTTATCTGGAAGGTATTGCTCAGCTTCTTGCTTTAGTTTCTCCCAGAGATCATCGCGGTCTCGAAGGTAGGAAAGGGCCCAGGTCATTACGTTGGCTGTTGTTTCGTGGCCAGAAAGAATAAGGGTTAGGGTTTCATCCCTTACATCGTCGTGGCTAAGGGCTTGGTTTTCATCGTCTCGGGCGTCAAGTAATAGGCCCAGTAAATCTGTGCCGTGGGTACCACTTGCTACCCGCTCCGAGATGATGTCTTCAGCCACATCAGCTAGATACTCGGCTGATTCCTTGAACTTTTTGAAGTAGGGAAGTGGGCTCTCATCGAACCGGTCGAGACCTGGCAGCATTGTTCGCTCGATGCGGTCGATGGCAACACCCATGTGGTGTTGCACGCCTTCGGCGTACTTATCTATATCGGTTGAAAACAGCAATCGTGCCACGATCTGGAAGGTAAGTCTCATCATTTCTTCGTTGGCTGAGACTTGTTGGCCCAGTTGCCAGTTGGCGATGTGATCTTTGGTAATAGATCTCATGTTTAGCGCATAGTCATTTAGTTGCCCGTGGTGAAAGGGCGGTTGCATCATTCGGCGGTGCCGAAGATGCACCGGCTCTTCGTTTGTTAGTAAGCCTTTGCCTAGGACCTTATGCATGCGCTCAAAGCCCACTCCTTTGACGAAGGAGTGCTGCTTTTTTACAAGGACGTCGGTTACTCCTTCGGGGCCAAAGAAGGCAATGAACAGCTCGCCTCCAAGAAAGAAGGAGGCGGTGTCTCCGTACTTGTTTTGAAGATCTAGTAAGAACTTAGGGGTGTCGCTTAGAAACCTGAGGGTTAATAGTCCTCCAAGGGAGTTTGGACCTTTAGGGAGATTGGTTAGACCTTTTTTAGATCTGATGGCTTTGGGTTTAGCGGGGTATTCGACTGGGCGCTCTGCGGTATATGGTCTTGCCATCTGGGCCTCCCTTAGCGTTGAGTGTAATGGGTTTTTGCAGAATCAAATAGGCTCCATTCCCCGCAACTGGCTAGAATTGAGGGACTCAGCTTCGATGTCGCAGCTTTCCCTCTAATTGCCCAAGGATTTGCCATTGACTAAGCCAATAGTTCTTATCGCCGAAGAGCTTTCGCCTGCCACGGTATCGGCTTTGGGTCCTGATTTTGAGATCAAGAACATTGACGGCACTGATCGTGCCGTCTTGCTATCTGCTATCGCAACTGCTTCGGCTATTTTGGTTCGTTCTGCTACCCAGGTAGATGCTGAGGCAATCGGAGCGGCAAAGCAACTGAAGGTTATTGCAAGAGCTGGTGTTGGGCTAGACAACGTTGACATCAAGGCAGCTACCAGTGCTGGGGTGATGGTTGTTAATGCTCCTACTTCAAACGTGATTTCAGCTGCTGAGTTAGCCATCGGACACATTCTTTCTTTGGCTCGTCACATTCCAGATGCTAATGCTTCGCTAAAGCAAGACAAGTGGGAAAGAAACAAGTTCACCGGCGTTGAGCTATACGACAAGACAATAGGAATTGTTGGTCTTGGAAGAATTGGCTCACTTGTTGCAGAGCGCCTAGCTGGCTTTGGAGCAAGGCTTATTGGGTATGACCCTTATGTCACGCCAGCGAGAGCTGAGCAGATGGGAGTGAGCCTTGCAACCCTTGATGAGCTTATGCAGCAATCTGATTTCATTACGATACACATTCCTAAGACTCCAGAAACTACTGGGCTAATCAGTACTGCCCAATTTGCTATTGCCAAGAAAGAACTCAGAATTGTTAATTGCTCGCGCGGTGGAATCATCGATGAGGGCGCTTTACTTGAGGCGCTTTCCTCTGGCCGGATTGCTGGCGCCGGCCTAGATGTTTTCAACAACGAGCCCCCTAAGGGCTCGCCTTTGTTGTCTCTGCCAAATATTCTTGTCACCCCACACCTTGGAGCTTCAACTGATGAAGCTCAGGAAAAAGCAGGTATCTCGGTTGCTAAGTCGGTAAGGCTGGCCCTGGCTGGGGATCTAGTTCCAGATGCGGTCAATGTCGCAGGTGGCAACATTGACGACTCGGTAAAGCCTGGTATTGCTATGGCCGAAAAGTTAGGTCAGGTCTTGTTTGGTATGGCTGATGCTTCTTTGGTTTCTATTGAAGTTGAGGTTCGGGGCGAGATTGTCGTGCACGATGTCTCGGTTTTAAAGCTGGCTGCATTGAAGGGTATCTTCCAGAACGCTGTTACTGATCAGGTTAGCTATGTCAATGCGCCGCTACTTGCTGAAGCCCGTGGGGTTGATGTGAAGCTAACGACCGATCGGGTTTCGGAAGAGTATCGCAACATGACTACCATTCGTGCGGTGTTATCTGATGGCAATGTTATTTCGGTGTCTGGAACAGTAATTGGCCCAAAGCGCCACGAGAAGATCACCGGCATCAACGGTTACGAAGTTGAGCTGGCTTTTGCCGAGCACATGGTCCTAATGGTTTATACCGACCGCCCAGGTATTGTCGCGGTCTATGGAAAGGCCTTTGCCGACGCCAATGTCAACATTGCTGCCATGCAGATTGCAAGGCAGCAAAAGGGCGGCAAGGCCCTTTCGGTTATCACTGTTGACTCACCAATTGAACCTTCGGTACTTGAGAAGCTAAAGAAGGACATAGACGCTTCGACCATGAAGGCTATTACTATCTCTGTTGGCTAGATACCCAGAGTCTTGCTTGGAGACTTATCCACAACTTGCTTACGAATCTCAAACAGCTCATTACGTTTGAGCTAGCTTTTTCACATGAACAAAATTTCTAGCTATTCTGAAACACTTCCAGTCGACCTCTTGTCAGCTGCAATGGCGCCAAGTTATGCTAAAGCCATGACTAGGTCAGTGAACATTAGCGAAGCCAAAACTAATCTGTCCAAACTTGCCGATGACGTCGTATTAGGTGAAGAAATCATTGTTTTCAGATCAGGCAAGCCGACAATGAAACTGGCCCCACTCAGTTCGGAAGAGGTAACGGAATACACGACAAGAAGAGGTAATTGGATCCTCGGTAAGTACGCCGATGAATTCAAGGATTTTGACTGGGATGAGTGGGATCGGTTAGACGAAGAGATGCATAAGATTTGGCGCAAGTTTGGATACATGGACTAGTGCTGGTCATAGACACCAATGCATTGCTTGCGATTCTAACGCGACCCAAAATACTAGGTTCAAAAACCACCAAGCTTGTTGCCAGCACAGAGATCCTCTATTACTCTTCGATTTCAGTGTTTGAGATTGCTATCAAGAACATGCTGGGCAAGCTCAATCTTTCAATACCACTACTGAAGTTGCTAGATACTCCAAAGCTAAAGAGTGTGCCATTTAGTGTTAAAGAGGCCCTCGAAACCTACTCGCTCCAGAGTCTTTCAAGGCATGAACCGTTTGATCGCATGATTCTTGCAACCGTGAAAGCTAATGGAGCTAAGTTGATTACCTCGGACCGGAAAATGCTGGAGCTGGGCTTCGACTGGATTATCGACTCGCACAAGTGATCCCAGACGGACTTCTCCTTAGGTCGAAGCCCTAGCTCTGGAATCCATCCCAGCTCGCCATGTGGTGTATCCACCGGAGAGGTTCTTTGCCTTTATGCCATGCCCCTTTAGTAGCTGAACAGCGGTGTGTCCGCGCTGACCAACGGCGCAGTGCACCACGATGTCGTTGCCTTTGATTTCATCCAGGCGAGCACGTAGATCGTTTACAGGAATCAATAGCGAACCAGGAATAGCTCCGGCTTGGTTCTCGCTTCGGTCACGAACGTCAACCAACACTGTTCCAGAGGCCTGCAAGGCTTCAATTTCGTGCCACTGAACGTTTTCGGTCTTGCTGGTAAAGACGTTATCGCCAACGTAACCGGTTTGGTTGATGGCGTCTTTGGCTGAGCCAAAAGCTGGTGCGTAGGCAAGTTCTAGGTTCATTAGATCCTGCACGGTTAGCCCTGCATAGATAGCAGTTGCGATTACATCGATTCTCTTGTCGATGCCATCGAGCCCAACAGCTTGAGCCCCAAGTAATTTGCCGGAGGTTGGGTCAAATAGAACTTTGAGCGAGACTCTTTCAGCTCCTGGGTAGTAACCAGCGTGGGAGCTTGGGTGAAGGTGGATGATTTCGGCAGTGATACCCAACTTCTTAGCTAGGCCTTCGGTAAGACCTGTTAGCGAAACGGCCATTCCGAAGGCACCGATGATTCCTGTTCCGATGGCTTTTTTGACTTCAACTTTTTCGCCTGCAATAACGTCTGCTACAAGCCTTCCGTGACGGTTAGCTAGGTTGGCCAGCCATATCTGCTGACCCTTACCCGAAAACGCACTGGTTTTCTCAGCGGCATCGCCTATGGCGAAGATGTGCTCGTTGGAAGTTCTTTGGTGGTTATCAACCCAGATTCCAACTGATTCACCAATTGTTAGGCCTGCTTCAACCGCTAGGTGGTGATCTGGAACTACACCAGCAGCTGAAACAACCAGATCCGCTTCGATTTCTCTGCCATCGGAAAGAGTAATGGTTTGCTCGTTTATGGTTGCCGCTGTGACGCCAAGTGCTAGTTCGATGCCGTTTGCTACCAGGTGAGCCTGGAAGGGTTCGATGATCTCGGCATCGAACTGGGGGAGGATCGACTTACTCATCTCAACTACCGTGGTCTTGACCCCGCGGTGAATAAAGTTCTCGGCAAGTTCAATACCGATAAAGCCTGCTCCAAGGACAGCAGCTGATTTGATCTTGCCGGAGTCAACCAATGCCTTAATTCCTGCCGCGTCCTCTACGTCTCTGAGGACGTGGGTTCTTTCGATGCCTGGTGTGGGTAGGGCTCTGGGCTTTGCTCCGGTTGAAATAACTAGCTTGTCGTAAGACTCTTCGTAGCTTTGGTTATCGATCAGGTTCAATACCGTGACGGTCTTGTTGGCGGGATCAATCTTGGTGACTCTGGAGTTGACCCTGACATCTAGGTTGAAGCGGTCGTTTAGGCTCTTTGGGGTTTGTAGGAGCAACTCGGACTCATTTTTGATGATCTCACCCACGTGGTAGGGAAGACCGCAGTTGGCGTAGGAGACGTTCTTACCTTGCTCGAAGATGATAATTTCTGCATCTTCTTGCAATCTTCTTAGTCTTGTCGCAGCGGACATTCCGCCAGCTACACCACCGATGATTACTGTTTTCATTTGATTCCTTGGGTTAGTGGATTGCTATAAAGAGGTATGAGATTTAAGCCAAAGACATAAAGGCTTTTTCGAGCGTGGCTCGATCTTTGGTTCCTGCGGCATCATTGCCACACTGGGCCATGCCGGTGGCTATGATTGCAAAGCCTGCCTTGGTAAGAGCTGAGTTAGCAGCCGAGAGCTGGGTCAAGATGTCGGTGCAGTCTCTGCCCTCATCGAGCATCTTTACTACTCCTGCTATTTGGCCCTGAGCGCGAACGAGGCGGTCTCTGGCTTTTTTGAGATCTTGAGGCTCTATTTGCATTTTGACTCCTAAAGAGTTTGCGATTGTGTTGTTTTTAGTATACCCTAGGGGGTATAAGAAAGGACCACCAATTGAAGAAGTTTTACAAATTTATTGCTGCTAGCTTTATCGCAGCGTTCGCTGTTACTGGACTAGTTGGTTGCAGTGCTGAGGAGCCCATGGACATGAGCACATATGCAGCTGTTATCGACGTTCGCACACCTGAAGAAACATCAGCCGGTCACCTAAAAGGTGCGCTGCTATTTGATGTTCAAGATGCAGCCTTCATGGCCAACCTTGAGACTTTAGATAAGTCAGCAAACTACTACATCTACTGCCGAAGCGGTAACCGCTCAGGTGCAGCTATAGAGACCATGAAGGCCAATGGTTTCACAGGAGAACTTCGTAACGGTGGAGCATTAGGAAATGCTGCTGCTGAAACAGGGCTCGAGGTAGTCAAGTAGCAGGAAAAGGGCTTGGATCAAAAGCCAAATGGACAAAGCGTTCTGGGATCAGAAGTACGCGGATGAAGACTACGTCTACACAACTAAAGTCAATCGCTTTGTCAAACAATACCTAGCGCACCTCACCCCAGGCAAGATGATTGATCTTGCCGGGGGTGAAGGTCGCAACTCTGTCTTTTTTGCCGAGAAGGGCTGGCAGGCAGAAAACATTGATCTGTCTAGCGTTGGTTTAGCCAAGTGTGAAAGGCTTGCCGCCGAAAGAGGTGTTTCTGACCGGGTCTTCACAAACCAGGCTTCCGCTCTAGATTTCGAATCAAAACTAGCTCCAGTTGATCTTGGAGTAATTGCCTACATGCAAATCAATCACGAGCACCTAAAAGCTGGGATTGCCAGATTGGTTGACCGCATTGTCCCTGGCGGGATATTTTTTGGGGTTTGGCATGCACTCGAGAATCTCAAGGATGGCTTTGGGGGGCCTCAGAACCCTGATGTCTTGCCGAGCGTTGAGTCAATGAAAAATATTTTGGGGGAGCTTCCCCTAAGGGTGGAGTTCATCACCAACCAGGACGGGCAGGTCCAAACTAAGCAAGGAATCAAGCCCTCCATAACTCTCACTGCCCTAGCTAGAAGTCTCTAGATATCTGGACTGGGCCTTCGCTTAGCACTGGAAGCGTCAGGCACCATCAACCAAAATTTAGCCAAGTCAACGGTGATGTAGGATTCTAATCAGCTCGAATGCAGAAACATCAAGGGGGGCACTATTTCTGATTCAATAAAGTCGGTCACTGCCCCAATGACCGTGTCATTTCGGTTGTCGCTTAGATTGAGGCGGCAGGGACGATCAGACGCTAAGAGTAATAAAGGCATAAAAGACTTTACGAGAACGCACGCTCTTCTAGTAGCCCAAAACGTGGCAAGAGCTGGGCAAAGAAAAGTTAATCAATGGGTTATCGAAGCTATAGACCCCCTTCAAGCGGGCAATGCCAGAACAATCGTGAAGTTGGAATCCCTCAAGGAAATTCTCGCCGATCTAGCCAGCCAAGGTGACTCCAGTGGTAGAAAGCAAAAGTTACTTCTAAAGCAAATCAGATATTTGGAGAATCAACGTAGAAATTTTGCGGCTCAATATGAATCAAATCTCACTCGAGCTCAAACCTACCTACTGCAAGCCGAACAGGCACTTGAATCCTGGGTTCATTACTACGAACAAATGGCCAGTATCTACACGCGTGCTCGCGCAGCTAAAATGAAAGTTGATGTTTCGAGCGTCCAAGCGGAAGTACCTGAGCTGGAGTCCATTGATCTTGTGGAAATTCATAGCCTCGAATCACAAGTGACGAAAACCAAGATAGAGGCAAGGGCATGAACGCTATAAAGAACATCCTTAAGAAGAATTCCAGCAAGCGAACCCCCTCAAATATTCCAGAACTGCCCGATGGAGTAAACGACAACTGGTACCTTGCTTCTGCGTCTAAGGCTGCAGAGATGGACATCATCTCTGGTGCCTACGATGAGTTCTTGTTCTCCGAAGACGGTCTGGCACAGATGCCGTGGGAACGAGCGATTGAAGATCACCTTGCTCTTGTTGAAATGAGGCTTGTTGACAGAGGTCGACGGTCGGTTTTGGTTGAAAAGCTAAAACTACTAGATGCTGAATCAGCTGTCGTAAAGCATCTTCGACGAGAGGACTCTCTTAGCGCTGAACTACTCGACCGGGATGAAAAGCTTGCCAAGCAATCGGAAATACTAGAAGGGGAGAAAACTGGGAAATCCAATCTTTTTTGGCCAGGGGCAATACCGGTTCAGACATCTCTGCTGAATGGGTGGATGCGCATTTCTGCTCGTTATTTGGTTTTCATACTTGTAGCGGCTGTAGATATTGGACTTATATTTGCCGCTTTTAACGCAATCCTGGCCAACACTAACGAGTCTATTTTGCTAACAATTCCTGCCGTGGGAGTGCAGATCGCTTTCCCTCACTTTGTGGGAAATCGCATAGGGGTACTCCTAAGAAAACCGGCCAAAGTTCTCGTTTACTGGATCGAGATTGTAGTTATGTTTTCTATTTGGTTGACTTTTGCATTTTTTCTCACGTACCTAAGAGTGCTGTTCATAACCGACGGACAAGAAACAAACAAAGTCGTGCAAGATTCAAGAGAAGCTTTGTTCTTCAGCCTCTTATTCATGCTGCTTGGTTTGGGACTGTGGCTTATGGTGAACGAGATCAGGCACAACCCACATGAGACTAAATACGCTCGACTCCTGTTCTCCAAGCATCGGGTTCAGCGGGCACTTGAGAAAAACAGAATGAAGATTTCCAAGTCAAGCACACTCGTTCCAGCCTTAGAGGCCAGCCTTGAGGTGGCGGAGAAAAGCTTTGAAGACTCAGTGCAGGCAGCCCGTGCTGAGCTTGGAGAAGCGGCTAAAAGCGTATACCGACGTTCTCTCGTTAACCAATTAGGAGAGGTGGATTTCACTTCGGCCTACATTGGAAAAAACTCCAAACCCTCTCCGGGCAGAGAGGCCAGGAGGGCAAAGGCAGACGTAGCAGCTAAGGACAAGGAGTGGCGCAAAACGCCTCGTCAGCGTTCAGAAGATAAGGACGAAGTCAGCCAAACAAAAAAAATTGGCGCCACAAAAGCAGAACTGAAGAAATCGGAGTAATCATTAAAATGAAAATCAGACAGACACTTAAGCCAGTATCTATAGCTTTGATTTCTGCAGTCCTTCTCTCAGGCTGTAGCATTTTTCCTGAGGCAACGATCAACTGTGATCCTAGCCAGGCCGAAAACGACCCAACAATTAAAGTAGACGTTGTGGCGGTGCTTGCGCCATCGCAGAACTTCACGGACTTCCAAATTGCCTTGGACGTCGCCCAATCAGATTTGGCTAAAACCTTGGGCTGGGAGGGTTCGCGCCTTTCAACTGTCCTAGCAGACGGCGCTCCCGAAATAAAAAAATCAGTCTTGATAGAAAAGCGGGACAACCAGAATGATGGTGAAATTTTAGCCTCGCAGAACACTAATCAATTGACTTCCGTATATGAATGTGCGGTCCAGGATCCAGAATTGCAATATAGCGGCGGTTACACGATTACCCCCGAAACCGACTTCTTACAAGGTTTGACTGTTGCGGCCAGAGCTTTTGACGTTAAGGCGTCTGGTTCGGAAAAAATTGTCATTGTCGTCGGTAATGGCATCCAAAGTGTTGGGCAAATCAATTTCACCGAAGACGGAATACCAACTCTCGACGCAATCCCGGTAATAATCGAGGCTCTCAAGACTGGCGGTGTGTTACCAGACCTTCAAGGGGCGCGGGTTGACTGGGTAGGGCTTGGGCAAACAGATGGTGTTGCCCAAGAGAAGTTGAATCAACAATCTCAGGACTCCCTGGTGGCATTCTGGGAAGCGTTGATAGTTGCCAGCAATGGACGAATAGGGACTTTTCAGCTTGAGGTGGCTTCTGGAACACCACGAGAAGGCTCTATTCCTGTGACTCAAATAACTGCACTTCCTGATGCTTGCATCCAGATGACTCTAACTTCTGAAAGTGGCTTCAATTTCAAACCAGATACTGCGATTTTCATTGATCTAAATCAAGCTCAAGAAGCTGCCGAGAAGATCGCCGACGAGCTAGCCGAAAAGCCTGATTGCACAGGCGGGATAACCGTTGTCGGGTACACAGCATCCGGTGTGAGTAGGGATATGTTCAAAGTCGGAGACAACTTGGTTTTAAGTAAACAAAGAGCTGATGCGTTTGCGGAGTTATTGGTGCAGGCTGGGGTAACAGTCGAAATCGAATCAATCGGTGGAGACAAAGGTCCCGAAATTGACTGGGATGAGGATGGAAATTTTGTCGAAGAGCTTGGCAAAAAGAACAGAATTGTAGTTATCACTCAGCAGTGATGCTGAGTAGGGAGTGTTATGAATAAGAGAAGGTTGCTTCGCAAAAGGCAGGACTCAAACGCAATTTGGGGAGATCTGTCTGCACTTGAAGCGGAGGATACTAACCGGTGGTTTCGGAGATCCCTTTCGAGATGGGTTTTTCTACTCACCTCAATTTTCATGACTTCGCTTGCTGCCGTTTTGGGATATTTCCTTTATGTCACTATTGAGGCGCAGCCGAACACGCCTGAAGTAACCGCCATGGTCCAAGAATCGACCGTATTGGTTTATTGCAAATCAAGTCAAGGAACTGGAGTTGCGATTGATATTGCTAGGCCAGACGGGATAAAGTCGACAATCATTAGCGCAGCTCACATTTTCGATGACTGTGAGGAGAACTCGATTGTTGTCGTTGAGTACGAAGGCCGTGAACTGAATGGGGTGCTAGTAGCAAAAGAGCCAGACGTTTGGGATCCTAAAGCAGATCCCGGCAACACCACTGACCTGGCCCGAATTGACCTTCGATACTATATCCCACCGCTACAGCCTGCTCCCAAGGCAAACATGGGGGATTGGGCAATTATTGTTGGAAATCCACTAGACAGAACTAATTATGCGACTCTAGGTATTATCTCGGCCGTGAATGACAGGTATTACGAAACCGATGCTGCAGCGAACGAGGGAAACTCTGGAGGCCCCATGGTAGACAGCAAAGGTCGAGTGCTTGGGATCGTATCCTCCTATTGGCTAAAAGAGGGTGTCGATGGGGGTCTTGTCGCGGCTGATGGGATGGTCCAAGTGATGAGATTGTCACAAGCCTGCGGCACCTTATTCCCCTCAGCAGCTTGCCCATTCACGGATTGATCTAAGCCCGTCACTCGAGACACTGAAATTAGTGTGACGCATAAATCTTCTCTGAAGATCTCTTCCAAGAGTTGGTCGGCCACGGATTACTGCTGACCCACAGGCCAACTACTCCAAAGTTGCGACTATTGAACGCAAGTTGTCAACTTGCGACTGCACCCCATAGAGAAGATTGATCATTTCGGATGTGGTTATGTCTCCAGATGTAAAGTCAGCTGACCCATCGGAAGATAACTCAATCGCAGCATCAAGCGCAGCTAGTCCATCGGCCCACTGCTCAGCGACCGCAGTTGGGGCGTCTAAGGCGTTTAATTGACCATAGTTGAATGCGAACTCGACAATGTTTCCAAGCAGGCGAATCGTTTGATCATTCTCAGCTCTGCCAATCGCATCATTGATATCTTTGTCCAAGTCAATGAATTGACCATTTGAACTGTAGATGAAGTAGGAAATGTTATACGCAGAGTCTGGATCTGTCGAGGCCTCCGGGCTCGGCTCCGACGATTCGGATTCCGATTCCGTCGGCGTTGTTGTTGGTGTTTTGGTCTCCTGCTGGCTAGTCGAGGGGGATTCGCTATCACTTCCACTATTAAGTGCAGTGGCCAAGATCGAAAATGCAACGAAAGCCACAAATACGATGAACCAGGTTCGCTGGTAGAGCGGCTTATCTGTAGCCATTGTTCCCCCAAATACTTAGAAATTGATACTTGGAGAATACAGGTCCGAGCCCAAATTGACGGGGACAAGATAGGTCAGACCCCGTAAGGATTCCAGTCTTCAATCACCCCCATTCCCCTAGCTGTGAGGCGCTAGCTATCTAAACTGGCCATATGGCAAAACCTGGCAAGAGCGCTCCCTTAAAACCAAACCCCGAAGACCCCGCGAGCTACGAAGCCTTTGATGGGGAGTGGCGAAAGATTGGTCTTTCTGGTCCCGCGAGACGGGCTTTGGTTGATGCCAAGTTGTATAAGGTCTCGGATCTTCGAAAAATTTCGCTCGAGAAGCTAACTTCTTTGCACGGCATGGGGAAATCTGCAGTTTCGAGACTAAAGGTCCTTATGAAGGCTAAGAAGCTAACCTTTCTTCCCTAGCCAAAAACTCGCCCGCTGCCCCGGGGCTCAAAACAAGTAAAGTTGTTCTATTGAGCGGAGAACAATTGGCTAAATCAGTAAAGCTTGGGGTTATTCCTGGCGATGGCATCGGTCCAGAGGTCATTCGCCACGCCGTGGCTGCGTTAGAGCAGGCTGCCCCCAGACTCAATTTCGAAAAAACTGAGTTTAACTTTGGCGCTAGAAGGTATCTGGCTACCGGAACTGTAATCACTGACGCCGAGATGGAATCCCTTGCTACCCAAGATGTATTGCTTCTTGGAGCTATCGGAGATCCGAATGTTCCCTCCGGAATCTTGGAGCGAGGACTACTTCTAAAGCTGCGCTTTGGTTTTGATCATTACGTGAACCTGCGTCCAACAAAGTTATGCCCAGGTGTTTCTTCCAAGCTTGCAAATCCTGGAGATGTTGACTTTGTTGTAGTTCGCGAAGGCACCGAAGGCCCGTATGTCGGTAACGGTGGATCGATTCGCCAAGGAACCCCCGACGAGGTGGCCAATGAGGTTTCAGTAAACACCGCTTACGGTGTTGAGCGGGTAGTTCGATACGCCTTCAAGCTCGCAGCTTCCAGAGCCAGAAAAAAGCTAACTCTTGTCCACAAGCACAACGTGCTTGTTCACTCGGGTGCGCTGTATCAGCGGATCGTCAACGAAGTAGCCAAAGAGTATCCAGGTGTGGATCACGACTATTTACATGTCGATGCAGCAACCATTTTTATGGTCACCGAACCTTCCAGGTTCGATGTAATTGTGACCGATAACCTTTTCGGCGACATTTTGACTGACCTGGCTGCTGCTATCAGCGGCGGTATTGGCTTGGCTGCCAGTGGCAACTTGAACCCAAGCGGGGCTTTCCCTTCCATGTTTGAACCAGTTCATGGTTCTGCTCCTGACATTGCAGGAAAAGCCATGGCTGATCCAACCGCTGCTATCGCATCGGCTGCGATGCTTCTTCGTCACATCGATGAAGAAGATGCGGCCAACAAGCTTGAGTCTGCAATTGCTACGCATTTGGCTAAGGCAGCAACAGGATTATCTACCGAGCAAATAGCTAGAAGCATCTTCGAGGGTTTGTAGACATGAGCCTAAAGTTTGAGCAGATCAAAAACCCTAACCCGGTTTCTAAAGCTGATCGTGATGCGATTATTGCTAACCCAACTTTTGGTACTCACTTCACCGATCACCAAGTTGTAGTGGTTTGGGAAAAAGACAAGGGTTGGCACTCAGCACGCGTGGAGCCATATGGCCCAATCCTGATGGATCCATCTAGTGCTGTTTTGCACTACGGCCAGGAAATCTTTGAAGGCATTAAGGCATATCGTCACGACGATGGATCGATCTGGACCTTTAGACCAGAAGAGAATGCTGCCAGAATGCAGCGCTCCGCGAAGCGCATGGCTCTTCCTGAATTGCCAACCGAAGTATTCATCGAATCTTTGCGTCAATTGATTGCCGTCGATGGCGATTGGGTGCCAGCACCGGAGAATGAAAAGACACTTTATTTTCGCCCTTTCGAGATTGCCGCCGAAAACTTCCTAGGAGTCCGCGCAGCACACCGCGCCGAGTATCGAGTTATTGCTTCTCCGGTAGGGCCATATTTCACCGGAGGAGTCAAGCCAGTTTCGATTTGGATAGCTCTTGATTCGGCTCGTGCTGGAAAGTATGGAACCGGTGAAGCAAAAACCGGTGGTAACTACGCGGCTTCTTTGATGGCACAAAACGAGGGTTACGAAAATGGCTGTTCACAAGTTTTGTTCCTTGATGCTGAATCAGGTACATACATCGAAGAACTCGGTGGCATGAACCTATTTTTCGTATTTGCTGATGGAAAGGTGATTACTCCAGGTCTTGATGGAACCATTCTTCGTGGAATTACCAGAAACTCGATTATCACTTTGCTCAAGGACCGCGGTCACGAGGTTCAAGAACGAAAGATTACGCTGGACGAGATCCGTGAGGGGGTCAACTCTGGCGCCATAACAGAGATCTTTGCTTGTGGAACTGCAGCTGTTATTACCCCAATTGGCTTACTAAAGTCCAAAAATGAGGAAATAGGTAGCGCTGATAGTAAGCCAGGGGAGCTAACTGTTTCCCTTCGAGAGCAACTAACCGGCATTCAATACGGGCGAGTCGAAGACAAGCACGGTTGGATGTATAGACTCTCAGAGTGAAGGTAGCAAGATTTAGTAACGGTGCCGAACCAAGATTTGGCATCGTTGACGGACCAGAACTTGTAGTTCTAAAAGGCCACCCTTTGGTTGCCGGCTACCAAACCACCGGTGAGCGGATACCTCTTAAAGAGCTAAAGCTTCTAGCCCCAACAATCCCCTCCAAGATCGTTTGCATTGGTAAGAACTTTGCCGACCATGCCGCCGAGATCGGCGAAGAGGTAACGCTAGAACCGCTTATATTCTTTAAGCCCTCGAGTTCGATTATTGGTCATGGCGATGCCATTGTTATTCCACCCCAGAGCAAGCAAGTTGAGCTCGAAGCTGAACTATGCCTAGTTATTGGCAAACTTGCCAAAAACGTAAACGAGGACAATGCCTTGGAATATCTCTGGGGAGTCACAATCGCTAACGATGTGACCGCAAGGGATCTCCAGTTTGGCGATGGCCAGTGGGCTAGATCCAAAGGCTTCGATTCTTTCTGCCCGCTGGGTCCATGGGTTGAAACTGAGTTTGTGCCAGATGGCCAGATCATTGAGTCCAGAATCAATGGTGAAGTAAGACAAAACGTAGCTATTTCTGAGATGGTTCATAAGATTCCCGCCATCATTTCCTACGTTTCCAGAAACATGTCGTTGCTACCAGGGGACATCATCTTGACCGGTTCTCCTGCTGGAATCAGCGTTATAAACGCTGGGGATATGATCGAGTGTGAAATTGAGGGAATTGGCATCCTCTCTAACCCTGTTGCCTAGACTTATTACATAATGACTTCTTTGATTACCGCCCCGTTTTCTGATGCCACGGGCAGCAACGTGCGGGTTAGGTTTTGCCCTTCTCCAACAGGTACTCCTCACGTGGGGCTTATTCGAACAGCGCTATTTAATTGGGCCTACGCTCGTCACACCGGTGGCAAGCTAATTTTCCGCATTGAAGACACCGATCAAGAAAGAGACAGCGAAGAAAGCTTCGAGCAGCTACTCGCCGCACTTTCCTGGTTAGGACTGGACTGGGACGAGGGTGTAAATGTTGGTGGACCCAACGAACCGTATCGCCAGTCCCAAAGAACTGAGATCTACCTAGAAGTAATTCAAAAGCTCAAGGACGCCGAGCATCTTTACGAGAGCTTTCTAACCGGCGAAGAAATTGATGCCCGCAACGAAGCTGCCGGCAGAGCCAAGCAGCTTGGCTACGACAACTCAGAGCGTGATCTAGATCAGGCCACCAAAGACAAGTATTTGGCTGAGGGAAGAACCCCCGCTCTAAGACTTAGGGTTCCAGATACGGATATTTCTTTTACCGACCTGGTTCGAGGGGAGATCACTTTCCCAGCAGGATCTTTTCCCGACTTTGTTGTAGTTCGCCCAAACGGCCAAGCCCTTTACACACTGGTGAACCCGGTTGATGATGCGCTGATGGGTGTGACCCATGTGCTTCGCGGTGAAGACTTGCTGTCTTCAACTCCGAGACAAATCGCTCTTTACAACGCGATGGTCGCAGCTGGAATCACAACTTTCATCCCACAATTTGGTCACTTGCCTTATGTGATGGGGGAGGGAAACAAAAAGCTTTCCAAGCGCGATCCAGAAAGCAATCTGTTCCACCACAAAGACCGCGGCTTTATCCCCGAAGGACTGCTCAACTACCTAGCCCTACTTGGTTGGGGTATCTCGGCTGATGAGGACATCTTTAGCCTCGCTGAAATGGCCAAGGCGTTTGATGTTGTTGATGTGAACCCAAACCCAGCCAGGTTTGATCTCAAAAAAGCAGAGGCCATAAACGCAACCCACATCAGGCAGCTTTCACCTGAAGACTTCCAGAGGCGTCTGGTTCCTTATTTGCAGGCTGGTAACGTGCTTTCTAATCCTGCAACCGAAGCTGAGCTAGCAATTCTTGCCAAGGCGGCGCCGCTGATTCAAGAGCGCATAACAGTCTTGGGTGAATCCGTTGACATGCTTTCTTTCTTGTTTGTGCCAAGCAGCAATATTGAAATTGAAGAAGATGCCAAAAAAGCGTTGCCTGAGAACGCCAAGGCGATAGTTGCTGCAGCGCTAGAAGCGCTGCAGGTCCTTGAGAGTTTTACTACTGATGCACTTCACGATTTGATGACTCAAGTTCTAGTTGAATCGATGGGTGAAAAACCGAGAAACGCTTTTGGACCTCTTAGAACCGCAATTTCTGGAAGAAAAGTTTCTCCACCACTATTTGAGTCGATGGAGATTCTTGGCAAGGCTGAAACCCTTGCTCGTTTAGAACTATTTGCCCGCAGCTAGAGCGCAAGCTAGTATTGGAATCTGGGCCAGGGCCCACGTAAATCCCTTGGGGTATGGTGTAATTGGCAACACGGATGATTCTGGTTCATTTGTTCTTGGTTCGAGTCCAGGTACCCCAGCAAGTTAGATTTCTAGGCTTTGGCCAAGCTCCAAGTATTTGAACTCCCCACCATTTTCTTCAGTGACTTGCTTTACTCGCGAGTTATTTAGGTCGTGGCCCAATTGGCTCAAAAGAGCATTATGGGTTGGAAAACAAATAGCAGGCTTTACTTCTTTGATGTAATCCATCACGTCACCGATTTTTAGCCAGGGTGCGCTGGTTGGGCAGGCAAGTACTTTTACCTTTACATCTGGCGGGGTATAGCTATCTCCTGCGTAGTAGAGATCTCCGTTGACCAAGACTGCCGTATTTTGAATTAGTGGAATGCTTTGGTGGATGATCTGGTGCATGTCACCAAAGAACTCCAGCTTGAAAGATCCAACCTCGTAGTAATCGCCGTGATAGACGGTTGTTACCTTCAATCCCTCTAGACTTGCGGCAACCTCGCTGGTTCCAAAGATCTGGACATCAGGGTTCTCTTTTTTGATTTTGGCTATCTTGGCCTCGTCGCAGTGGTCGTCATGTTTATGGGTAATCACGACAGCAACCACATTGCCAAGACCTGTTAGCTCCTCGGTATAAGAACCTGGGTCAATGACTAGGGTTTGGGAGTCGATCTCAACCTCGAGGCAGGCGTGGCCGTGCTTGGTGATCTTCATGTTGTTTATTGTATGGCGTTGCCGGAAAGGAGGAACTTGTCGCTAAGCTTTCGCTCTATCGGCTATTTTGCCGACTAACAAAGGTGTTTTATGCGAGTGGGATTGGTTATCAATCCAACAGCCGGAGGCAATAAGGGTGCTGTGGCTGGTGAGAGTGTTCGGACTGTTCTAGCTACCTCCTCGCACGAAGTAATCGACCTATCTGCTGAAAGTTACGAGGCAGCCAAGCAAGGAATAAAGGTGGCAATTGCCAATGGGGTAATTGACTTACTTGTTTTAGTTGGTGGCGATGGCATGGCTCACCTTGGGGTGAATGTGTGTGCAAATACTAAAGTTCCTATGGCGATTGTTCCTGCCGGAACCGGCAATGACTCAGCTGGCATCTTTGGCATGTCGATGGATGATCCAGCTGGAAGCACGAGGTTGATTCTGGATAATCTTTTTTACCCAAAGCCCATCGATGCCATCGAGATTGAACACAGCCTAGGAAAGACCTGGGCTATTGGTTCAGCCTCGGCGGGCTTTGATGCACTGGTCAACGCGAGGGCTAACCGCATGAGCTGGCCTGCGGGACCGATGAAGTATTACCTAGCTATGCTGCTGGAACTGGCTAGCTTCAAGGCGATTAAGTATCGCTCAAAGATTGATGGCGTTGCAAAGGATTTCGAAGCGATGCTTTGTGTGGTTAGTAACTCCGGAGTCTTTGGTGGGGGAATGTTGGTGGTCCCAGAAGCATCGGTAACTGATGCCAAGTTGGATTTATTGATCTTGAACAAAATCACCCGCTTCAAGCTGGTAAAGATTTTCCCTCGGGTTTATAAAGGAACACACGTTACTGACCCTGCAGTTGAGCTACTAGAGGCAACAAAAGTTGAAATTGCTGCTGATGGAATGCCTATCTATTCCGATGGTGAGTATGTTGGGCAGGCTCCATTCACGGCGACCTTGGTGCCAGCAGCGCTAATGGTGATTGCTCCCGCTTTATAGGGACTGTTGCCTCAAGGTATGGTGTGGCATAATCGAAAGGTTGCTTACGGCCCCATCGTTTAGCGGCCTAGGACACTGCCCTCTCACGGCAGCGGCGCGGGTTCGAATCCCGCTGGGGTCACGAAATTCGCCTCTGATGACAAAATCTCGGGGGCGAATTCTCCATTTCTGGATGAATTAATCCAAAGGAATTGGAAGCTGGTGTGTTCCTTGAGTTTCCGGGTGCTTGGTTCGGTAGCGGGTTATCCAGACTGAGAGCACAACAATAAGGGCAACTGGCGCCAAGGCAGCCATGTTCAAGCCAGTAAACAAAGACAGGGCAACAATCGAGCCAGCTACTGCTCCGCCGGTAGCACCGGCAAGATTCTGTATCGAGTCGCTAAGACCTTGAACGTTGGTCTTTTGATCTGTTGGAACACTAACTACCAAAAGCGCAGAACCTGCGACCGTGGCGGCGGACCAGCCAAGACCCAAAAGGAACAGCCCAATTGTTACCAGGTGCTCTTGTTCGGAGCCAAGACCTGCAATCAGTAGCGCTGCAACAAAGATGACCTGGCCAGCCAAGATAGTTCTGGTTGGCCCAATCTTGTCGCTCAAGATTCCAAACAGTGGTGCAAAGGCATACATGCCCAAAATGTGAAGGCTAATTACAAAGCCAACAAAGACCAAAGAGCCACCGTGGCTGGTGACATGGACCGGGGTCATGCTCATCACCGCCACCATGGTCATGTGAGATAGGGCAATTGAAACAATTGCGTAGCCAGCAACTGGGAACTTAGCCAAGGTGCCAAGTGCGCTGGCAATAGAAAGCTTGGGGCGCTTTTTCACGTTTTGAGCGTCAATTTGTTTTGCAACCAGTAGTGGATCTGGCCGAAGGCCGAACCAGAACACGGCGGTAGCTGACATCTGGGCAATGATGGTGAAGACAAAAGGCCCGGTTAGCTCCGGTAGCCCGAGCCACTGGCCAACTACTTCTCCGGGGCCAAACAAATTTGGCCCAGTCACGGCACCAATAGTGGTAGCCCAAACAACTAGCGAGAGGTCCTTACCGACTTTTTTATCAACTGGAATATCGGTTGCTGCAAAGCGAGCTTGCAAGCTCGCGGCAGAACCTGCACCCATAAAAAACAACGCAACAAGAAGTAGCGGGAAGAGTTTCAAGCTGGTAGCAGTAATAATAAGTGTCGCTCCGGTGATCGCGAGCGCAGCTCCAAGACCAAGGGAATATCTTCTACCTTTAGCAAAAGCGATCCGAGATAAAGGTATAGCCCAGATGGCCGTTCCAAGCGTCGAGAAGGTCGCAGCTGCCCCCGACCAAGCCACAGTGCCAGATAGCTCAGCGGCTAGTAGGGCGCCAATAGAAAGCGTTGATCCGAGGCCGAATCCGCTGAGTATTTGGCCTAGGGCTAAGGTCCTAACGGTGCGTTTTTGCAGGTCATCTAGGCCTGAAATACTCACCTGCCCAATCTACCTGCTCAAAGGTAAACTGGAGCTTCAACAAATCAAAGGTGAGGCATGTCGGGTAATTCCACACCGCTTACATTGGCGGAAAAGCTTTGGAACAGCCATCTTGTCGCCAAGGGCGAAGATGGTGCGCCAGACCTTCTTTATATAGACCTGCATTTGGTGCACGAAGTTACCTCTCCACAGGCTTTTGATGGTTTACGCCTTGCTGGCCGGAAGGTAAGAAGGCCAGATCTCACCATTGCCACCGAAGATCACAACACGCCAACTATCGACATCGACAAGCCAATTGCGGACCTCACATCTCGCACCCAGATCGAGGCATTACGCAAAAACGCTGCCGAATTCGGCATCAGGTTGCATTCACTGGGGGATAAGAACCAGGGCATAGTTCACGTGGTTGGCCCCCAGCTTGGTTTGACCATGCCGGGTATCACGGTGGTTTGTGGTGACTCTCATACTTCTACCCATGGCGCTTTCGGGGCGCTCGCGATGGGTATTGGAACCAGCGAGGTAGAGCACGTGCTTGCCACCCAGACCCTCCCTTTGAAGCCATTCAAAACTATGGCAATCAACGTTGAGGGAACCTTACGTCCTGGGGTTACCTCCAAGGACATCATCTTGGCCGTTATCGCCAAGATCTCAACCGGTGGTGGCCAAGGCTATGTGCTTGAGTATCGCGGCAGTGCAATCAGAGCGCTTTCTATGGAAGCTCGCATGACCATCTGCAACATGTCTATCGAGGCAGGAGCTAGAGCAGGCATGGTGGCTCCGGATGAAACAACGTTTGCGTATCTAAAGGGCCGCCCACACGCTCCAACCGGAAAAGACTGGGACGATGCGGTTTCTTACTGGAAGACTTTGCCTACCGATGAGGGAGCCAAGTTTGATGCGGAAGTATTCTTGGACGCGGATACGCTGGATCCTTTTGTTACCTGGGGAACAAACCCAGGTCAAGGCGTTTCATTGCTGGATAGCGTTCCTAATCCAGAAGACATCTTGGACCCGAATGAAAAGGCAGCAGCGCTTAGAGCACTTGAGTACATGGATCTAAAGCCTGGAACCAAGATGAAAGATATCCGAGTCGACACTGTATTTTTGGGCTCTTGCACCAACTCTCGAATCGAGGACCTTCGTGCCGCAGCAGCAATCATTGAGGGTAAGAAAAAAGCCGATGGCATTCGCATGATGGTGGTCCCTGGATCACAAAAGGTTCGTATCCAGGCCGAAGAAGAGGGCCTTGACAAGATATTCAAAGACTTTGGTGCCGAGTGGCGCTTTGCTGGTTGTTCTATGTGTTTGGGTATGAACCCAGACCAGCTCGCCGCAGGCGAGCGGGCCGCTTCGACTTCGAATCGTAACTTTGAAGGTCGCCAGGGTAAAGGTGCTAGAACTCACCTTGTTTCACCACTTGTTGCTGCAGCTACCGCTATTCGCGGGACGCTATCTTCTCCTGCAGATCTCGAGGTGATGGCCTAATGGAAAAGATTTCTACTTTTTCTGGTGTTGCAGTTCCACTGAAGCGATCCAATGTTGATACGGATCAGATCATTCCGGCAAGCTATTTGAAGCGCATTACCAAAACCGGTTTTGAAGATGCTCTGTTTGCTTCTTGGAAAGCTGAGCCTGATTTTGTTTTGAACCAGCCTGTTTTTCAAAATGGTGAGGTTTTGATTGCGGGGCCTGATTTTGGAACTGGATCTTCTAGAGAGCACGCCGTCTGGGCGCTCCGCGATTGGGGATTCAAGGCGGTATTCTCGGCAAAGTTTGCCGACATATTTACAGGTAACAGTGGTAAGCAAGGGCTGATTACTGGGGTTATAACCGAGGACGAGACCAAGCAAATTTGGGACTTGATTGATACTGATCCTGGAGTATCGGCCAGTGTGGATTTGCCGAATCAGACGCTGTCTGTTGGGGATTTGACTGTTTCTTTTGCCATTGACGCCTATACCAAGTGGCGATTAATGGAAGGGCTAGACGACATTGCACTAAGTTTGAGGGACGAGGGAGCAATCACTTCCTACGAGTCCTCACGCGAGGCGTGGAAACCACTAACTTTGCCAGCCAAGGGAATCTAATGAGCGTCATAACCGTAAACGGCGGAAAGCCGCTCTCGGGTCGAGTCGACCTTAAGGGAGCTAAGAACCTGGTTACCAAGGCGATGGTTGCAGCCCTGCTAGCGGATTCCCCAAGCGTTCTAAAAGATGTTCCAAAGATCAGCGACGTTGAAGTTGTTTCAAGATTGCTTGAACTGCATGGCGTATCAATCAACTTCAATGACGCCGGAGTTATGGAATTGGATCCAAGAGGCGTCAAGCAAGCTCGCATGGTCGACATCGATGCCCACGCAGGATCATCTCGTATCCCAATCTTGTTTTGTGGTCCGCTACTACACCAGTTAGGCGAAGCCTTTATTCCAGACCTTGGTGGATGTCACATCGGTGACCGCCCAGTTGATTTCCATTTGGATGTATTGCGCAGCTTCGGTGCGGTAATCGAAAAGTCTCAAAACGGAACCAGGTTGAGCGCCCCTAACGGGCTGCACGGAGCTAAGTTATCGCTTCCCTACCCGAGTGTTGGAGCTACCGAGCAGGTGTTACTAACTTCGGTTCGAGCTAAGGGCCTAACTGAGTTATCCGGCGCTGCTATTGAGCCAGAGATTATGGACCTAATTGCCATCTTGCAGAAGATGGGTGCCATCATCTCGGTTGATACCGATAGAACTATCCGCATTGAGGGAGTCGAGAGCCTAAGTGGCTACACCCACCGCGCACTTTTTGATCGCAATGAAGCCGCCTCTTGGGCAGCTGCGGCATTGACCACCGGAGGCAATATTTTTGTCGGTGGAGCAAGGCAGATTGAAATGACAACTTTCCTAAACGTGTTTAGGAAAGTTGGCGGTGGTTTTGACATCGAAGACGACGGAATTCGTTTCTACCAAAAGGGAGCAGATCTTCACCCGGTAGTTATTGAAACCGATGTTCACCCAGGTTTTATGACTGACTGGCAGCAACCTCTTGTCGTTGCCCTTACCCAAGCTAAAGGTCTTTCGATTGTTCACGAGACTGTGTACGAGAACCGTTTTGGTTTCACCGATGCTCTGGTGAAGATGGGTGCCCAGATTCAGATTTACAGGGAGTGCCTTGGCGGTAACCCCTGCCGTTTTGGTCAGATGAACTTTTACCACTCGGCCGTTGTTTCAGGACCAACTTCTTTGCACGGCGCGGACATCGTGGTACCGGATCTACGCGGTGGCTTTAGCCACATGGTTGCAGCTTTGACCGCAAAGGGGGTTTCCAATGTGAGCAACGCGCAACTTATTTCACGTGGTTACGAGCACTTTATTGACAAGCTCTCAGATCTTGGGGCCGACTTTAGTTACGCGGAGTAGGCATGGCCAAAAAGCAAAAGCTGATTCCGATGCCGAAGGTAACTTCGAATGAGAACACCCTAACTATTCGGATAATTGCTTTTTTTCTAGCACCAATTCTTCGCCTGATTTTCAAGGTTGAGGTAACTGGCATGGAGAAGCTACCAAAAAAGGGTGCTTACATTCTGACCCCAAATCACGCCACCAATGTTGATGGTTTGGCAGTTGCGTATTTCATTTACATAATCTTGAAGCGTGGACCGCACTTTTTTGCCAAGGAGGCACTTTTTAAAATTCCACTAGTTGGAAAGGTACTGTTGGCCGGTGGCCAGATTCCTGTGTTTAGAAAAGGCGGTCAGCGAAACGATGACTCATTCAAAATTGCCAATATGTACTTGCAAGCAGGTCACACCATTTGTATTTACCCTGAGGGAACTCTGACTAGAGAGCCAAATCTTTGGCCAATGCGAGGTAAGACCGGAGCGATTCGGCTAGCTCTTGATAGCGGTGTGCCGGTGTATCCAATTGCTCACTGGGGTAGCGAGCAAATCATGGGTCGGTACAGCAGCAAGTTCCGTCCTGGTTTTTGGAAGAAAGTTCAGATCCTCGTTGGGGACGAAATCGATCTAGCCAAATACCGGAAACCAGACTTATCTCCAGAGGAGCTTTTGGAAGCCACCGAACATGTAATGCGAAGAATTACTTCTTTAGTCGAGCGGCTGCGTGGCGAAAAAGCACCAGCAACACTTTGGGATCCTGTAGCTATGGGGCAAACCGTAACTGGAAACTTTGAAAAGGCAGCTAAGAAGGCATCAAAGCCGTGACCAAGATAGCCGTAATTGGAGCTGGAAGTTGGGGGACAACTTTTTCTAAAGTGCTCGCCGACGGCGGCTCTGAGGTGATGCTGTGGTCAAGACGTGAAGAGCTAGCTTCAGAAATCAATAGCTCGCACCGAAACAATGCTTACCTGCCTGGTGTGAACCTGCCAGCAAGCATTATTGCTTCAACTAACGTTGAGCTTGTTTTATCTGGTGCTAGCCAGGTTTACATCTCTGTTCCATCGCAGAGCTTGCGAGCGAACTTAGAGCAATGGGGGAAGTTCATCCCCCATGATGCGATTGTGGTTTCTTTAATGAAGGGCGTCGAGCAAAAAACTGGTTATCGGATGAGTCAGGTAATAGAAGAATGCGGTATTAGCGAAGATCGCGTAGTTGTGGTCTCGGGTCCTAACTTGGCGCTAGAGATCGCGGCCGAGCAGCCAGCGGCTTCAGTGGCGGCTTCTAGTTCTGCAGCCTCCGCTATGGCGGTAGCCAAAGCTTCCACAAATTCTTACTTCACTACATTTACGAACAACGACGTGATTGGAACCGAGTTCGGTGGAATATTGAAGAACTTGATTGCTGTTGCAATTGGAATCGTCAACGGGGTTGGCTACGGGCAAAACACCAAGGCTTCGATTATGACCAGAGGTTTGTCGGAGATTTCAAGATTTGCTTCAGCCTTCGGGGCAAAGCCTGAGACCATGGTGGGTCTTGCAGGCCTCGGAGACCTAATTGCAACCAGCGAGTCTCCTTTGTCTAGAAACCACAAGGCCGGCGAAATGCTGGGGCAGGGTTTTTCCAAGAAGGAAGTTATGGAAAAGCTTTCTCAAACAGCAGAGGCTCTGGTTTCAGTTTCCACCGTTCTGGAACTAGCAAGGGCAAAGAACATCGCCATGCCAATTGTTGAGCAGGTGGAGCTTGTAATTGAGGGCAAGATGGACCCGAAGGACATCGCACCCCACCTAACTCACATGAGCGACACCCCACAGGGAGAATAAGAGCATGGCAAAAATTCGCGTTGCTGTCTTGTTTGGCGGTAAGTCCAACGAGCACTCGATCTCGGTGGCAACGGCTTCTGGAGTTTTAAGCGCTATTGATTCTTCAAAGTATGAAGTTGTTCCAGTGGGCATTACTCGAGATGGCGTATTTGTGCCCTTTACTGGCGACCCTTCGTCGCTGAGTCTTACCAACGGGCTAAAGACAATTGAGCCTGAAGGCTCAACCATTCGATTTGCAATGGATGGTTCTTGTGAGCTATTTGAAGCAGATTCATCGGGCAAAGAATCATCTCTTGGGGTAATTGATGTTGTGATGCCACTTCTTCATGGACCCTTCGGTGAAGATGGCACGATGCAGGGATTTTTGGAACTAGTTGGTGTTCCATATGTTGGTAATGGTGTTCTAGGCTCTGCGGCTGCGATGGACAAGGAATTCAGTAAAGCGCTATTCAAAGCCGCTGGCATCCCAAGCCCTGATTACGCTGTTGTCACCGCAGCGGACATGGTCAATAACCCTGAGTCTGCACTTGCTCGCATTAAAGATTTAGGCAAGCTGCCGTATTTTGTGAAGCCGGCTAGATCTGGTTCCTCGGTTGGAATCAGCAAAGTGGATTCGATGAAAGATGTTCCAGCAGCCCTTACCGAAGCATTCAAGCACGACGACAAAGTGATTATTGAAGTCGGCGTAGCTGGCCGCGAGATCGAGTGCGGTGTGCTGGATTCTTTGGATGGCGGAGCCCTTAGGGTTTCGGTTGCCGGTGAAATCAAAGTTCGGGGTCGAGAGTTTTATGACTTCGAGGCCAAGTATGTAGATAGCGATGCAGCCACCTTGATTTGCCCAGCCGATATTTCTTCTGAAGAGCTAGCCAAGATGCAGCAGCTGGCAAGAAAAGCCTTCAAGGCTTTGGGTTGCAAGGGACTAGCTAGGGTTGATTTCTTTTTGACCGAGAAGGGATTTATGGTGAATGAAATCAACACCATGCCTGGCTTTACATCAATCTCTATGTTCCCTAGGTGCTGGCAGGAGTCAGGTCTTTCCTATAAGGATCTAATTGATGAGCTGATTTCACTTGCCCTGATAGATCCAGCTCACTAGAGCTAGGTCTTTCAATCAAATCCCTCCTGCTAATTCTTTGCAATGGTAAATTAGGCAAGTGAATCAGCAACTGCCAAAAACTCTCCGGCCAGAAAACAACGCGCCTGTTTCACTCTCCGCCTTAGCTAATCACTTTGGTTTGGCCACACCTTCGGAAGATGTTAGCTTGACCGGCATCACCATGAATACAGCTGACTGCCAGCCAGGTGATTTGTTCGTTGCGATGCCTGGGGCCAAAACTCACGGAGCAGAATACATCTCCAAAGCGATTTCCCTAGGCGCAGTTGCAATCGCAACGGATACCGCAGGACTTACTCACACCAAAGACCTATCAGTTCCGGTGTTACTAGTTGAAAACCCGAGGATTCGCTTGGGTGAATTAGCTGCCTTTGTGTATGGAAACCAACCTGACAAGATGCCTATTCTTTTTGGAACAACCGGTACTAACGGCAAGACATCCACCACCTACCTACTGGATGCGATCTTGAGGCAGCTTGGGGAAACTACAGGTTTTTCTTCCACAGCCGAGCGTCACATCGCGGGTGAGGTAATTACTAGCAAGCTGACCACCCCAGAAGCTACCGAGATGCATGCGCTACTGGCAAGGATGCGCGAAAGAAAAGTTACTGCCGCCGGCATCGAAGTTTCCGCACAAGCACTGACTCACCACCGGGTCGATGGCTTGGTATTTGATGTTGCGGGCTTTACTAACTTGAGTCACGATCACCTAGATGACTACGGGGACATGCAGCGCTACCTAGCCGCCAAGGCTGATCTATTCACCAAGCAGCGCGCCAAGAAGGCTGTAATTTGTCTAGATTCCATATTTGGCAAGGAAGTTGTTGAAAAATCTGAGGTGCCAACTGTTACTCTCACCAGCGAACTGGGAGTGGAGGCAAACTGGCACGTTGCGGTCACAGCAGAAAACCCGATGTTTACTTCTTTTGTTTTGGCAGGACCAGATGGAGTGACTATTCGTTCCCGCGTGCCACTACTTGGAAAGCACATGGTCGCTAACGCAGCTCTAGCTATTGTGATGCTTGTTGAAGCAGGCTTTGATGCCGGAAGGATTGCCAAGGCAATAGCGAATGGCATCGATGCTTATCTTCCTGGCCGAATTGAAAGAGTTGGTGGCGATACCGGGCCAACTTTGTATGTTGACTTTGGTCACAGCCCCGATGCATTCTTGCAAACTTTGGAAGCCGTTAGAAAAGTCACCGACGGCAAATTGATTATGGTCTTTGGTGCCGCCGGTAATCGTGACACCACAAAAAGACAATCCATGGCCGAAATCGCCGCTGCCGGGTCAGACATCGTAGTGATCACCGACTATCACTCAAGAGACGAAGACCCAGATTCGATTAGGGCCTCGCTTGAAGGCTTTGCCAGGACTGCTTACCCAAAGCGAGAGCTTTACAACATCTCGCCACCAGAGGCGGCCATTAGAAAAGCGGTATCGCTTGCAACTAGCGGAGATGCGATTTTATGGGCGGGACCTGGTCATCAGGACTATAGGGAAGTAAATGGAACTCGAGTTTCTTCTTCTGCCAGGCAGCAAGCAAGGGAAGCTCTAAAAGAGCACGGCTGGTCCTAGTTAGTTACTTCGGTGCAGCGCTTGGTTGCATCCAGGACGCCGATAGATGCTGCTAGCTCATCCAAAACTGTAACCCCGGCAACAACAGTTGAATCAACAATTACCTCGGTTGCTGGAGATCTCGCGTAGCTAATGAAACGGTAATTTGGAGCTTCTGATTCATCCAGTAACCAGTCGATGTCTGACGCGGTTACGCAAATCAGAGCACTTACCTCAACCGGCTCTAACCCGCAGCGCAAGATCACAGCTGCCGGCTCACCCCAGGCAGCGGTAGATTGGGCGTTGACTCTTCTTTTGTCTAATCCCGCTAGCTCATCGGGCAAGCGAACAATAATCTCTGCACACTCAGGATTATTAGCCTGCTCCGCAGGCTCCAGTGGAACCACCGGAGCGCAGCCTGAAAGGACCAGCACCGAAGCGGTTAGAAGAAGTAGGTGGTTTTTTCGCATCGCTATTAAGGCTACCTTTGATTTGTGAGCGACCAAACTTTAGAAGAGCTCGGCGAGCTAGAAAGCCTTAGGCGCACAGTGGCGCGCCTAACCCCGAGTACCCACGTCTTGGTTGGATCCGGAGATGACGCGGCCGTTATTGTTGCCGATCAATCATTTGTAGTCTCCACCGACACCTTGATTGAAAATCATGACTTCAGATTGGATTGGTCAAGCTCTTTTGATCTTGGATACAAAGCCGTAGCTACCAATCTGGCTGACATCGCCGCCATGGGAGCCAAGCCAACCGCCTTGGTTGTTGCCCTCGTGGTTCCAAAAACCACCAAGATCTCCTGGTTAGAAGGCTTTGCCGATGGGCTGGATGCTGCCTGCAAGCAGCTAGCTCCAGGAGCCGGAGTAGTTGGCGGCGATCTTGCCGCAGGAGACCAGGTAGTTGTTTCGGTAACCGTGCACGGCAGCATGGAAGGTAGAAGCCCGGTGCTTAGATCGGGTGCCAAGGCTGGCGACATTGTTGCAGTGGCCGGCACGCTGGGAAAATCCTCCTGTGGTTTGGCGCTACTGCAATCAGAAAACAAAGACCTGATTAATTCTTACGATGACTGGGTTTCGTATCACCTGCGACCAGAGCCACCAATCCAACAGGGCATCGAGGCTTCGATTGCTGGTGCTACCAGCATGCTTGATCTTTCTGACGGGCTAAGTGTGGACCTGCTTCGCATATGTAAAGCATCAAATGTTGCTATCGAGCTTTCTGCAAAAGAGCTTCAAGGCTTCGAAGCCATGCTTGAGCTTCCAGCATTGGGATTAGCTGTGGACCCAAAGACTTGGGTCTTACACGGCGGTGAAGATCACGCGCTGGTTGCAACTTTTTCTAACGATGCAGTTTTGCCAAGAGCTTTCAAGGCCATCGGGGTTGTTAGAGCTGGTGAAGCCAAGCTTTATCTAGATGGTGTGCCACTCGAAGCAAAGGGCTGGGATTCGATTACTGGCAAATAGCTTATGGATGCAGATCCTTGTTTAGCTCTACTCCAGCTCCTGATCGAACAAGAGCCTCAACTCTTCCGGTCATGGAGTTTCGCCTGAACAACAAATTGTCAATACCGGAAAGCTCAACAGCTTTTAGATCTTGTTCTTTGCCTTCGACAATAAGTGTCAACTTAGTGCCCGCGGTTACATAAAGACCCGCTTCTACAACGCAGTCGTTACCGATTGAGATTCCAATTCCAGAGTTTGCCCCGAGCAGGGCACGCTTTCCGATGCTAACAAGTTGTTTTCCTCCACCAGAAAGCGTTCCCATAATCGAGGCTCCGCCTCCAATGTCAGATCCATCGCCAACCACCACCCCTTGGGAGATTCTTCCCTCGACCATCGATGCACCTAGGGTCCCCGCGTTAAAGTTCACAAAGCCTTCGTGCATAACGGTAGTCCCGGGAGAAAGGTAAGCGCCTAACCGTACCCTGGAGGCATCGGCAATTCTTACCTTATTCGGGGTTACGTAATCAACGAGCCTTGGGAACTTATCGATCGCGTGGATAACCACCCCCGCTTTAGTTAGCGCGGGGCGCAACCTGTCTAGATCGTTTAGCGCGACCGATCCAATCGAGGTGAAGGCAACAATTGGCATAGCGCCAATGAGACCTTCAAGGCTTATGGTGTTTGGTTTTACCAGCAGGTGAGACAGCAGGTGAAGTCTGAGATACGCATCCTCGGTTGAGCTAACAGGCTGGGAGAGGTCAATCTCAGTTCTAACAACCTGGGTTTCGATTTCTCTTCTGGGGTCAGATCCGACCAGAGCATCAAGTTCTTTTGGCACAACCCAGAGTTCATCGGTTTTTGGAGCGGGGCCGAGTTTTGGGTCTGGAAACCAAACATCCAAGATGTTTCCTTCGGCATCTTTGGTTGCCAGGCCATGGCCCCATGCCCTGGTGATTTCTTCGCTCATCATCCAAGATTACAAGCTAGGCTCTGGATTGTGTCCAGCGCGAACCTAAATCTCAATTCTGACGTTGCCGAGCTCACTCGCGAGCTGTGTGATATCGAATCGGTTTCGGGTAATGAGCGCGAGATTGCTGACGCAATCGAAGCGGCCCTTAGATCTTTTGGCCACCTGAGCGTGGTTAGAGACGGCGACGCGTTGGTAGCTTCCACCAATCTCGGTAGATCCAAAAGAGTGATTATTGCAGGACACATCGACACGGTTCCGGTAGCTAATATCCTTCCAACCAAACTGATGTCTTTTGAGCGCGAGCAGGTTATCTGGGGTCGTGGCTCGGTTGACATGAAAGCAGGCGTTGCAGTTATGCTCAAGCTCGCCGCGACCGTAGCTGAACCAGCTGTTGATGTCACTTGGGTGTTTTACGACAATGAAGAAGTTGAGGCTTCCAAGAATGGCCTTGGAAGGCTAGTTCGAAATCATCCGGATTTGATCAAGGGTGGCTTTGCGGTGCTGTGCGAGCCTACTGGTTCGATTGTCGAGGGTGGCTGCAATGGAACCTTGCGTGCTGAGCTGGTCTTTTCTGGTAAGAAGGCGCATTCTGCAAGACCCTGGATGGGTGAAAATGCTATCCATAAGCTTGGGGCCGCTTTGGAGTTTTTATCGAGTTTTGAACCTTCAGAAGTGGAAGTTGATGGCTTGGTATACAAGGAGAGCTTGAATGCTGTTTTGGTGAACGGGGGTATCGCCACAAACGTGATTGCGGATAAAGCAACTTTGACGGTGAACTACCGCTTCGCACCTTCAAAGTCTGAGACCCAAGCAGGTGAATACGTAAAGAGCCTGTTTACTGGTTGCGAGATTAACGTTGTTGATAGTGCACCGGGTGCACGACCAGGACTACAAAGCCCCGAGGCCAAGGCATTTGTCGCTGCAGTTGGCAAATCAGTGCACCCAAAGTATGGCTGGACTGATGTTGCCAGATTCAGTGAGCTGGGCATTCCAGCGGTGAATTACGGACCTGGAGACCCCAACAAAGCTCACGCCGATGACGAATCCCTGCCAGCTAGCCAGATATACGCCTGTGAGAGTGGACTGAGAAATTTTCTGACCTCAAATCTTTGATAAACTTGAAACTTGGCCCACCGGCCAAAGTATTTCAAGGAGTAAAAATGGCAGCAATGAAGCCTCGCACCGGCGATGGACCAATGGAAGCAGAACGTGAACCTCGCGGTCTAATTATCTTGAGGGTTCCTCTAGAAGGTGGCGGACGTTTAGTTGTTTCGGTAAACGAAGAAGAAGCCAAGAGCCTCCACAGAGTCCTCGAAGGCGTAGTTAAGAAAAAGCCAAGAGCCTCCACAGAGTCCTCGAAGGCGTAGTTAAGAAGAAGTAACCCTTTTGCTTGCCATCATCAAGCCATCGCCTACCGGCGATAAAGCAGATATGAAATCCTGCTGGGTAGAAAAGAATCTCAAGATATCGCGATAAATAATTGTCGCCTCATCGCGCATCGCAGGATCTGGAACCCGATCTCGCCAAAGCGCATGAGAAATTGCCACCACACCACCTGGGCGAAGCAGGCGCGACGCTTGCCTTAGTTGATCTTCCAGGTCACCTCTTTCGGCGTCCAAGAAAACAAGGTCATAGGCCGCATCGGCCATGTTGGACATAACCTCGGTTGCCTTACCGGAGATAACTCTGGTTCGAAGAGGTGAAATTCTGGCATCCTTGAAAGCCATCTTGGCCGCTAGCTGAAACTCTGGGTGAGAATCAATGGTTGCTAAAACCGAATCCTCTGAGGCGCTCAAGATCCACAATCCCGAAACCCCGGCACCGGTTCCGGCCTCAACGATCGCTTTGGCTCCAAGAGCCGAGGCAATCAAGGCTAGGTGAGAACCAACGCTAGGAGTTACGCACTCAATTCCTAATTCTTCGGCCCTGGCCCGAGCTTCGATAATGGCTGGCGACTCCGAAACAAAGTCTTCGGTGAACTTCCAGCTTGATATCTTGTCGACCATGTTCTCTCCTAATCTCAAAGCTTAGAGCTGCCAGGGCTGAAATAGACGCAGCCAACGAGGTAGCCTATATGGGTGTTTGGACTATCGGGCGAAAAGCTATTAATTCTTGGGTTGATAGCAGTTTTTGTGCTGGGCCCAGAAAAATTGCCACACTACGCCAAACAGTTGGCGAACTTCATTAAGTCTTTAAAGAAAATGGCCGATGGTGCCAAAGGTCAGTTGCAAGCTGAAATCGGTGAAGAGCTCGACTGGAAAAAACTCGATCCAAGAAAATACGATCCTCGAAGAATCATTCGGGAAGCCCTAGCGGAAACCGACACCCCAAGCCCAATTGCGACTTTGAATAAGCCAATTACCCGCGTGCAGCCAAGGTTAGCTGCGGGCGAAGTTGCCCCCTTTGATTCAGAAGCGACCTAGAGCTTCTTCATCACTTTCGCCAGAGCGTTCATCAAAGGCGCCATCTTGTTGTATTGCTTGGCCCTCGATGGGAAATTCAACAAACCGGTAGCAATTCCAACGGTTCTAGCTTCGGTGAAGCGAAGCAAACCGTAGTGGCCATTTCTTCTTCCAACACCGGATTGCTTCATGCCACCCATGGGCGAATCAATCGATGCCATCGAGGCTCGGAAACCCTCGTTGATGTTGACCGATCCCGCCATCAAGCGATTGGCAACCTTCTCTGCAAGTTTCACTGGCCCTACTACCGAAGCGTTCAGACCGAACTCTGTGTCATTTGCTAGCTCAACCGCTTCATCAATGCTGTCGTAACCGACAACTGCAATAAAGGGACCGAATACTTCTTCGCGAGCTAATCTCATTTCGGGCTTGATGTTGGTCATAACTGTTGGTGCGTAGAAGTAAGGACCAAGCTCTGGAAGCGACTTTGCGCCAGCTAGTACTTTGGCTCCCTTGCTTACTGCGTCTGAGACATATTCTTCGACGCGCTTTAGTTGGTTTACACCAGTGAGGGTTCCCATATCCATCTGGAAGTTATCGCTTTTACCAATTTGGAGTGAGTTCACGCGGGTTGCAAGCTCAGCCTCGAAAGCAGCCTTTTGGCTGTTTGGAACATAGACGCGCTCAATAGAAACGCAAAGCTGGCCAGAGTTTCCAAAGGCTCCAGCAATTACCTTTTCGGCAGCGTCGCCAAGTTTTGCACCTGGAAGAATAATTAGCGGGTTCTTGCCACCAAGTTCAAGTGAGTAACCAATGAGTCTTTTCGCAGCTCGCTCAGCAACTATCTTTCCGGTCTTAGTAGAGCCCGTGAAGGCAACGTAGTCAACCGAGTCAGTGATGGCATTGCCAACACTCGCGCCATCGCCAACCACGATGGTCCAGGCGCTTTCTGGAAAACCTGCTTCAATAGCTAGCTTTCTGGCATAGAGCGAAACTAGTGCAGTTTGGTTATCAGCTTTTTGCACCACGGTGTTACCTGCTGCAAGAGCCGGTAAGACATCTAGCATCTGAAGGGCGAGCGGGTAGTTCCACGGGGTAATGACTCCAACGACTCCAACTGGAGAGTAAGTGACATAGGACCTTGTAACAAATGGGACACCTGAGTTGGTGGTCGTCTTTTTTAGAACCTTGGGAGCAATCTTGGCAAAGTAACGAGTCGATCCGAGAGAACCAGCAACTTCCTCGAAGGCGTGAGATCTTGCCTTGCCGGTTTCAAGCTGCAATAGATCCATCAACTTGTCTTGGTTGTTTAGAAGCAAATCGTGCAATCTAAAAAGCGCTGCAGCACGTTCTTTTACTGGCATAGCGGCAAATGATGGCTGAGCAAGTTTCGCGTCGGCAACTGCCTTTGCTACCTGGCCAACGCTAAGTTGCGGCAGGTCGTAGATTTTTTTGCCGGTTGCCGGGTTCACAATTGTGACCTGATCGGAAGATTCCGGAAGGTGGGATAAAAGGCTCGGGATGCTGTATTCGCTCATGCTAATCAGTCTACGAAACTAGTTAGCTTGGGCCTGCACGTCTTGTCTGGCAAAGCGCCGAGTGGGACGCGAAAAATCACGTGTAAAGCTAACTTGACAAAAATTGTATGTCAAGTTAGCTTTACAGTATGAAAAGTAACCTGCGTCGAGAACGATTAGCAAAGGGAATAAGTCAAGCCGAACTTGCCGAACTTGCTGAAGTCTCTCGCCAAACCATCAACTCGCTTGAAGTGGGAAGATACTCAGCTTCATTGGAACTTGCTTTTCGGTTGGCAAAAATATTTAACCTAAGAATTGAGGAGCTCTTTTATGAATAACAAGAAATTACTGAACTTTAGGCTTTCTGGATTCAACTACACAATTTTAGGAATCTGCCTAGCAGCTAGCGGCCTATTTCTGTTAGCAGGAGATGCAATCATCGCATCTATTCTTGCGTCCGTAAGTCTTGTTCTATTGCTCATCTATGCATTCTCGAAAGGTAGGTCTGCAACAGAGTTTGACCGGCTGTCAGAGTTCGAGCCAGGGGATGAAAGGGAGCTTCTTATCTTGCGGAGGTCCTCCACAATAGCAATCAAGTTCAGCGTGCTCTCAGGAGTGATTTGCGCCTTAGCACTGACCGGATTCTTGTCTGGCTCGCTAAATCTTTTTGGGCTAAGTACGGAGCTGGCTTTTGGTTTACTAGTTGGCGCATTTGTTTCGCTCTGGGCAATTCTTGCGGTGTACACAACTTCTGCGGGTTTTCTAAGCTGGGCGAGTAACAGAGACTAGGGTCTCTACGAAGTAGAGAAAGGAAGCTTCTTTCCTACCAGACCCCTACTCTCAGCAGCAATCTTCAAAGCAATGTGCTCAATTGTTATGCTGGCTGCGTCTAAGGATTTTTGTGCCAACAGTGGTTTTCCTGCGTCAGATCCTTCTCTAAGAGCTACCGAAATCGGCACTTGACCAATCAAGGGAACGTTGACTCCAGAAAGCTCACTCAAGGACTTAGCAACTAGCTCGCCGCCACCCTTGCCAAA
>NZ_JBIIAL010000017.1:0-14448 GCF_044239955.1 Rhodoluna sp.
GCTGTGGCAACTGTTAGCTTCATGTTTTGGTTCCTTACTTCATGCTTTCAAGAATCTTGAATAGCAATTCAATAGAGGTTTGCGGATTAACAATTGCAAAACGCGTGTTTGGCTTGCCTTGATGACTAGAGGAAACAACAAATCCGACTTCCTCTTTGAGAAGTTTCGCGGACCAGCGGTCATAGTCAGATAATGACCAGCCTTTGCGCTCGAAAACCACGACGGATAGCTCTGGATCGCGAACTAGTTCCAAGTAGTCGAGGGTTCTTATTCGATCGGCTGCGTCATGAGCCATGTCAATACTTGCCTCGATTGCTTCGCGGTACTTTTCAACGCCATGAGTTGCTAGGGAGAACCAAAGTGGAAGGCCTCTTGTTCGTCTGGTTAATCCGAATGAATAATCTGATGGGTTCCAGAGTCCAGATTCATTTAGCGTGTCCAGGTACTCTCCGCGCTGGGTGTGTGAAGATTTTGCATATGCCGGCTCTCTGTAGACCAAAGCGCAAGCGTCATAAGGTGCGAAGAGCCACTTGTGTGGGTCAACAATAAAGGAGTCAGCAAGTTCTGAGCCATCAAATAGGTGACGGTACTTTGGACTCAAAATGCCAGCAAGACCGTAGGCTCCATCGATGTGATACCAGATGTTATTTGTGTTGGCGATTTCACCGATTCCGCGAAGATCGTCAACAATTCCAAAGTTGGTAGTGCCTCCGGTTGCAACAATTGCAAATACACTGTGTGGCTCTGATGCCGAAAGTGCCTCTTGAACAGAACTAGCAACTAGCTTTCCGTTCTCTTCTGGCTTTGCCAGAATGACATCGACATCCATGACCTTAGCTGCTGATTTCAGCGAGGAATGGGCTTCTTTAGATGCAATAAAAGCAAATCTTCCTTCGTAGTTGATTCCAGCCTTGGAAAGTCTTTCACGATGGGCATCTCTTGCAGTAACCAGTGCTGAGAGGTTTCCAACAGTTCCACCCTGAGCAAAAACTCCCCCCGCACTTTCCGGTAACCCCACTTCTTTTGCAAGCCAGGACAGCACTTGGTTCTCGGCAAAAATTGCGCCAGCTCCTTCTAACCATGATCCTCCGTAAATCGAGCTTGCAGAGACTATTAGGTCAAAAAGACTCGATACTTCAGTTGGCGCATTTGGAATGAAGGACAAAAATCCAGGGTGGTCAGTTGAAATTGTTGCTGGGGCTAGCACATCTTCAAAAAGCTTGAGGGCTGTTTTCCCTCCGAGGCCTTGCTCGGTAATGGTTTGCCCAGCTTGGTTGAATATCTCTTCTTCAGATTTAGCTGAATCTAATGGGGCCGGGCTGTAATCCATTCGGACTCTCACATATTCGAAAATCGCTTCTCTCAGAACCTTGGTTTCCTCATTGACTTGATGCACCGCTAGCGTCTCTTTCTTCGAATAATTGATACCGAGAAACCAATAACCACTGCGGATCCAAGTATCAAAGCTGCCCAAGTTCTTTGGTCAGCTATATCTTGGCAGGAAGTGAAGCCTTCGGCATCGGGGACAACGCAGGTGCCAGTGTCAAAAAAGGACAACAGTAGTGCGCCGAGTCCAACAAGGGCCACTGTTGCCAGCATTGCGGCGGAATCATTGCGCACAATTGTCCTTATCTCAGATGTTTAGGAAGTTTCCTGATTTTTCACCCTGGAGGTTTGTGCCAAAACGATTCCGGCAACTACCAATAGTCCCCCGAGGGCCTGAAGCCCATCAATTCTCTCATTGAGCCAAGCCCAACCAAAAACGAAGGCCATGACGGTCTCAGCGGTAGAAATAACCCCCACAGCGGTGGCCCTGAGGTGGGTAAGGGCCAAAAAGGAAAACAGCATAGGTAGAAAGGAGCCAAAGATTCCAATCCACAATAGAAGCAACCAAATTGGAAGTTCATACTGGGCTAGGTTCCCGGTTAGTGAAACTGTCTTTGCAAATAGAGAAGTATCAAAATTCCACCAGGGGGTCACAATCAACCAAAACAGCGCCGAAACAGACATGCTGTAAAAAAGCGTGGACAGGGCATCTCTGTTTCTGAGGGTGTGCTCACCCATAAGAAAGTAAAAGCTCAAAAACAGCGCAGCAGCTACAGCGAACATCACGCCAACTGGGTTCAAACCGCCGTCCCAGATTCTGGAAACCACCACCAGACCACCAAGCACCATAACAATTGCAAACCACAGCCTAGGTAGCACCTTCTCTTTGAAAAGCCATAGCGAAACAAGCGGCACAATAACAATTGCGGTGTATTCAATTAACAGCGCAATGCCAACTGGCAAGTTGGCAACCGCATTTGAATACGACCATTGCATTAGCGCAACACCGAAGATGCCAAAGATTACGAGGTTCTTCCACTCTTTTGGTTTCACCTTAAAAGCTCTTGGATTCGTTAGGGCCAGCGCAATACCGGCTCCGAGAGCTGTTGCAAGAGATCGAAAGATTACAAGTTCTTCGGCAGAGATTCCCGCGGCCATAGTTACTTTTGAAGTCGACGCGTTTAGCCCAAACAGCACAACGCCAGCTAAAGCAAAAATTACTCCCAGAACGGGACGCTTAGTTCTCAATTAGTTACTTACCCAACCCAATTCTTGGTGGCATCATCAATTAGCCGAAGCTCGTCCATGGTAAACGGGTTTGCAAAGATGGCTGCGTAGTTTTGCTCGAGCTGCTTGACGCTGGAAGCCCCAATAAGAGCACTGGTCACAGCAGGCTGTCTTAGAACCCAAGAGATTGCCATCTGTGCAAGAGATTGATCTCTTGACTTGGCAACAGCGTTTAGAGAACGAGCAGTAGCTAGGTACTGATCGCTTATCTTTGCAGATGGCAAGAACTTTCCTTTAGACGCTCTAGAGGAATTTGGAACTTTTCCATCAAGGTATCTATCGGTTAGTAACCCTTGAGCCAGGGGAGAAAAGACAATTGAACCCACTCCAAGGCTCTCAACTGTTTCCAGTAATCCCCACTCAGGTGTTTTCTCCAGAATGGAATACTTTGGCTGGTGAATCAGTAGCGGAATTCCCAATGAATCTAGAATTTGTTTTGCTCTAATGGTTTGCTGCGGGTCGTAGTTGGAGATTCCAACGTATAGCGCTTTGCCGCTTCTAACAGCCGATGCTAGAGCCCCCATGGTTTCTTCAAGCGGAGTTTCTGGATCGAAACGGTGTGAATAAAAAATGTCCACATACTCAAGACCCATTCGATCAAGGGACTGATCGAGTGAGGCAAGTAAATACTTTCTCGATCCCCACTCACCGTAGGGCCCATCCCACATGTCATAACCGGCTTTAGTAGAGATGATCATTTCGTCGCGGTACGGAGTGAAGTCTTTTCTCAGGTGTTCACCAAAGTTCACTTCTGCTTGACCATAAGGTGGCCCGTAGTTGTTGGCTAGGTCAAAATGCGTAATTCCCAAATCGAAGGCCCGACGCAGAACTGCGCGTTGGTTTGCAAAGGAATGATCTGAGCCGAAGTTGTGCCAAAGACCCAGGGAAACTTCCGGTAGTAGCAGACCGGATTTTCCTGTTCGGCGGTACTTCATTTGGGAGTATCTATCTTGGCTGGCTCGAAATTTCATAAGCACAAGCCTAAGCTAGCTAGATGATGAGTTTTGTCCTCGGTGGTGGCTGCTTTTGGTGCCTAGATTCGAGCTTTATGCAGTTTCGTGGCGTAAGCGATGTAGAGGTTGGCTATAGCGGGGGCCATGTTGATAACCCAAGCTACGAAGCCGTTTGCGGCGAGGGAACCGGTCACGCTGAAGTAGCCAGGGTTATCTTCGACGAGTCGATTATTCCGGCCGATGTTGTTTTGGACATCTTTTTTACCCTTCACGACCCAACCCAACTAAACCGTCAAGGCAATGACATCGGAACCAGCTACCGAAGCTGCATGTTTTACGACGGCGCTGAACAGGAGGCCCTTTTTGAACAGTCCCTGGAAAGAGCGAAGCAAGTCTGGGGCGATTCCATATTCACCCAGTTACTGCCTTTGGAAACTTTCTGGATGGGGGAGACCTACCACCAGGACTTCTTTGCCAAGAACCCTGACCAGGGTTATTGCAACATGGTGGTCAAACCCAAGATGACTAAGACCGCCAAGGCTTTTGTTTCTTACCTGAAATAACTTCTCCACAGATTCTTTTTCAACCCCCAAAGGCCCTTGACCTTTTGAGATTCTATTTCTCTGATTAGTTCAATCAGAGAAATAGAAGGTAGCTATGTCAGACGTATTTTCAGTTCAAGGTTTAGTAGCAACAACACCTAGGCACCTAGTAACCCAAGAAGGCTTGCCTATAACTTCATTCCGCTTGGCTTCCTCCAAGCGCCGCTTCGATAGATCCAAGAATGCCTGGATTGACGGCGAAACTAACTGGTTCACAGTGACCTGCTTCCGTCAGCTTGCCATCAACACCGCGAGCTCGGTATCCAAGGGAGATCGAATCTCCACCTCAGGCCGCCTCAAGGTTCATGATTGGGACAATGGCGAAAGAACCGGAACTTCAGTTGAGATTGAGGCCGATGTGATCGGCCACGACTTGACCTGGGGTAATTCAGTGTTTACACGCACGGTTCTAGTCCGCGAAGAGCCAGCAGACAGTGAAATCGAAGACGAAGAGTTCGAACCCAAGGAGACAACGCTGCTTAGCTCCGCAAGTAAGTAACAGACCCGGTCAGGCCACTTCCCCCTAAGAGCCTGGTCGCGTGACACCCTTTTTGCCTCGGTGTATGTGATTGTCGGCTCACATTGAGTCACATCATTGTCGGATAAACTTATCCACAGCACTCTTGGTAAAAAGGGTGTCATTTTTTTGACACCACAATTTGAGGGAAAAATGGCTGAGTTTATTTATCAGATGATCAAGGCGCGTAAAGCGCACGGCGACAAACTTATCTTGGATGACGTAACACTTTCTTTCATCCCTGGAGCCAAAATCGGTGTTGTTGGCCCCAACGGTTCCGGTAAGTCATCAGTTCTAAAGATCATGGCTGGTCTAGACACTCCATCCAATGGAGAAGCTCGCCTGAGCGAGGGTTACACCGTAGGCATCTTGATGCAGGAGCCAAAGCTTGATGAATCGAAGACTGTGCTTGGAAACGTGGAAGAGGCCGTAAAAGAAGTAAAGGCCAAGCTCGATAGATTCAATGAAATCTCAGCAGAGCTTGCGAATCCAGATGCGGACTACGACAGCTTGCTAGAGGAAATGGGAACTTTGCAAGAGGCAATTGATCACCTCGATGCCTGGGATCTAGATTCACAACTAGAGCAGGCCATGGACGCACTTCGTTGCCCCCCGAGCGACACTCCGGTAGCACATCTATCCGGTGGAGAAAAGCGTCGCGTTGCGCTGTGTAAATTGCTTCTTGAAAAGCCAGATCTTTTACTTCTTGACGAGCCAACAAACCACTTGGATGCCGAGAGTGTTTTGTGGCTCGAGCAGCACTTGGCAAAATACCCTGGTGCAGTTTTAGCAGTTACCCACGATAGGTACTTCTTAGACAACGTCGCGCAGTGGATTTTGGAACTGGATCGCGGACGGGCTTACCCTTACGAAGGCAACTACTCCACTTATCTGGAGAAAAAGCAAGAACGTCTAGAGGTCGCAGGAAAAAAGGATGCCAAGTTAGCAAAGCGCCTAAAGGATGAACTTGAATGGGTCCGCTCATCTTCTAAAGCAAGACAAACCAAATCTAAGGCCAGGCTTTCAAGATACGAAGAGATGGCAAGCGAAGCAGACAAGGCAAGAAAACTTGATTTCGAAGAGATTCAGATTCCGCCAGGCCCGAGACTAGGAAACGTAGTTCTGGAAGCCAAGAACTTACAGAAGAACTTTGGTGACAGAAGCTTGATTGCGGATTTGTCTTTCTCGCTACCAAGAAACGGAATCGTTGGAATTATTGGTCCAAACGGTGTTGGTAAGTCCACGCTGTTCAAAATGATTGTTGGCGAAGAAACCCTTGATGGCGGAGAACTCAAAATTGGTGACACGGTAAAGATTTCTTACGTTGACCAGTCTCGCGGTGGTATAGATCCTGACAAGAGCCTTTGGGAAGTAGTTTCTGGGGGGCTTGATTACATTCAAGTGGGACAAGTTGAGATGCCATCTCGTGCCTATGTTGCAGCTTTTGGTTTCAAAGGACCAGATCAGCAAAAACCGGCCGGAGTGCTTTCCGGTGGTGAGCGAAACAGGCTAAATCTTGCTTTGACTTTGAAGGAGGGTGGAAACCTTTTGCTACTGGATGAGCCAACAAACGATCTAGATGTTGAAACTCTTGGTTCTTTGGAAAACGCCCTGCTTGAATTCCCAGGTTGCGCTGTGGTGATCACTCACGATAGGTGGTTCCTGGACCGAGTTGCTACCCATATCCTGGCCTACGAGGGAAATGACGAAAAGCCTGATCAGTGGTACTGGTTCGAAGGAAACTTTGAATCCTACGAAGAAAACAAGATCGAAAGATTAGGCCCAGACGCCGCTAAGCCGCACCGCTCTACTTACCGAAGATTGACAAGAGACTAGCAACCTTACCCTCGGGGACTCGAACCATTCCCTCCTGGGCAACTGTCGCAAGTAAGACACCTTCGCGACTAAAGATCTTTCCAATAGCCAAACCTCTGCTGTTTTGCGCAGCGGGAGATTCTTGCACATAGAGCATCCACTGATCCACTTTGGCAGGAGCATGGAACCACATCGCGTGATCGAGGCTTGCGGTTTTGAGTCCCGGCTTTGCCCAAGAAATTTTGTGTCTGCGATAGATACTTTCTAACAATGTGAAATCGGATGCATAAGCAAGAGCTGCTTGATGCAGGGTTGGAGAATCAGGTAATTCTCCAATGGCTTTTAGCCAAACTGCCTGGTGAGCCACCGGCTCACCTTTTACCTCAAAGTAGATCGGCGATTGCACGTGACGCAAATCAAAAGGTCTAGCCTTGGCCCAGTATTGAGCTACTGGGTGAGGAATACCCCCAAGTACTTCAGCTGCGGAAGGAAGGTCTTCTGGCTGCTTCAAACCTTCCGGCATCTGTTCGTGATGGGTGAGTCCTGGACTCTCGGTCTGGAATGAAGAGATCATTGAGAAAATAGGTTCGCCTTTTTGGTAGGCCTGAACTCTTCGGGTTGAAAACGACTTACCGTCACGGAGTCTGTCAACCGAGAATGTAATGGGGAAATCTATGTCGCCCGGTCTCAAGAAATAACCGTGGAGCGAATGCAGGATTCTTTCGGGGTCTACTGTTCTGGTAGCTGCAACAGTGCACTGGGCGAGTACTTGACCACCAAACACTCTTCCGTGCGGCATCCACTGAGATGGGCCAATGAAAATGTCTTCTTTGGTTCTTGCTCCACCGGCATCTTTGATATCCAGCGCTACCAAAAGATCGGCAAGTGGGTCTTTAGGTGGTGGAACCTTTGTCATCTTGGGTGTCCTTACTTTGCTTGGTAGCTATCAGGGTAAGTTTAGTAATGAAATGAAAAATGACTTCCAGCTCTTGGACCAGCAAACAGCTCTTGATCTAAAAACCTTTTTGACCAGATCTAAGAAAATGGACCCCAAGGGAGTAGTAAGGCTTCGAGCCTTCGGAGCCCTTTTGACTGCCTACGTGGCACCCTTGTTTACCGCCAACATTTTGGATGATGGTCCAACCGTGCTGGGCCTTCGGACAATGGATCTAAAGCAAGAAGCTGAGATCAACGTACTGGTTCCAATTCAGGCCGTCTTAGATCGCATCGCCTTTGAACTCGAAAAACCAGAAGCAGACCAAAGTTTTGTTTTTAATCTGGTCTCTTCAGAGCGAGTACCGTGGGCTGGAGTTTCACCACCACGAACCGGTTGGGTGGAGGCTACGAGCTTGCCGGAATACATGCTTACCGGGGTTGCCAGAAAAGGCATCATTGAAGTTGCCGAGACAATTCCAGAATCAGTCGGTGGTCCAATAGCGGCGCGCATTCGTGCCGAAGTTTGGGGAAGAGCAATTGATCTTGATTCCAAAGTTCCTGCGGGGGCAGCCTTTGCGGCTGCGGGTCTTGGGTTTCTTACAGAGGGTGAAATGGTTCCCGTTTTTCACTCTCAGGGCTGGGTCAGACTTTCGTCACAATTTGGCCACGTGTTATCTAAAGAGGCCAAGCACTTCTAGTCCTCAAACGTGTTGAGCATTGAAGTTGCTGCACGATCCAGGTATCCCCAAAGCTGTGCTTGATGCAGGGGCGCTAACTCCAGTGAGTCGCAGGCGACCTTCATGTGATGTAACCATCTTTCGCGAGCCAGCGGGTTGATCTTGAATTGCTGGTGGCGCTGCTTGAGCCTGGGGTGTCCTCTGGTTTCTTGGTAGGTTTGTGGCCCGCCCCAGTACTGCTCTAAAAACATTCTTAGCCTTTCGGCTGCTGGACCCAGATCGTCTTCGGGATACATTGGTTTTAGTACATCATCTGTTGCAACGCCCTCGTAGAACTTGGTTACTAGCTTCTTGAAGGTTTCAGTCCCTCCGACTAGTTCAAAGAAGTTCCCCTCAACGGCCTCTCCAGAAAGACCCTTGATTCGAACTACCTCAACGCGGCTGGCGTCTTCGAACTCTCCAGACATCTAATTCTTTAGATCCCGTTGCTGAGCGCTTAGCGCTCTTTCAACATTGGCAAGGTTTTCGATGATGATTCTCCGAAGCGCCGGCTTGCTTTGTACCTCAGGCGTAGCAAGAAACTCTTCTGTTTCAGAAACTAGCTCTTTGTTGGCAAGTGCCAATGGATACAGATTCACAAGAAGGTATTCGGCCATGTGATAGGTCTTGTCTTCCCATATCTTGAGAACGTTCCCAAAATACTGAGAGACAAATGACTGCAGGACCTTTGGATCCAGCACTCTTCCAAATGCAAGGCTTGCAGAATTCACTAATGCATTGGAGAGTTCGTCGGTTGCAACCAATTTGGTGAACATTGCTTGCTTAGAAGCGGTGTCCGGCAAAGCGGCAACGGCAGCAATGTGATACTTCTGACCATTAGCGGTGTTGTCTCCTTCGAGCTCTTGATCTAGTAGCTCGCTCGATATCTTTCCACCGACAGCCAAAGAGGTAACAAGCTCCCAGCGCAAGTCGGTATCAATGGCGAGCGAGGAAAGCTTTAGCTCGCCACTTAGCAGGGCTGAGACATTCGCTAGCTGCTGATCGCTTCTAGCAAACTGCGCAAAGAACTTCACAAACTGCAACTGCGCGTCTGAGCCCGCTTCAGCATTTTGAGCCAGGCTCCACAAACTATCAGCCAGTAAAAGCTGCTCAGTCGAGCGGTTCTGTTCGGCTACATATAGGTTCGCAACCGTCAGCAGTTGTCTCAAAACAGTCAACATAGTTGTTGACTCAGTTTCGAACTCAAGGTGACGAAGAGCGAGCTTGATGAAATCACGAGGTGAGGTTTCTCCATCACGGGTTGCATCCCAAGCAGATCCCCAAACCAAAGCTCTAGCTAGTGGATCTTCAATGGAAGAAAGCTTGTCCAAAGCAAAGCTCCAGGAAGCCTCGTCCATACGAATCTTTGCGTAGGTGAGATCGTCATCGTTTAGCAAAATCAAAGCTGGACGCCTCTTGCCGGCAAGTTCTGGAACCTCGGTCTTGGCTCCTTCAACATCCAGCTCGATTCGATCGGTTCGAACGACTTTGCCGTTTTTTTCTTCGTAGAGACCGATAGCAATGCGGTGTGGTCTTAGGTAAGGGTACGCGTCGATTGCTGATTGCAAAATGGCGAATGATTCGATTACACCTTCTTTTTCAACAAGCTCTGGTCGCAAAGTATTTACTCCTGCAGTCTCCAACCAAAGCTTGGACCACTGGCTGAGATCTCTTCCGCTTTGGTGCTCCAGCTCTTTCAAAAGATCTTTGAGCTCAGTGTTTTTGAAGGCGTGTTTTTTGAAGTAGTCGGAGACTCCGCGCATGAATGGTTCCTGGCCAACCCAAGCAACCAGCTGCTTCAATACCGATGCTCCCTTGGCGTAGGTAATTCCATCGAAGTTCACCTGCACATCTTCTAGGTCGTTTATTTCAGCAACGATTGGATGCGTCGATGGGAGTTGGTCTTGGCGGTAAGCCCAGGACTTTTCTAGAGAGGCAAATGTTGCCCATGCGCCGTGCCACTCGGTTGCTTCTTGGGTAGCCAAAGTGGACATGTATTCGGCAAAGGATTCGTTTAGCCACAGATCGCTCCACCAGCGCATGGTTACTAGATCACCAAACCACATGTGAGCTAACTCGTGCAAGATCGTAACCACGCGGCGTTCTTTTACCGCGTCCGTTACTTTGGATCTAAAAACATAGGTCTCAGTGAAAGTTACTGCCCCAGCATTTTCCATGGCTCCGGCATTGAACTCTGGAACAAAGAGCTGGTCGTACTTTTCAAACGGGTACGGGTAGTCAAACTGCTTCTCAAAAAACTCAAAGCCCTGCTTAGTCTTTTCAAATACGTATTCAGCGTCTAAGAACTCAAATAATGACTTACGGCAAAAAACACCTAGCGGAACGGTTTTTCCAGATGAAGAAACCAGCTCATCTCTTACCTCAACATAGGGACCTGCCACCAGAGCGGTTATGTAGCTTGAGATGCGAGGGGTGGGCTCAAAGTTCCAAACCGAGACACCTTCTCTTAGGTCATTAGGTGTTGGGGTGGGGGAGTTGGAAGCAACTTTCCAGTAGCTAGGAGCGGTGATGTTGAACTGGAAAGTGGCCTTTAGGTCGGGCTGCTCGAAGACTGCAAACATGCGTCTTGAATCTGGCACCTCAAACTGGGTATAGAGGTATACCTCTTGATCGACTGGATCCACAAAACGATGCAGTCCTTCACCGGTGTTGGTGAACTTACCCTGCGCCACGATAACCAGCTCGTTCTCGGCGGCAATAGAAGGTAGCTGGATGCGGATCCCATCCGAGACCACAGCTGGGTCCAACACTTCCCCGTTTAGCAGCACTGAGTGAACAGAGTTTGTGATTGCGTCGATAAAAGTTGAAGTCCCTGGCTCACTAGAGGTAAAGCGCACCCGGGTCGTGGATCCAAAGAACTCAGCGCCTTGGGTTAGGTCGATCTCCACTTGGTAGCTCTGAACTTCCAAGGTGGCTGCTCGCTCTTGAGCTTCGATTCTGGTTAGGTTTTCGCCAGGCATTGGTTCTTCTTTCTATGGACTCTTCATCCCAAAGCCTAACTTGGGATAGGACGGTGTGAAACAATAACAATGTGATCAATCCAGTTATGGCCTTGGGGGGCTCAGCAGAGGCGTCGCAGACCCTCGCTGAGATTGGCGCGCTGTTACTGGGCCTTGGAGTGATTGCGTTTATCGCGGCCCGCTTAAATTTCTCAGTTGTGCCTTTGTATTTGATTGTGGGCCTTGCAGTAGGTCAGGGAGGCTTCGGTCTCATTAACCTAAGCTCCGACTTTTTGGCAATCGGCGCACAAATCGGCGCAATACTTCTTCTTCTCTTGCTTGGGTTGGAGTATTCTGCGACTGATTTAGCAAAGGCTTTCAAAGATAGAAAGTCTGCTGGGGTTTTTGATATTGCCACAAACTTCATCCCCGGCGCTTTGCTTGCCTTAGCCTTTGGCTGGGGCCCCCTAGCCGCATTTGTCGTGGGCGGTATTGCTTACGTTTCGTCTTCGGGAATCGCCTCGGAGTTACTTCGAGAAACCGGTTGGCGTAAGTCTGAGCTTTCAAAGCGAGTGGTGGCAATCTTGGTTTTTGAGGATCTTGCTCTAGCTCCCTACCTGCCGCTACTATCTTCGCTAGTTCTCGGGCTTTCGGCCGCAGCTGGTTTAGTGTCAGTCTCGGTTGCCTTGATAATCACTGGACTGGTTTTGATTATTTCTTATCGAGGTAACACCAAGTGGTCCAGAATCTTGAACCCCGATGTTCCATCGGGCTTGCTACTTACAGTATTTGGATCTGCCTTGTTAGCAGCAGGCGTTGCCGATCTCGCAGGATTCTCAGGTGCGGTCGCTGCTTTCTTGGTAGGACTGCTATTAACTGGTGAAGTGGCCAACACTGTCCGCGGAAGACTCGGTTCGCTAAGGGATCTGTTCGCGGCTATTTTCTTTCTGTTTTTCGGACTGGCTACAAACTTCGCAGATCTGTTGCAAGTGCTTCCAGCTGTTTTGCTATTCGTGGTCATCGGTGTTGCGGGAAAATTTGCGGTTGGTTGGTGGATTGCCAAGGATATGGGTGACAAGCTCAGCTGGATTCGAGCCGGGGCCTTCTTGACACCAAGGGGTGAATTTTCAATGGTGATAGCAGCTTTGGCAGCACCAGCGGTGCTATCTGTAAACCTGCAAGCTCTTACCCTCACTTACGTGACCCTCACCGCAGTAATTGGCTCAATGACCTTGAGATTTCTTCGCAGCGGCTTCGATAAGTAGATTAGGTAAATATGAGAATTCACATCGCAACCGATCATGCCGGCCTAGAAACAAGTCACTACCTTATTCAGGAATTAACAAACCTTGGCCACGAAGTATTAGATCACGGCCCCCAGTCCTTTGATCCTCTTGATGATTACCCAGCGTTTTGTATTAGTGCCGCTCTTGCGGTGCAGCGCGATTTGCAGGCTGCGGTCCCCGCTCTTGGAATTGTTCTTGGCGGATCTGGAAACGGTGAGCAAATGGCAGCCAACAAAGTAAAAGGTATTCGAGCCGCTTTGGTTTGGAATAAAGAAATCGCTGAACTTGCCAGGCAGCACAACGACGCTAACGTTATCGCCGTCGGCGCCAGGCAACACAGCAAAGAAGAAGTGCTGGAACTAATCAAGGTTTTCATCGCTGAACCATTCAGTAAAGATGAAAGACATGAGCGTCGAATCGGCAAGATCGGACTCTATGAGCAAACAGGAGAGATTAGCTAGTCAATGAAACTAGACATCTCAAGATTGCACGTTTGGATTTTTCAACCAGCAGCAATTGCAATTTTTCAGATTCTTATCTTCCAGCTAGCTTCTGCTGGGTCGTTACCAGATCCAATTGCCATTCACTGGGGAATCACGATGCAGCCAGATGGCTTCGTGTCAATTAGTGAGTTCGCCCTTACTGCTTTAATTGTTCAATTGCTGATCTGGGCACCATCACTAGCGTTATCCGTTTGGGCAAAAGCTAAAGTGCGAATCAAGAAATTGCTGCTTCTTGTCGTTGGAATTATTTTCTGGGTGATTACTGGAATAATTACGACCTCTGCGCTTATCCAAGTTGGTGCATCTGATGCGGCCGCAATCAGCTTTCCTTTACCCGTGTTTGCTTTCTTGATGCTTTCGGTGCCGGTGTTGCTGATTTTCTTTTTGGCAATGCCAGAAATAGTTGTTGGCGAGCAGGTTGATGTAAAGCTTCGTGGTTTTAGTTTCATGAGCTTCCCGCCCGAAGAAATTGTTAGCGCTGCTGTGGGTGCAGTATCGGCTCGCGAATTTGGCGGGTGGGGAGTAAGGCTTACCACTCGCAAAATAGGGTTTGTTCCTTCTAAGGGCCCAGCTGTGAAGCTATACCTGCAAGATGGCACAGAAGTGTCTATCCGCAGTAAAGACCCGCAGACTATCGTCAGGCAAATCGAAGACTTAGTTTCCTAGAGCCATGCCAGAAGGTCACTCCGTTCATAGAACCGCAAACAAACTTGCCGAACTCTTTGTTGATTCCAAAGTAAAAATCTCCTCCCCACAAGGAAGATTTACTGAGCAGGCGTCTTTAGTTTCTGGAAGGAAGCTTGTTGAGTCAAGTGCCATTGGCAAGCAACTGTTTCTTGGTTTTGATAACAAACTCACCATTCGGGTGCACTTAGGAATCTATGGCAAGTGGAACTTCTACGAAGTGCCACTATCAAAAGCACCAGAAATCTGGGGCCAGGTCCGATCAAGATTTGGATCAAACACTGCTTCAGCAGATCTTCGTGGCCCAACAGTTTGTGAAGTTGTCGACGCTGATGATGTTTTGACAGTCATTAGGCGTCTTGGCCCAGACCCACTAAGAGCTGACCCTTCGGGCCAAGAAGGGCTTCGTTTTGTCTCGAAAGTGAGAGGCTCGGCTGTACCGATTGGAGCACTGCTAATGAACCAAGCCGTGATCAGCGGCATCGGAAACGTTTATCGAGCAGAACTTCTGTTTAGAGCAGGATTATCTCCACACAAGACAGGAAACAAAGTTTCCGAGCAAACGCTGTTGGCCATTTGGGATGATGCCGTGAATCTCATGAAAATTGGAGTGAAGACCGGCTTTATGCTGACGCGTGAGGGATTCTTGAAGGGCAGGGTGCCGCTTTTGGATCGTTACAACGTATATAAACGTGAAGATTTGCCTTGTAGGCAGTGTGGGAAGAAAGTGAAGCTTGAGCTTTTCTATGGCCGCAAGCTTTATTGGTGTAATACCTGCCAGAGGTAATTGGAGGGAGTGACGGGAATCGAACCCGCGCCATCAGTTTGGAAAACTGAGGCTCTACCATTGAGCTACACTCCCG
>NZ_JBIIAL010000018.1:0-14097 GCF_044239955.1 Rhodoluna sp.
TAGCTAAAGTTCACAACCTCGGTCATCCGCCACGAAGACTGACTTTCTTGCACTTGGATGGCTCGGAGCATTCACTTCCAGATGTTGGAGACGAGGTTCGAGTCTCTGGGCAAGAGAAAGTTGTTGGGAAAATAACCTCTGCCGCGCAGCACTTTGAAATGGGCCCGATTGCTTTGGCGGTTATCTCTCGCTCAGTAACTGAGGATGCGTCACTAGAAGTCAGCTCTAGCGGGGGAATGATTGCCGCTACTCAGGAGATTATTGTTCCGCAGTCAGCCGGCAAGGTGGTTGAGGTTCCCAAACTTCCTCGACTCAAACTAGGTGGCGCAAGCAAAGCGCCTAAACTTGGAGAATAATGACTACTCAACACACACTGATTTTGCTCCGCCACGGTAACAGCACCTGGAATCAGAAGAACCTATTCACTGGTTGGGTTGATGTTGATCTAAGTGACCAGGGCAGGCAAGAAGCAAAAAGGGCAGGAGAACTGCTCGCCGAGTCAGGCCTGGAGCCAGATCTTCTTTACACCTCTTTATTAAAGCGAGCCATCAACACCGCAAACATCGCTTTGGATATCGCCGATCGAGGCTGGATTGACGTCAAGCGCTCTTGGAGGCTAAATGAGCGTCACTACGGAGCTTTGCAAGGAAAAGACAAGGCTCAAACTCTCGAAGCCTATGGCCCAGAGCAATTTCAGCTGTGGCGCAGAAGCTTTGACGTTCCACCACCACCGATAGAGGACGGCGACCAGTATTCCCAGGCAGGCGATAAGCGTTACAAGGATTTAGGGAGCGATCTTCCTCGCACCGAATGCCTCAAGGATGTTTTGGTTAGATTCCTTCCAATCTGGGAAGAAATCAAATCGGACCTAAGTTCAGGAAAGACTGTGTTGGTTACCGCTCACGGGAACTCACTGCGGGCATTTGTGAAGCTACTTGATGGCGTTTCCGATGAAGACATCGCGGAGCTAAACATTCCAACCGGCATGCCTTTGCTGTACAAGCTGAATGCTAACTTCGAGCCAGTTGTAAAAGGTGGAGAATATCTCGACCCTGCAGCCGCAGCCGCTGGTCAGGCCGCTGTTGCCAATCAAGGCAAAGAGTAAAGAACTATTCGGTCTCGTGCCACTCACCGGTGGTTAGGTAAGTTACTTTGCTTGAGATGTCTACGACGTGGTCTGCAAAGCGCTCGAAGTAGCGGCTTGCCAAAGTTACGTCCACTGTAAACATTGCGTTTTCTTTCCAGTTGTCTGAAAGGACTACTTCAAAGACGCTGCGGTGCAGCTCGTCAACTCTCTCGTCTTCAGCTTGAATAGCTCTAGCCAAATCGACGTCTGCATTCTGCAGAACCTCTGTAAGTTTCTTTGCTAGCTGTATATCCAATGCGCTCATCTCTTCGAAGGTCTTTCTCAAAGAGTCAGGAACAGCAGAACCCGGAAAGCGGTAACGGGCTATGGAAGCTAGGTGGCAGGCAAGAGCGCCCATGCGCTCCAAGCTTGCGCTGATTCGCAGTGCAGACACCAGCACTCTCAAGTCTCTGGCCACTGGGGACTGGCGGGCCAAGATCTTGATTACAAGTTCATCCAGGGCCAGAGCCTTATCCTCATTAGCGTCCGAAATCTCAAGGGCCTGATCGGCCTGGGAAACGTTGTTGGTAAGGAAAGCGTCAGTGGCTTTTTCAAGGATTGTGACTACGGAACGAGAAATGTCGACCAGGCGCTCCTGAACCTCGAGCAGTTCACTTTGGAATACCTCGCGCATCGATGTTTCCCTTCTTTGATTTACTTAGTGAATATCCCACCCGTTGGTTAACGGGAGCCAAATAAACACCAAACCTAGTTCAAAATTACCTCTATTTTCGAGGTTTTTGGCACTTTGACCGCTTTCGCGGGTCATATGGTTAACAATGTGAACACATTGGGTCTTGCGGCAATCATTCTCGGCGGTGTGCTGATTCTGATTCTAGGAACCGCGCTCGGCTGGATTATTAGCAGGCGTTCATCAAAGTCCAGTGAATCGAAGCTATCCATCCCAGATCTCGTTGCGGAAGTTCTGGAGCTCATGGGTTCGGTAGGAATTGTTGTCGAAGGATCAAACAAGGTAGTTGGGACGAACAGTTGGGCTGAATCTTACGGTCTGGTCTCCCGGGGATTACTTGTTCACGGTGAGCTCATTGAACTTTCTCAACGTGCCAGGTCTGGATCAGAAATTGAATCCTTCGAAGGAATCTTGCGAGTGGGCCTGGCTAAGGAAAAGGTGTCCGTTGCAGCAAAGGCGAAGCTAGTTGAGGGTGACTACGTTGTTCTGGTTCTAGAAGATAGAGGCAGCGACATTCGACTAGACAAAACAAGACGTGACTTTATTGAAAACATTTCACATGAACTAAAAACACCTATCGGTGCAATTGCCTTGCTTTCCGAAGCCATTCAAGAAGCTGGAGACGATCGTGCTGCTGTTGCCAAGTTTGCGTCCAGCTTAGATAAGGAATCTAGCAGGCTTACATTTTTGGTCCAAGACATTATCAAACTTTCCAGACTTCAATCTGAAGAGGTAATTGCTGATGCAGAACTCATTGATCTAAATGAGGTTGTTGCGGAGGCAATTGATCGAAACGAACAGCTTGCGGCAAATAGAAAAATTAGATTGGTTACAGAACAAGCTCCACCACTTGAAGTTTTTGGAAACAAAGAAATGTTGATCACCGCGGTTAAGAATCTCGTTGAAAATGCCATCAGCTACTCGGATCAGGGAACCAGCGTTGGAATTGGCTGCAGTGCTAAAGATTCGATTGCTGAAATCGCAGTCACAGACTCAGGTTCTGGAATCTCCCCCGAGCATCAGGAGAGAATTTTTGAACGTTTCTACCGAGCCGATCCCTCGAGGTCAAGAGAAACCGGAGGCACCGGCCTTGGTCTTAGCATCGTCAAGCATGTAGCCAAGATTCACCGCGGAGAGGTAAAGCTTTTCTCCCAGGTCGGGGTTGGATCGACTTTCACCCTCCGGGTTCCGTTAGCAACAGCCTCAGACCCAGCCACTGGCACCATCGACCTAGTTAGGGAAGGAAAGTAATGGCCAAAGTCTTGGTTGTTGAAGATGAGCAGTCCCTTCGAGAGGCACTGGTGTTTTTCCTCGAAAAAGAGGGCCACGATGTATCGATTGCAGTCGATGGCGAAGAAGCCTTACAGGTCTATGAGAAATCAGGCGCTGACATAATCCTTTTGGATCTCATGCTTCCAAAAATTGATGGTAACCAGGTTTGCAAACAGATTAGACAAAGTTCTAATGTTCCAATCATCATGCTCACTGCCAAGGACTCAGAGATTGACAAAATTGTTGGGCTTGAGATCGGCGCTGACGATTACATCACTAAGCCGTACTCAACCAGGGAACTCCTTGCAAGAATCAAGGCTGTCCTAAGAAGGCAAGTTGAGCCCCCGATTACTGTCGAGTCAGTCCTGATTGCTGGCGAGCTTCGATTGGATTCGGATCGTCATGTGGTGACTCTCAATGGAAACCCCCTAACGCTGCCACTCAAGGAATTTGAGTTACTGGAGCTACTGATGGAAAACGTGAATCGCGTTTTGACCCGAGGCCAGATTATTGATCGCGTCTGGGGATCAAATTACTTCGGCGACACCAAGACCTTGGATGTTCACATAAAAAGACTGCGCTCAAAAGTTGAAGAAGATCCTGCTAGGCCGAAATACATCCAGACCGTGCGAGGCTTGGGTTACAAGCTCGAAGTTTAGTTTTCTTCAGATTCCTCTGGTTGCTGGGCTTCTAGCTGCTCAAGGAGCATTCGGTACTCAGCCAGGGTTCCATCCAAAACTGGCACTTGAATTATTCCGCTGATACTGTCGCTTTCCAAAAGATAGAACTTTGCAGTTTGACCTGGCACCTCAACAACCGGTAGCTCGAGCGCGGGATTGCCGTTATAGCCAAAGTCAATTTTGGATCCTGCTGGTACATCAAAAAAGACATCTGTTCGCTCATCAGTTGCTGGGTCCACATACTGAAGCTTCACCCGCATATCTGTTGGTGAGGTGCTCACCAAGGAGCCAATCAAGAAGCCTCGACCGCTGTCGCCCACTAGGTAGATAAAGTTACGAGCCTTCACGGATTCAAGGTCAATTTGCTGGCCATCGCTAGGGGAGTAGGGATCCAAAGACGCTACGTTGCCGCTAAGGCTGCAGGCGCTCAAACCAAGTGTCATGGCTGTGGCTGCCAAAGCGATTGTGATCCGACGAACTAGCAATGATCCTCCTAATTGGGCATTAGTTCCTAGTTTACGGCAGGAATAAAGGCCTTAGCTGTGGTAAAATAGTGGTTTCTGAAGGGAATCCAACACATGAAGTTCGAGGTTGGCGAAACCGTCGTTTATCCACATCACGGCGCAGCAAAAATCGTAGAGGTTAAAAACCGAAACATCCGTGGCGCTACCCAAAAGTACCTTCAGCTGAAGGTTGCCCAGGGTGATCTAACAATCTGGGTTCCAGCCGCCAATGTCGAAATGGTTGGAGTTCGCGATGTTATTGATCGCAAGGGTGTTCAGCAGGTTTTCGATGTGTTGCGCGCTGAGTTTATTGAAGAGCCAACTAACTGGTCCAGAAGATACAAGGCCAACCTAGAAAAGCTAGCTTCCGGTGACGTAGTCAAGGTTTCTGAGGTTGTCAGAGACCTATGGAGAAGAGATCAGGACCGAGGACTCTCTGCTGGTGAAAAGCGCATGCTTGCTAAGGCCCGTCAGATTCTAGTTTCCGAACTAGCGCTTGCTAAAAAGACAGACGAAGAAAAAGCCGGCGTCTTGCTAGACCAAGTTCTGGCTTCCTAGGAAAGACTAGAACGATGACCCAACGCTCAGTAGCGGTGGTTCTACTAGCTGCAGGTAAAGGTGAGCGCCTAGGAGCAAAAGAACCCAAGGCCTTCGTTGAACTAGCCGGAAAATCACTTCTAGAACACAGCGTTTTTCGGGCGCTCGCAACCGACAACCTCAAGCAGTTAATCATCGCTGTTCCAGAATCTCACCTAAGCCAGACTCTGGAATTTGAAAAACAGCTTTCTAATCAGGGTGTGGATATTCGGGTGGTCGTTGGCGGCGCCACCAGGCAGCAATCAGTTTCTGAGTCTTTGGCGGTAATAGCAGGTGGCATCGATATTGTTTTGGTTCATGATTCTGCAAGGTCGCTAGCTTCTAGCGATTTGTTTAATCGGGTAGCGCAGGCAGTCTTTGAAAACCAGATTGGCGTTATTCCAGCACTGCACGTTGCGGACACCATAAAGAGGTACAAAGGCGATGCAATCCAAGAAACAATTGAGCGATCTGACCTGGTTCGTGCTCAGACCCCGCAGGGTTTCCCAGCCAGTGTTTTGGTGGCAGCTCATGTGGGTGCCACGCAAGAATTCACTGATGACGCCGCACTAATTCAATCAATTGGTGGCACCGTCATGATGATCCCGGGCGAAGAGCAAGCCATGAAGATAACCACCGCCGAGGATTTCGAGAGAGCACAAACGTACTTGCTAGCTCACGCCAGAACCGGAATTGGTTCAGATGCTCACCGCTACAGCGATGACAAGACAAAGACTCTCTATCTTGGAGGGTTGGAGTGGCCCGGGGAGCTAGCTCTTGAAGGCCACAGCGATGGCGATGTCATTGCTCATGCGATTGTTGACTCTTTGCTGTCGGCTGCAAACCTTGGAGATATCGGATCAAACTTTGGAGTGGACCGTCCTGAGTACTCGGGAGCTTCAGGAGAAGTTTTTCTAAAGGCCACCTTGGAACTACTCAAGGAGCAAAGCTTTGAACCAGTTAATGTCTCAGTGCAGTTGATTGGAAACAGACCAAAGCTTGCACCTAGAAGGTTGGAAGTTGAAACTCACCTAGGGGCTATTATTGGCGCTCCGGTAAGTGTTTCAGCTACCACCACCGATGGAATGGGATTTTTAGGAAGTGACGAGGGGTTGGCGGCTGTGGCCACCAGTTTGGTGCGAAAGGTAGGCTTGGGCTCGTGAACCTGAAGCTCTTTGATTCCAAAACCCAGTCACTAAAAGACTTCGTGCCTTTAGAAAAGGGCAAGGTAGGAATCTACCTATGCGGACCGACGGTCCAGTCGATGCCTCATCTAGGTCACTTGCGTTCAGCCCTTGTTTACGATCAGCTAGTTCGCTGGTTCCAAACTCTTGGCAATGATGTCACGCTAATTCGAAATGTGACAGATATTGATGACAAGGTTTTAGATAACGCCAAAGCCGAAAAAAGATCATGGTGGGGTCTAGCTTTTGAATGCGAACAGGCTTTTGCTAGCGCCTATCGCAAGATCAACATCGGAACCCCTAGCTATGAACCAAGGGCAACTGGCAACATCATGGAAATGATTGAGCTAATTCAGTTGCTAATTTCCAAGGGTCACGCTTATCAGGTTGAGAACTCAGCTGATGTCTTCTTTAGCGCCAGCAGCTGGAAAAGCTATGGCGAGCTTACGAATCAAGCCAAAGACGACCTAATTGCAGACACTGAAGCTGATTCCAGGGGCAAGAAAGACCCTAGAGATTTTGCTCTTTGGAAAGCCCACAAAGACTCTGAGCCATTGGATGCATCCTGGGATTCACCGTTTGGAAGAGGCAGACCCGGCTGGCACATCGAATGCTCCGCAATGAGCGTGAAATATCTAGGGACTCAATTTGACATTCACGGCGGCGGTTTGGACCTTCGTTTTCCACACCACGAAAATGAGCTTGCCCAATCCCGCGCTGCGGGACACGACTTTGCGAACTACTGGCTTCACAATGGCCTCGTAAACGTGGCTGGAGCAAAGATGAGCAAATCTGCCGGTAACTCGATATTGGTTAGCGATGTTCTAACCGATGCAAATGCTTTAGCTCTTCGTTACTACCTAGGTTCTGCGCACTATCGATCTGTCTTGGATTACAACGAGGGTGTCATTCAAGAAGCCGAAGCCGCAATCGAAAGAATTACCTCTTTCTTTGAACGTGCCGGACGCAAGTTAAGCGACAACAAATCCCCTAAGGGACCTAGCGGGTCAACTTCGCTGCCCAAGAAGTTTATTGAGGCCATGAATGACGATCTCAATATGCCATCAGCACTTGCTGTGCTGCACGAAACTGTGCGAGCTGGAAACACAGCCCTGGACGCCGAAAACATGAATGAGGCAGCAGAGGCATACTTTGCAGTTCTGGGTATAGTGAACGTGCTGAACATCAACCCGCTGGATGCCATTTGGCAAACGAAGGGATCAGCTGAGGCCCATTCCGCTTTGGACAAGTTAGTGCAGACCATGATTGAGCAAAGAAAAACAGCAAGAGATAATAAAGACTTTGAAACTTCTGATCGCATCCGCGATCAGCTAAAGATCGCTGGAATCACCCTCGAGGATGAAGCTGGCTCAACCAATTGGAGCCTAGGTGCCTAGTAAAGCTGCAAGACCGGGATCGGCTAAAGGCAAAAAAGGCCCAAGCGTAGGAACTGGCGGCCATGGCCGCAAAAGACTCGAAGGCAAGGGTCCAACACCCAAAGCCGAAGATCGCAAGGGTCATAAAGCCTTCCGCGCCAAAAAGTCTGCGGATAAGAAAAAAGCTGCTGGAGTTCGAGTAGGTCGCAAGGGCGAGTTTGTAGCATCCGGTCCAAAAACTGCGGGTGTGGCAGGAGCTGCTGCCCGCAAAGGCAGGCGCATCACCAAGGCGACCGAGAGCTTCGAGGTTCTGTCTGGAAGAAACTCAGTTCTCGAAGCCCTGCGCGCCAAAGTGCCAGCATCGACTTTGTATCTTGCCTCTCGAATTGAGATGGATGACAGGGTCAAAGAAGCTATCACCTTGGCGAATTTGCGAAAGATTCCAATTTCCGAAGTAACCCGCCCAGAAATTGATCGGCTGACTGGTTTCGATTCTGTGCACCAGGGAGTTGCGCTTCAAGTTCCTCCATACAACTACGCCCACCCCATGGAACTACTAGACAAAGTTTTATCGCGCGGTGCGACACCGTTGTTTGTTGCTCTCGATGGAATCACGGATCCTAGAAACCTCGGTGCGATTATTCGTTCAGTGGCGGCGTTTGGTGGCCACGGAGTTATCTTGCCGCAGCGCAGATCAACTGGTGTGACCGCTTCGGCTTGGAAAACTTCAGCAGGTGCGGCGGCAAGAGTGCCAGTTGCTCTTGCAGCGAACCTGAACGCAACCCTAAAGGAATTCAAGAAAAGAAAACTGTTTGTTGTTGGTTTGGATGGCGGGGGAGATATGTCACTGCCAAAATTCAACTTATCTAACGAACCACTAGTTTTGGTTGTCGGTTCAGAAGGTAAAGGCCTATCTAGATTAGTTCAGGAAAACTGCGACGCAGTTTTGTCTATTCCGATTGCCAAAGAAACTGAGTCTTTGAATGCCGGTATCGCCGCTTCGGTAGCGCTTTACGAGATTTCCAAATCCAGACCTAAGCTCTAGACCTTATCTCGCCAGTCGCCTTCCTCTTCTTCATCCACCTCGATGTTTCCTGAGGGGATTGCGGTAGGCAAAGTAATTGCCTCAGTAACAGGAGCAATTAGCGCCTCCTCGTCTCTTCTATAAGCCAAGACGTTCACTACATAAGAATTAACTGCCTCTTCCAGAGGCACTTTTCTTTCTAGCTTCTCCGCTAGGTCCCAGCGGTGAAGTAGCACCTGGTGGAAAACCTCAGCTGGTTCTAGACGTCCAGAATATTCGCGGGGGATGGCCTTGATTACGGGCTCAAAGACCTCGCTCAGCCAACGGTGGGCTAGCACTTCCTCGTCCCCTTCGGGATCAATTTTGACCCTGAAGGCATCTAAGTCATTAAGTAATTTACGGGATTGGTTCTCGTGAACATCCAAACCGGTCAGCCGAATTAGCCTTCGGGTGTGATGACCTGCGTCCACTACCTTGGGTTGAATCTTGAGACTGTTTCCAGTCTCGTCAGCTTTGATCATTAACTCTTCAATATCGAAACCTAAGTCGTTGAGCCTATCCACCCGCTGGTTGATTCTCCAACGCTCATCCATGTTGATTACCTCAGCGGCAGTTAGCTCTTTCCAGAGCTCCCGATACTTGTTTACGATTCTTTCGCTCGTGGCATTTGGGTCTACTCCTTCGCCTGCTCTACCGCTAGCAACTAAGTCCATGAGCTCACCGGCGATATTCACTCTCGCAATCTCTAGATCGTTCTCACGTTGGCCATTGGAGAGTCCCGATTCATAAAGCTGACCAGTTTCCGCGTCTACTAGGTAGGCGGCAAATGCACCAGCATCACGACGGAAGAGTGTGTTTGACAAAGAGACGTCTCCCCAGAAAAATCCCGCTAAGTGCAAGCGCACTAGTAGCACGGCAAGTGCATCAACCAATCTGGTTGCTGTTTCTGCGCGAAGCCCCTGCGACCACATCGCACGATAGGGAAGTGAAAACTTAAGGTGCCGAGTAATCAAGACAGCTGGCAATTCGTTCCCATGGCTGTCACTTCGATTCTTGATGTTTGCAAAAGGTTCAACGCAAGGGATGTATAGTTTTTGAAGATCTTTGAGCATTTCGTATTCGCGCTTTGCGAGATCTGGAAGAGTTTCCTTGATTGCAATGACGTGGCCACTCAGGTGAGCAAAGCGAACGGTATGCCTTGAAAGACCCTTGGGCAAAGAAGCAATGTTTTCTTCGGGCCAGTTCTCCAACGGCAAATGCCACGGAAGATCTAATAGAGCCGGATCGACCGTGGCAGCCGTTATATCAAGTGCTTGGGTCATGTTGCGCTAGTTAAGACGCTCTCCTGTTTCCACGTCGAAGATGTGCATAATGCCACCTTCTGGGTTTAGGAAAACTGTCTCGCCCTTGTGCGGGTGGTCGCGTCCATCAACGCGAGCAACTAGCTCGATTTCTCCGCTATCGAGCTTGGCCCTACCGTAAAGGTAGCCATCAGATCCAAGTTCCTCGACCACGTCAATCTCCACAGAGATTCCCTTGGTCTTTGAAACATCGATGTTTTCTGGTCTGATACCAAGAGTTACCCTCTTGGCCTTGGTCTTGGCAAGGATGTTGCTAGGAATTGAAACCACAGTGTTTCCAAACTTCACGCCACCATCAACGATGTCGGCCTCAAGCAGGTTCATGGCCGGTGAGCCGATGAAGCCAGCAACAAAGACGTTCTTCGGAGCCTCGTAAAGCTCACGAGGGGTCGCAACTTGCTGCAACACCCCGTCTTTCAAAACGGCAACGCGGTCACCCATGGTCATGGCCTCAACCTGGTCGTGGGTCACGTAAACAGTTGTGACTCCTAGACGACGCTGAAGTGATGCAATCTGAGTTCTGGTCTGAACTCGAAGCTTTGCGTCCAAGTTAGATAGCGGCTCGTCCATCAAGAACACCTGAGGCTTACGAACGATTGCTCGTCCCATCGCAACTCGCTGGCGCTGACCACCGGAGAGGGCCTTTGGCTTTCTGTTTAGGTAAGGCTCAAGATCCAAAAGCTTTGCCGCATCGAGAACTCTCGCTGCTCTTTCTTCTTTGGCAACGCCTGCAATTTTTAGAGCGAAACCCATGTTCTCGGCCACGGTCATATGTGGGTAGAGAGCATAGTTTTGGAAAACCATCGCAATGTCGCGATCTTTTGGTGGGATGTTTGTGACGTCACGGTCACCGATATAGATCTTCCCGCCGTTAACTTCTTCGAGCCCTGCAAGCATGCGAAGAGTTGTTGACTTACCGCAACCGGAAGGACCAACTAGAACTAAGAACTCGCCATCGGCGATATCTAGTTCTATAGAGTCAACTGCTGCTGCGGTGCCGCCAGGATATGTTCTGCTGGCTTTATCGAATTTAACTGTTGCCATGGTGATTCTCCTTCACCGGCAGGTACGTGCCGGACGATCCTTTGTGAATTCACCATCGGAAGGCCCCGATGGATGCTTCAAGTATCCCACCAGAATCCAAGGCAGCCCTAACCCGCAGAGCCAAGAATCGTCCTGTAAACTACCAAAATGACCTCAAACACCCCGAGACCTACCAGATCAGAACAACGTGAAGCCGCTCGTGAAAAGGCTAGAGCCATGCGAGACCAGCAGAAAAAAGGCGATAAGCGCAACCGCATCCTTATTCAGATCGGTATCGTGACCTCTGTACTCGTGGCTTCAGGAGCGATCGCTTTTGCGGTGTTTTCCGCCAGCACCCAGTCTCAAGCGGTTCCGGTGAACGCAAGCTTCAACGACGGGGTAAAGGTTGGAAGTGGATTGCAGGTCTACACCCCCGAATTCTCGCCACCGGAGACCCAGCCGAACCCAGTGGAAATTCTTGTTTACGTTGATTACCAGTGCCCGATTTGTGCAATCTTCGAGTTGCCAAACTCCGAGCAGTTGAAGAACTGGGTCGACTCTGGCGCGGCTACTTTAGAGCTTCACCCACTTTCGTTCCTTGATGGCCGAGGGTCCCCAAACGCGTTCTCTTCGCGAGCAGCTAATGCCTCGATGTGTGTGGCGGACTATTCCCCGGACAACTTCTTTGAATACAACACCAGGTTGTTCCAATCTCAGCCAACTGAAGGAGCCGCTGGTCCCGAGAACTCCGACCTGATTGCATTTGCCCAGGAAGTTGGCGTAACCAACATTGAGCCTGTAAGCAGTTGTATCAACTCCAAGATGTTTGGCTCGTTTATAAAGGACGCAACAGAAAGAGCGTTGTCTGAACCAATCCCAGGCACTGATCTCATGGTTACTGGAACGCCGGCCATTTTTGTTAATGGTCAGCAGTACACCTGGTCTACTGGCGAAGAGCTTGCAAGTCCAGCTCGTTTTGCTCAGTTTGTCCAATTAGTGACCGCTGGACCAGCCGAGTAGGGAAAACTTACTCAGAAGAGAATTCCCCGCGGCCAGTGCCGCGGGGTTTTTCTTTCCCTACGTTAATCAGTCAGCCAAGTCTCTTTATCTTTGCTTCCAAACAATAAACCCCCAAATAAACACGAGTGCCAGTTCCTTATCCCATAATCAGCTTTGACTTTTCAAACTCCTTAGCTTCAGATTTGGTAGTAGATGGTAGTAGCTCGCTACTCACCGCTTCGGGTTTTTCGCTTTAGTTCCGACAAACTGATATGCTTTTCGAGGAGGTATGGGGGTTCCCGCCTTCTACGTAGCTTTCGAGCTGCAGGCCGACCTGGCGCAATTGGTAGCGCACCGCACTTGTAATGCGGGGGTTAGGGGTTCAAGTCCCCTGGTCGGCCCCACAATTTGGCCACTGGCTAGATGGCTAGGACAATCAGCGTGATAACCGGAGCCACAATCAAAGCCGGCAGCATATTGCCAACCGCCACTTGCCTAATTTGAAGAAGTCGCAACCCAACACCAAGAAGTAATACCCCACCGGTAGCGGTTAGAGCCGATATCAATGGAGCTGAAACCACAGCACCAACCGAGAAGGCTAGGACGGTAATCAAGCCTTGCCAAAGGCCAACCGGGATTGCCGATAAAGCAACGCCCCAGCCCAAACTCGCAGCAAAAGCCAAAGATGCAAATCCGTCAAGGATTGACTTTGTGGCAAGCTGTTCAATCCCTTGGCCGAGTCCGTCACTCAAAGCTCCAAGAATTGCCAGTGGACCAATGGTGAATACCAGAGAGGCATTCACGAAACCGGTGATGAATTTTTCCTTCGAGCCCTTTGAGCCTTTTTTGGCAAACTTCTTTTGCAGGAATGCGCCAAGTTTCTCAAGTCGCTGCTCAATCTGAAGAGCTGAGCCAATGATTCCACCAATGAGGATCGCGCCAATCACGATTAGCAGCGGGATTCCAGGGCCAACCGCCGAAACAAGTTCTTCGTCAAGAAGGGACATGACATTAAGTCCGCCAAGCACCAAAACCACTAGCCCAAGGCCGTCAGTTACCACCCGTGAAGTTTTTTCACTTAGGCGATTACCAAGTAGCACTCCGGCCGCTGCGCCAACAACGATGGCTACAACATTTATAAGGGTTCCAAGCCCAATGATCATTTAGTTTGACTCTTCAAATGTGATGCTCACTGAATTGATGCAATAGCGATCACCCGTTGGGGTTTGTGGGGCATCTTCAAATACATGACCTAGGTGCGAGCCGCAGGCTCGGCATCTAACTTCAGTTCGCACTGTTCCAAAACTTCTGTCCTCCAGAAGCTCAACTGCATCCTCTGCTTTTGGCTCATAAAAGCTTGGCCAGCCACAGTGAGACTCAAACTTGGTAGTGCTTCGAAAAAGCTCTGCCTGACAACCGCGACAGCGAAAGATTCCGGTGCGATGCTCATTCAGTAGCTCACCGGTGAAAGCCCGTTCGGTTCCGGCCTCGCGAAGTACCTGGTACTCAAACTCGCTTAGTTCCTCGCGCCATTGCTGGTCTGACTTCTTGATCGGGTAGTCCATCTCCAGTTTCCTTTCCTAGGCCCCAAGTGCCAATATAGAAGCTCAACGCCCAATCTCATAAAGGCAACCATGGAAGACAAAGTGCAAGAGAGAGCTGATCCCAATCTTGGTATCGGTGGAAAGCACCTTGCACCAAAAAAAGCCATGGATTACATTCGGTCATTTCTTACCCTGACAGCCATTTCCGGGCTGCTGGCATTTGGGGGACTTATGGGTCTTCGGATCGCAGATTTGAGCGTGATGATGCCAGAACTTCCCTTCGTTCCTCAGGTTCAGGTGTCGGTAATAGATGGAACTGACACCGGCATTGCTCCTGCAATTGGCGAAGAGCTAACCCAGGAAGGCTGGAACATCGTTTCCACCTCTAGCCTCGGTGACACCGATCCAGGATCCCCAACATCAACAAACACCTTGGTTTTCATCTCCGAAGAGGGTTTTCGTGATGAGGCAGAGGCGTTAGCGGCCAGATTCCCAGGCTCCATAATCGCGGTTTCGGACCAGTTTCCGGACCCGGTAACTGTGGTTGTGGGTCTGGAATATCTTGACTAGTTGGCCCCGGAGCCTGCAAAAAAGTTCTTGACTTTATTGCCCCAATCAGGGCTAGAGTAGTAAATGGTCGTAGAAAAAGCCCTAGCTTCATAAGCTTTCGGTTTAGTAATGCATTCCTGGATCCCCCGGTTTGGAAGCGACTCGGTTAGATCTATTGGTCGAAGCCGC
>NZ_JBIIAL010000019.1:0-12259 GCF_044239955.1 Rhodoluna sp.
CTAGGGCTCTTCCGAGACCAAGCATTGCTGAAGAGATTATTCCTGCTTTTCCAAACGGTAGTACAGCCATCTTTATAACTTCCCAGCGAGTAGCGCCAAGAGCCAATGCTGCTTCCTCGTGGAGCCTAGGTGTCTGCAAGAAAATCTCTCGAATCAATGCAGCCATGATGGGCAAGATCATGATTGCTAGCACGATTCCAACAGTCATCATCGTTCTGCCGGTTGCTGAAACGGGTCCTTCAAAAAACGGAATCCAGCCAAAGTTCTCACTTAGCCAGAGATAGCCGGGGTTTAGAAATGGGGCTAGGACAAGCATTCCCCATAACCCGTAAACAACGGATGGTATAGCTGCTAGTAAGTCAATGGAGTAACCGAGGATCTGAGAAACGCGCCTAGGGGCAAAGTGTGAAATGTATAAAGCAATTCCAATAGCCAGTGGGGTTGCGATTAGGAGAGCGATGATTGAGGCCAAAACTGTTCCAAATAGAAATGGTGCAACATAGGCAAAGAATCCATCTGGGGAAGCATCTTGCTCACTCAAGAAAGCGGGTACTGATTCAGCAAACAAGAAAATAGCAACCGCGGCAAGGATCACCAGGATTGCAACTCCGGAGCCTAATGCAAGATTAGAAAAGACAAGGTCACCAATACGACGCTTCACAACTGGAGCTTGTGATGACATCATTCTCCTCGGCAAATAGGTGATTCAAGACTGATTTTTGCTCAAAGCCCGGCTCAGCCGTAAGGCTGGGCCGGGCTTCGAGTTGATTCTATTACTACTTGATAGCGTCGATAATTGCTTGTGCCTTCTCGCGCAAGCTGGCACTAATCGGTGCTGTACCTCCGGCAGATGCCGCGGTAGCCTGGCCCTGCTCAGAGATGATGTATGAAGCATATGCCTTCACTAGTGTGGCGGCTTCTGCATCTAGGTACTCGTTGCAACCAGTTAGGTAGGACACTAGAACGATCGGGTAAACCCCGGCCTCAGTAGTGTCACGTGCAATCTTGTAAGCCAAGTCGTAAGACTCTCTGCCTTCAACTGGAGATGAAGCTTCGATAACCTTTGAAGCTGCTTCTGCACTGTAGGAAACATAGCCGTCTCCAACCTTGATCGCAACAGTTCCTAGGTCTCCTGCCTTAGAAGCATCTGCGTAACCGATTGTTCCGTTACCTGCGGTTACAGCGTCAACAACACCGGAAGTTCCCTTTGCGCCCTCGCCACCGTACTCGGTTGGCCAGGTCTCAATTGCTCCGACTGTCCAAATGGTTTCAGCGGTCTTGCTTAGGTAGTCAGTGAAGTTCTTGGTGGTTCCAGAATCGTCGGAACGGTGAACTGCAGTGATGGCCAACTCTGGAAGTTCAACGTCTGGGTTCTGAGATGCAATTGCATCGTCGTTCCACATTGTGATCTCGCCAGCGAAGATTCCAGCTACAGTAGCTGCGTCTAGGTCAAGGCTTGAAACACCGTCCAAGTTGAAGATAACTGCAATTGGAGAAATCCAAACTGGGAATTCCCAAGGCTTGGTTCCAGGAGCACAAGCAGCGAACTCTAGAGCAAGCTCCTCGTCCTTCCAGTAAGAGTCAGTTCCAGCAAATACAACTCCTCCGGCGGTGAACGCTTCGCGTCCAGCTCCAGAACCAGAAGGATCGTAGTTGATGGTAACTCCAGGGTTAGCGATTTGAAATTCTGCGATCCAAGCTTCTTGGCCGCTACCCATTGAAGAAGCACCTGAGCCGCTGATGGTGCCGCTTAGAGTTGATTCTGTAGCGGTTTCTTCGTTTGATGCAGCTGCACAGCCACTCAAAACTAGAGCGCTAGCTCCAGCAATAGCTGCCAGTTTGATTAATCGTGACATGTAGTACCTTTCATAAGATGTCGGGTTGACAGACACCAAGTTAACTCGACCCCCCAAACAGGGGTTGTCCTGAAGGTGAACGAACGGGAAACTCTTTTTGTACATTTGGCCCAGATTCCTTGATCGCTGGCGGCTTCAGCCCCGCCAAGCAACTTGGATAAACTTTGAGGACTATGAAGCTAAAGTCCTGGGGAGTAATCGCACTGGTTTTCGTGGCTGTTGTCTGGGGCGCTGGGTTTGTCCTGATGAAGGACGCCATCTCACAGCAACCAGTATTTGACTTTTTGGCCACTCGCTTCACCCTTGCCACTTTGGTCATGATTGCTATACGCCCTCAAGTTCTAGCCTCAATCACCAAACAGAACCTGTTTAGAGGTTCCGTTCTTGGCGTCATGCTCGGTCTTGCCTACATCACCCAAACAATCGGCCTAGATCTAACAACCGCCGCCATCACTGGGTTCTTGACTGGCCTGTATGTCGTCTTCACACCACTTCTTTTCTGGTTTGTTTTCAAGAAAAAAGTAGAGAAGAAGGTAATTGTTGGCACCACGCTGGCGCTAACGGCTTTACTTTTCATTTCTTTCAACGGAATCTCATTTGATCCAGGTCAGGTCTGGCTAATTGCTTGCGCGCTGCTTTTTGCAGGTCACATCATCGGCCTTAGCTTCTGGAGTAACGCCAAAGACATTTACCCTCTCACGGTTATTCAATTGGGTGCAGGGTCGGTTGTTTGCTGGATGGGTGCTGTGCCAGACGGGTACCAGCCACCACCCAATGCTTTTGTTTGGGGAACTGTTGTATTCACAGCAGTGTTCGCAACTGCCATGGCCTTTTTGATTCAGACTTGGGCGCAATCAATCATGGACCCTTCCAGGGTCGCAATCATCTTGACTGGGGAGATTGTCTTTGCGGCGGCTATTGCAGTTGCCGTTGGGCAAGAAGTGTTGTCAGCGCGAACAATAATTGGTGGAGTTTTGATCGTGGTAGCGATGCTTATTGTTGAGTGGCCTGACAAGAAAAGTAAGAGCCCTCTAGATCAGCCCCACTTCACCTAGCCGGATCGCTTCTAACTCAGCTGGCGATCTTTCAAGAAGGACTGTAGTTTTTGGTTGTCCTTGATTTCCTGCTTGCTCCTTGCCATAGCAATCGGGAGCCGTCGCCTTAGAAGGTCCTCAGCAGTCTTGACCTCCTCATTCTCAGCAATCACTGCTAGCTCGCCGAAGGTTATAGCTAGGCCCTCAAACACTAGCTCCCGGGCTTCTGGTTGGCTTTCTAGCAGCTCGGCAATCTCTAGCGCCCTCGAGCCGTGACGGCGCCACAATTGATTTGCAACTTGCGCCGTGATTGCACCTTTGGAAATTAGATTCTTGACGTATAAATCAAAAGCTGTCTTCGCCTTCGATCCTTCTTCCCCAAACCATGGTGCTGACGCCGCTCCAACTGGAATGAATTTTCTGACCTTGTGTACGATTTCCTCGCCCACATTGATGCAGTCAGTGAATTTTCCACCAAGAATTGAGATAACTCCCTGGGGGTCAGTTTCAACGCTGTGCTTGCGGGATAACTTATGCCAATCAGATTTGGAGTTGTCCTTGTTTCGATCCACAACTAAAGCTCTTACTCCGCATCGTTCCGAGATGATGTCAGCAACTGTTAGGGGTTGATCAAGTGTCATGGATAGGTTAATTTGCCTCAAAACAAATTCACGATCCTGCTCTGTAACTTCCTCAAGAGGATCTAATACCCTTGTATCCGTAGTTCCGATTACACTTCGATCGTGCATCGGGATCACATAAAAGATTCTTCCCTGCTCGTCCCAAAAAGTAAGTACGCGCTTGTCTGAGGTGAGCTTTCGAACCACGAGATGGATACCTTTTGAAAAAACTAGATCTTTCTTGGTTCTGCTGCCAACCAGGTCATTTGATTCCTTGGCAAATGGGCCGGCCGCGTTCACAATAACTTTTGCCCGCACATCCAATTGCTCACCAGAGATTTGGTTCTTGATCCCAACCTTGAAGCCTTCAGAAACCTTAGTTATGTCTTGCACGCGGTGGTAGTTTTTCACCGTTGCACCAAGCTCGCGCGCTCTAGATACGAAATCCCAAACAAACCTGGAGTCGTTGTCAGGCATTACGCCATCAAAGTACTCAACCGCTCCCCTCACGTTTTCGGCGTAAACAGTGGGTTCAACCATCTTCAGTTTTGCTTTTCCAAACAGAGCCGGCATGGGCGTCGAGAACAATCCGATAGCCCAGTAAAAAAGTGTTCCGAATCGGCCAAGTAGCTGACCGAAAGGTGCATTGGGTCCCAGGGCTGCAAAGAATCCCATATTGATAATCTTGGTTGGGTAGTTCCTCATGAGTCTTGCCCGTGCCCTACTTAGCTTGAACACCAGACCAAATTCATAGCTTTGGAGGTATTTGATACCTCCCCAGATTAGGTTGCTTGATTGGCTGCTCGTGAGCCCACCAAAATCTCGTTCATCGGCAAGGAAGACCTTTAGTCCTCTGGCTGACAGTGCAGCGGCAGATACCGCACCGTTAATTCCCCCGCCGATTATGACAACGTCATAGTCTGTTGAGGAGGTGTTTTCGGGCATGTGTTTAGGGTATGAGCCTCAAGTTACAACTATTCGATTATGCAGTAACGTTTCGGCAACGAGTTTTATAACGAACAGGTAACCCCTTTCTTAGCTTTGCTAATCTGTAATTTATGTCCATTCTCTCTATCGATGCAGGTACTACCGGTATCACCGTCTTAGTAGTGTCTACTTCCGGAGCAATCTTGTCTCGGGGTTATCAGGAATTTAACCAACACTTTCCTAAGTCGGGTTGGGTCGAGCATGATCCCGAAGAGATTTGGCAAGCCACTCTCAGCGCCACAGCAGCAGCCCTTTCGGGTTCAACAGATGCTCCAACGGCCATTGGAATTACCAATCAGCGTGAGACCGTGGTGCTATGGGATAAAGACACTCTGAAGCCGGCTAGACGCGCCATTGTTTGGCAGGATCGAAGGACCTCCAACCTGGTGGTTGAACTACGAAACTCTGGGGTCGAAGCTAGTGTTATTGAGAAAACAGGGCTCGGCTTAGACCCGTACTTTTCCAGCACCAAGTTTTTGTGGCTTGCTCAGAAAGAACCTGAGATCTGGGAAGCAGTCAAGTCAGGACAAGTTCTGATCGGAACCGTCGACTCCTATCTAATTGCAAGAATCTCTGGTGGCCAGTTTCACATCACCGATGCCTCAAACGCCTCCAGAACCCAACTTCTAAACATCGACACCGGTGAGTGGGATGAGCAGTTGCTGGAGATGTTCAAGGTCCCTCGAAGCGCGCTGCCTGAAGTAGTGTCCAGCTATGGCAAACTTGCCAAGAGTGACCCAGCTAGCTTTCTTGGTCTTTCGATTCCGATTACTGGAGTCGCGGGTGACCAGCAAGCAGCCCTCTTTGGTCAAGCTGCCTTCGAAGTTGGAGAAAATAAGTGCACCTACGGAACTGGCGCTTTCATCTTGAGCAATACTGGCGCTAATCGAGTAACAAGCTCGAGAGGGCTTCTAACAACGATTGCCTGGAAAGAACCCACTGGAAAGACTTTTTATGCCCTCGAGGGTTCGGTGTTTATTGCAGGAGCGGCAGTCCAGTGGCTACGTGATGGCCTGGAAATCATTGAAACCGCACCTGAGGTCGAATCTCTTGCCCTGAGCGTAAAAGACAGTAATGGTGTTGTCTTTGTCCCAGCACTGACTGGCCTCGGAGCTCCCTATTGGGATCCCTACGCCAGAGGAACAATTTTCGGGCTAACCCGAGGAACAACCAAAGCTCACATCGCCAGAGCAACTTTGGAGGCCGTTGCCTTCCAGGTTAGAGATGTGGTGGACGCAATTTCGCAAGACACCCAGAATGCCCTAACGGCTCTACACGTTGATGGTGGAGCAGCTTCTAACGATCTATTGATGCAGCTTCAGGCCAACACTCTTGGCATCCCAGTTATCAGGGGTAAAAATCTTGAGTCCACAGGATTGGGTGCAGCTTTTCTCGCTGGCATTGGAAGCGGAATCTGGTCCACAAGAGCCGAGCTAAAAAGCATCTTTGAACTCGACCGAACCTTCTCACCTGTTGCGTTTGATCAGTGGCAGTATGTCAACTGGAAACGTGCAGTGAACATTTCCAGAGGCTGGGCCCACCAAGGAGAAGGCTAACTTCTAGCCCTTTAGTCCAGAACTTTGCGCGTTTTCTACGAAAGCTCTTTGAGCAAACAAGAAAACCAAAATCGGCGGCAAGATTGCCAGGATTACTCCGGCCAGTACCAAGTTTGGCGCGTCCGCTCCTCGTCCACCCAACACGGAAAGAACAGGTGCGAGCACTGTTGCTGACTCGTTTCCAGTATTGATAACAATCAGTGGCCAGATAAATGAGTTCCACGCATACAAGAAAGCAAATGTGGTGAGCGTCGCAATTGCAGGAATCGATAGCGGCACAAATATCTTCCACAGAATTGTCCAGCGACTAGCGCCATCAATTCGGGCAGCTTCTTCCAACTCAAAAGGAATCGAAATGAAAAACTGCCTCATTAGGAAAGTTCCGTAAGCGCTAAATATAAATGGAAGAATCAATGCACCTAAGTTGTTCACCCAATTGATGCCAACAATTAGTTGGAAGAGAGGAATCAAAATCACAACGAACGGCACCATTATGGAACCTAGCCAAATTAGGAACAATTTGTCCCGGCCCTTAAACCTAAGTCTTGAAAAGGCGTAACCGCCGAGGATGCTTGTAAAGAGCTGGCCGGCAACCACCAAAATGGTAACCAAGACAGTATTAGACAAGGCCCGACCGAAGCCGTTGAGTTCAACTACTTCACCGAAGTTTCCAAGCTCTGCTTTCACTGCCTCAACTGGCTCGAGGTCAGCACTCGGATAGTAAACCTTTGTGCCTGTTGGGTCAGCTGGGTCTGCGTAGACACCGACAATCGCGCTTCCCGCTTCCGCAAATGAGTTTCCCGACTCATCGGTAAAGATAGCTAGCTCTTCTCCGTTGATTGTGACGAACTCTTCGGTTTCAGTGAATTGGTCCTTGGGTGCGAGGAAAGATTCACCTCCGGCAATTGGAGTCCACAGGCGAACTGTCAAACCCTGCTCGATTCTGGCAAGTTCACGAGTTTCAGTTTCTGAAACAGGAACCATAAACAACGGGTATTCAACGTCATTGATAACGGCGGTATCCGATGCGTAGGGCAAGAATCTTGGTGGGTATGTGTAAACATCCGAAACCGTCTTGATAGATCCGCTTACCGCTAGCAGGAAAGGAATCAAAATGATGATTCCTGTGACAGTAAGAATTGTGTAGGTGAGTAGCTTGCTACCAAGTGATTTGGCCATGCTGTTGTTTGTGCTCATCAGTTGCCCTCCGCTTGCTGGCGCTGCCTATTGAACTGCAGCAAGGTGAAAACAAAGATGATTGCAAATAGAATCCAAGCCACAGCACTAGCCTTTCCAAAGCTGTTCTGCTGGAAACCTAGTTGATACAGGTAAACCACCGGAGTAAGGGTCGCGTTGTTAGGGAAGCCAACTACGTTTGGTGAGTTCAGTGCAAATACGATGTCGAACAATTGAAGCGCCAGGATCACGGTTGTAGCAGTAATGAAGAATGTTGTTGGCCTCAACGCAGGGATAGTCACATTCCAAAAACGTTGGAAAGAAGTGGCACCATCTAGCTCTGCCGCCTCATAAAGCTCCTTAGACACCGACTGTAGACCGGCGATATACAAAACCGTGTTGAAGCCAAACTGTGACCAGACAAAAACTATGACCACTGCCGCTAGAGCAAATTGCTCAGACGAAAGCCAGGCAATCTCAACTCTGGTTGGGAACGGATCGCCGGGCAAAAAGAAGTTGAAGATGGCTAACATCTCTCCTGCTGCGTAGTTGATGAAACCCACCGAGGAGTTGAGCATCTGCTTCCAAATCAATGTGACACCAATGACGCCGGCAACGCTTGGGATGAAAAATACTGCGCGGAATACTTTGGATCCTGGAAGTCTCTGCTCAATAAGCGTCGCAAGAATAAGCGCAATCACCACCGATAGAGGCACGGCGGTGAGAAGGAAGATCATGATGTTAGTAATGGCCTTCCAAAACAAAGGATCTATCGCGCCTACGGACATTCCAAAGAGCTCAGCAATCTGAAAGTACCCGGTCGAAAGTGACTCACGGGATGCTGCAAACTCAAGGCCCAGGGTGTCCGTGTAATTTTTGAGCCCGATAAACGTCGGGGTATTTATTCCATCCCACTTGAAAAAGGACATAACAAACGAATAAGCCAAAGGTCCAGCTAGGAAAGCTAGGAAACCGATGATGCTAGGAGATACAAATAGCCAACCAGCAAGTCGCTCGTCTTCTGACTGGGTGGCATTGAGTTTCAATGAAACACTTGGGGATAACAATGCCCGCAGTTGAATTGATGCGAAAAATGCTAATCCCACGCACAGGATAGCCAGTGGGTTTGGGAAAAACAGCGAGGAAAATGCAATGCCAATTATCCAAAAGGGATTGAATTGCACCAAAAATAAAATCGAGCCCACAACGGTAAGTACTTGACCAACCCTCTTGAAAAAGTAGATAACTTTGATTTGAAAACTTCTGTCAGCCTTATTTGAAGTTGACAGATCCTCAGGATCTAATCTTCGAATTACCCTGACTGCCACTACCCACCAGGCGATACCGCTTAAAAGCACCAACAAGCCAAAAAATGAGTTAAAGAAAGATTGGCTCATGATGTCAAACAGTGAAATCATGTTTGAGATCTGGAATGCCATGAATGAGAACAGCGCTATCGCAATCACATTGCCGATGATTGCGATGCTGCGACCTCGGTAGTTGCCCTTACGAAGAAGGAGGGCAGATACCGCCTGCAAAAAGATTAAGACAACAAGGCCTGCAAATGCCGGAAGCGCAATCCAGCCCAGATCCTGCTGCAATCCGAGAATAGAAAGACCTGCGGCCAAAAAAGCGACAGATAGAAAAATCTGCCAGATCCAAACGTAACTGACAGCCACTTTGTCAATGGTTCTTGAGAGCCAATCATTCTTTCGAATGCGCTCTAAGACAATCTCTAAGTTTTTCACGATGCTCCATTTGTGTAATGCATACGCCCAGACAGATTCTGCCTGGGCGTATGCATTACCTAACGATACCTAATTGCCTGCCTTAGTTAAAAGCGCCTGCAGTTTCGGTACAGATGTTTGCCTGGAAGTCTTCCAGGGTACGGTCACCCGTGAACAGTGCTGTTACTCCGTTTCCGGCAGCAACGTCGAATGCTGGCCAGTTACCGTTCCATAGTGGACCTTCTGCAACTGGGTTGTTTGCGATGCCGTTAAGGAATGCCTGGTTGTTAGCTGGAGGGCTAAAGGTTAGGAATTTCTCAGTTGCATCTGCTGAAACGCGGGAAGGAATGTTAGCTCCAAGCTCAGAGATCTGACCCTGAACATCGGCGCTAGTTAGTTCCTGGACTAGCTTCCAAGCAGCTTCTGGGTTCGCGGTGTTAGCGTTTACAACGTAAGCGCCCCAGAACTGCCAGTTTCTTCCTTCAACAGCACCGGTTGGAAGTTCAACAACGTCCCAAGCGAAATCAGTGATCTCGCGAGCGCCAGGTGTTGCCCAGCGACCGTTGATGAACATACCTACTTGACCGGCTTTGAAACCAGGCTCAGCATCTTCACCGAATGGTACTCCGTAGCCATTGTCGTATAGACCCTTTAGGTACTCAAGACCAGCAACTGACTCGTCGCTATCTAGTGCACATGCGGTGCGGTCTTCGTTGAAGAAGCCTCCACCAGCAGAGTGAACGAAGTAACCCCAGTTAGCCCACCAACCGCCGGCTCCGAAACCTTTGTTTCCGTCGCCTAGGTCAGTAATTGCCTTTGAGGTAGCCTCAAATGCGTCCCAGTCCCACTCGCCAGCAGCTGCTAGCTCACGTGGGTCGTCAACGCCAGCGGCCTGAATTAGGTCTAGGTTCATGTACAGTGCGAATGTTGAAACGTCGCGAGGTACACCCCATAGGTAATCAGGTGAAGTTGCTCCGGTTGCCGGGTCAACTGTCAATGATGCCATTGGGCCAGCATAGAAATCAGCATCGCTGTGCTCAGTCTTTGCTGCTTCTTCGCGAATGTTCAGGATCAGACCAGCCTTAGCGAAGTCTGCGATGTCAGTTCCAGGTAGCCAGAACACATCTGGTGCTGTACCAGCTGCGATGTCAACCTTTAGCTTGTCCTGGTAAGGCGATCCTTCAGAAGTTCCAGCAACGTAAGTAAGGTCTAGACCAATACCTTTTGCTGTGATGTCATCTGAAATCGAGGCATAGACGTCAGCCTCTGCTTGGTTGTCTGGACGTGTCATCCATGTCAAGCTAACAGCTTCAGTTGAACCAGAACCGTCCGGAGATGCAGGAGCACATCCAGTCAGAATCATGGTCAATCCGAGGCCGATTGCAACAACTTTTGTTGTCTTGCGCATTCATTTCCTCCTATTAGTGGATCCGCTTTTCGATAGAAAGAGCGGCTGATGAGCCCCCTTCGAAAACTTCTTCCTTGGAGGTCCCCTTCAGCCTCAATTATTGTTTAGCCCCCAATTGGGGTAGCCAAGTTTCGGAATGTTAGCGAAAATCGTTAGATTCACCGTTATTTTTCCGTTACATTCTCTTTATTTTCCTACCTAGGGCACACTTCCCAGTGGATAAGCGGGTGCCTTGAGCTAGCTGGGGATCAAAGGCGCTGCTTGGGCCACAGATTTAGTCCATTGCTGGAATTGATACCTCTATACAGCCTCAAAATGGGTAAGTAACTCAATTAGAGTTTGAGGATGAGCCAGGACCCAACCCTAAACCAGCCCGTTATTCCTAGATTGAGCGAGATCGCCTTCGGCGGCGATTGGAACCCAGAACAGTGGCCAGAGGCCACCTGGATTGAAGATCTAGAGCTAATGAAAGAGGCCGGGGTCAACCTAGTAACAATAGGTGTATTTTCTTGGGCCATCATTCAGCCAGATGAAGACACTTGGAACTTTGCCTGGCTCGATAAATTGCTGGATTTGTGCCTTGAGGCTGGAGTTCACGTTGATTTGGCAACCGCGACCGCTTCGCCGCCGCCTTGGCTAAGCCTGAACTACCCAGACACCAACGCCGTGACTGCCGACGGGATGACTCTGGCCTGGGGAGCCAGGCAGCACTACTCACCTTCTTCGAAAGTCTTTCAAGAAAAATCTCAGTTACTAGTTCAAAAAATGGTCGAGAGATACAAAGACCACAAAGCGGTTGTGATGTGGCATGTGGGAAATGAATACGGTGCCCACACTCCTTACTGCTACTCGCTACAAAGCGAAGTGGCTTTCAGGCAGTGGCTATTAAAAAAGTACAAAAATCTTGAGACTCTCAATGATCGCTGGGGTACTCGCTTCTGGTCGCAACAGTACTCTTCCTGGGAGCAGGTAATGCCGCCACGAACAACTGCTTATTTTCCGAATCCTTCGCAGCAACTTGATTTCAAGAGGTTCTCAAGCGATGCCATGCTAGCGCTCTACCAAAAAGAGCATGAGATCATTCGATCAAAGGTAGCTAAAGATATTCCAATCACCACAAACTTCATGCGATTGTTCCCACACGCCGACTATTGGAAGTGGGCGCAGTCGATAGATGTAATTAGCGACGACTGGTATCCAGATCCATCAGACCCAGACCACCAAATTGAAAGCTCTCTGGGTGCCGATCTGATGCGCTCGCTAAAACTTGGCAAGCCCTGGCTTCTGATGGAGCAAGCTCCATCCGCCATAAACTGGCGAGCAGTAAATGGCCCCAAGGTCAATGGTTCTTACAGTCGCTGGTCAATACAGCAGATTGCACACGGTGCCGATGGCGTACTTCACTTTCAGTGGCGAGCATCGCTTCGCGGCGCGGAAAAGTGGCACTCGGGTATGGTCCCTCATTCTGGAACTGATACGAGGGTTTGGAATGAAGTTCGCGAACTAGGTAACCAGCTAAAGAAGCTAACTCCTTTGGTTGGATCAACCACCAGCTCAGAAATTGCCCTGCTATTGGATTGGAACAGCTGGTGGGCTCTTGAGCTTGACTCGAGGCCTTCGACACTGCTTCGCCAGCGGACTTTCTTGCTTGATTACTACCGACACTTTTTTGAACTCGGCTACTCGGTTGATTTTGCTCACCCCGAACAAGATCTGAGTAAGTACAAGCTAGTAATTGCCCCGAATCTTTACTTGGCAACAGACAAGGCCGTAAGCAACATCCGAAAGGCAATCTCTTCGGGAGTGAACTTTGTTCTGGGGGCCTTTAGCGTGGCGGTTGATGAGGATGAGGGAGTTCGTCCAGGCGGTCACCTGATTGACCTTAGAGATTTGTT
>NZ_JBIIAL010000009.1:0-43182 GCF_044239955.1 Rhodoluna sp.
GTGGTTTTCCTGCGTCAGATCCTTCTCTAAGAGCTACCGAAATCGGCACTTGACCAATCAAGGGAACGTTGACTCCAGAAAGCTCACTCAAGGACTTAGCAACTAGCTCGCCGCCACCCTTGCCAAAGAGCTCGATTCTCTTGCCATCTTGTTCTAGGTAGCTCATGTTTTCAATGACGCCAAATATGGCTTGGCCGGTTTGTAAGCCGACGGCTCCTGATCTTTCGGCAACCTCGCTGGCAGAAAGCTGCGGTGTTGTTATAACAACTGTTTTGGCGCTTGGAAGTAGTTGCCCAAGGCTAATTGCAACATCACCTGTTCCAGGAGGCAGGTCTACTAGCAGCACATCCAGATCTCCCCAGAAGACGTCACTCAAAAACTGTTCGATTGCGCGGTGAAGCATGGGTCCTCGCCAAGCAACCGGCTTGTTATCTTCAACGAACATGCCAATCGAGATCACCTTCACACCAAATGCAACTGGGGGCAGAATCAACTCATCAACCCTGGTTGGCTTCTCGGTTATGCCTAGTTGGCCCGGGATAGAAAAGCCAAAGATGTCGGCGTCGATAAGGCCGACTTTTTGACCTTGGCTCGCAAGGGCAACAGCCAGATTGGCGGTCAACGTTGATTTACCCACGCCACCTTTGCCGGAGCCAATTAGGAAGATGTTCGTCAGGGTGTCTTTATCAAAGGGGTTGTGACGCATGGGTTTGCCGCCACGAAGTTTTTTCTTTAGCGCGTCACGCTCTTCGGGGGTCATGACCGTCAGGGTGACATTGACTTTTGTTACCCCCGGAATAGCTGCCACCGCGTCATGGGTTTCTTGTTCGATGCGTCTAGCTGCTGGGCAGCCAGTGATGGTGAGCTTTATTTCAACTTCTGCGGTGCCAGCTTGGAAGCTAACTTTTCCGACCATATCGAGTTCGGTCAGGGGTATGCGAAGCTCAGGGTCAATTACTTTTGAAAGAGCTTGATGGATCAGGGCCTCGGACACCCCTTAACTCTACGGACAGGCATGAGAGAATAGGAACATGAGCCAGAAAAATACACCATCAACCCTTCCCGAAGGCGAAGTTGTTGGCCAGTTCAAAAACTACCTCGAAGCGGTAAAGGTAGTTGAGCAGCTGGTAGAAAACGGTTTCCCAGCAAGATTAATTTCAATAATTGGTTCCGACCTAAAAACGGTTGAAACCCTAAAGGGCAAACTTGGCTTTGGAAGAGTCGCACTCTCAGGTGCTGTTACCGGTTCTTGGATTGGACTATTTTTTGGATTGCTATTTGGTGCCACCAGCACAACAGAGCAGGTAGTGGTAACAAACCTAAGCGCAGGAATAGTTATCGGTGCTGGAGTTGGAATGCTGCTAAATGTGATTCGCTTTAGCCTCACCAAGAACAAGAGAAGCTTTATTTCCGCCCAAGCCGTTATCGCTAAAAAGTATGACGTGATTGTTCCAACCGGTCAATTAGCCGACGCCAAGAAGGCAATAAAGACCGCTACTTCGACAGCTACCAAAAAGCCTGCGACAAAAAAGCCTGCCTCTAAAAGTTAACTAAGACTAGCCATCCAGGATTCGATCTTGGCTGGGGTTCTTGGTAGCTTCGCTGAAAGATTCTCAACACCGTCTTTGGTAACCAACACGTCGTCTTCAATTCGAATCCCGATCCCACGGAAGCGCTCCGGAGCTAGCAGGTCGTTCTCGTGAAAATACAAACCTGGCTCAATGGTGAAAATCATTCCTTCTTTAAGCTCAGCATCCAGATACATTTCTTTTCTTGCCTGAGCGCAGTCGTGAACATCAAGACCTAGGTGGTGGCTTGTGCCGTGGACCATCCAGCGTCTGTGGAATTGCTTGTCAGCTTCTAGTGACTCCTCTGCGGAAACTGGCAGTATTCCCCAGTTTGCTACTTTGTTTGCAATCACCTTCATGGCCGCTTCGTGGATCTCGCGGAACTTTATTCCTGGCTTAGCCACCGCAAAAGCTGCATCGGCAGCTTCTAGTACCGCTTGGTAAATCTCTAGCTGAGCATCGGAGTATTTGCCATTGATTGGCAAGGTGCGGGTTATGTCGGCTGTGTAAAACGAGTCCATTTCCACTCCAGCATCAACCAAAACTAGCTCGCCACTGTTTACTGGACCGTGGTTAGTGATCCAGTGCAAGATGCAGGCATTTTTTCCAGCAGCTGCAATGGTTTCGTAGCCTAGGTCGTTGCCTTCGAGCCTGGCCCTAGCAAAAAATGCTGTTTCAATTATTCTTTCGCCGCGCGGGTTTTTTGCTGCCCTGGGCAATACCTTCACGATGTCTTCGAAACCTCGAATTGAGCTTGCAACTGCTTGACGCATTTGATCGATCTCATAGGAGTCTTTGACAAGCCTGAGCTCAGAAACAAACTGAGCTAGCTCACTGTCTTCAAGGGTTATGGACTTTTTATCTTCTAGGTAATCACCTAGTTCACTTAGGTCGCGGGTATCGATTTTTAAAAGCGCGGAGACATCTTCAAGTGTTGGTCTGGCGCCTACCCAGAATTCACCTATGGCGGGGTTTGCAAAGAACTCATCGGAATCTTTCCCTGCTGTTGGACGCAGAAACAGAATCTGGTTTGACTGCTCACTGTCTATAACCAAAACTGAGTCCGGAACGGTTTGGGAACCCCAGCCAGTTAGGTGAGCAAAGGCTGCATGTGGTCGATAGCGATACTCGGTGTCGTTTGATCTGGTCTTAGGTGCACCAGCTTCAATCAAAATCAGCTGCCCCGGAAACTCAGCCGCGACCTGGTCGCGCCTAGTTTTAGCAAAGTCAGCTGCGGGAGTTGGAGACACAGTTTTTTCGGAGCTTTCTTGCCAACCACTTGAAATGTAATCAAGAAACTCTTTGCTGTTTGGGGTTCTAGAACGGTTTGTTCCAGTGCCCTCTTTTTTATCGCTAAGCATCTACCTATTGTGTCATTTCATTAGTGTCTTGGGCGTTGGGTAGTGTTGAGCTAACAGAACAGGGATTTCAATGGTCAAAATAGACCTCCACACTCACTCCACTAGATCCGATGGACTCGATACTCCTAGCCAGCTAGTGACCAACGCCGCTAAAGCCGGCATCAGCGTCTTGGCACTAACCGATCACGACACCGTCTCGGGCTGGGATGAAGCTAGATCCAAAGCCCAAGAAATAGGACTGGGCTTTGTTCCCGGAATCGAAGTAACAAGTGTTTCCGATATCGAAAGATTTGGCCGCACAATCCGAATTAGCGTTCACCTACTTGCATACCTTCCGGATCCAAACCACGAAGCACTCGCTTTAGTTCTTGGAGACACCGTTGCCACCCGAGAGGCAAGGGCGCGAGCGATTGTTGACAAGCTCTCGAAGGAAATGCCCATCACCTGGGAGATGGTTCTAGATCACCTTGATAAAGGTGCAACTATTGGCAGGCCCGCTATCGCGGACACCTTGGTTACCATGAAAAAAGTTTCTGATCGAAGCGAAGCGTTTGAGTATTACTTGTCTACCGATGGACCTTTTTATGTTTCACACTCAGCTGTTTCCACCGTGGAGGCAATTGATCTAATTGGGAAAGCCGGGGGAGTGTCAGTAATTGCTCACCCTCTAAAAGGTGTCGGCCCAGACACTAGCCCAGAAGATCTGCCACTAGATCATTTCGAGGAAATGATTCAGAGGGGTTTATCAGGAATTGAGGTTTATCACCGCGATGTTCCAGAAGCGGCTAGGTCTTGGCTACTGGGCTTGGCTACCAAACATGATCTTGTTGTCACTGGTTCGAGTGATTATCACGGCGTTGCTGGAAAGCCGAATCAGTTGGGTGAAAACACAACCAGCGGGGAAATGTTGGATCGAATTGTGAAGCTTGGAACTGGAACTAAAGCTTCGCTTTAGCTATTGCCACCGCGGGTGCGGTTACGTGTTCTATTCGCAGTTCCCGAAGGACGGTCAGTCTTTTTTTCTCCAGAACGTTCTGGTCTAGAGTCAGATCCTCTTGCTGGCCTGGAGCTTTTTTGACCCTGAGGCCTTGAAGACTTTGGGACTTCGACCTTGGTGCTGGCTCTAATTCTTCCCTTGGTGCCTGCAGGAATGTTCATGTCGGTAAACAGGTGCTCGGAGCTTGAGTAAGTTTCTGTTGGATCTGGCTGACCAAACTTTAGCTCTTTGTCGATATGGGTCCAGCGCGCTAGGTCTTCCCAGTCCACGAATGTGACTGCAATACCAAGGCGACCCGCGCGACCGGTTCTTCCAACGCGGTGTAGGTAAGCCTTTTCGTCTTCTGGAACTGAGTAGTTAATAACGTGTGTCACATCGTCAACGTCGATACCACGGGCAGCAACCTCGGTAGCAACCAGAATGTCTTTTTTACCAGAGCGGAAATTGGCCATCGATTTCTCTCTGGCTTCTTGAGACATGTCACCGTGCAAAGCGCTTGCGTTAAAGCCTCTATCAATTAGCTCATCGGCTAACTTGGCAGCTTGGCGCTTGGTGCGGCAGAAGATCACAGTCTTGCCACGGCCTTCGGCCTGCAGAATTCTTCCAACAACCTCGTCCTTGTCTAGCGAGTGCGCTCGGTAGACGAACTGCTTGATGTCGGCTTTGGTTAAACCCTCATCAGGGTCGTTGACCCTGATGTGTACGGGCTTGTTTTGGTAGCGCCTTGCAAGCGAGACAATCGCGCCTGGCATGGTGGCTGAAAATAGCATGGTCTGACGAGACTCTGGTGTGTAAGCAAAGAGCTTCTCAACATCTGGTAGGAAGCCAAGGTCTAACATTTCGTCTGCTTCGTCTAACACCATGAACTGGATGTGTTTTAGATCAAGCTTTTTTTGTTTTGATAGGTCAATTAGACGACCAGGAGTTCCAACAATGATCTGCGCTCCGGCATCGATTTCTGCAATTTGACCCTCGTACGCTTTTCCTCCATAGATTGCTGCCACGGTAGTTGAGCGATTGGAGCAAGCGTGCTTTAGATCTTCTGCAACCTGAATAGCTAATTCTCTGGTTGGAACAACTACCAGTGCTTTGGCGCCTTTTTCTGGATCAAGCCCAAGGGATTGAATAAGAGGTAGGCCAAAGCCCAGGGTCTTTCCAGTTCCAGTTTTGGCTTGGCCAATAATGTCCTGACCGGTGAGGGCAAGCGGTATGGCCTGCTCCTGGATTGGAAAGGGGCTGGTGATTCCTCGGCCCTCGAGGGCCTGGTAGATATCTGGATCGATACCTAAGTCTTTGAAAGTCAAATTACTCCTATATATGCTCTTCTTACTCTACTTGGCAAGGTGCTATCCCGTTTATGCTTGAAAGGTGTTTGAGTGGTTGAGATCCTTACGTAAAAAAGTTGGCAAGCTTGTTTTGCCTGATCGCGAAGAGCGATCTGCTAGAAACAAGACCAAAATCAATCTCAAGCCATACACGCCAGAGCCAAAGGCCTACCTAGGTCAGCTTGCGTATTTGCTGCTCTCTAATTTTGAAATTCTTACCAATGAGCTCAAATACGCTCCAACTACTCAATACAAAGCAGAACTCAGCGAAGCAGCTGCCAAGAGTTTTGAAAAGTACCGCGCGATTTCCAAAAAGCTCTCCGGTTTGGGTGTTGACGTAACTGACTCGATGGATCCATTCACCGAGCGAATCGACACTTTCCACTCCAGAACCTCAGGGGTGGACTGGTATGAAGCAATCATTAAGATCTACCTGGTGTCTGGTTTGTTGGACGATTTCTATAAACGGCTGGCTGTGGGTCTAAACAAGGAACTTAGAGAGTCGGTTGAAAAAGCCCTTTCGGATAAGACTTTCGAGAAATTTGCTCAGAGAGTGATAACCGAGGGCATGAAAGCCAACCCCGAGCTCGACTCAAGGCTGGCCCTTTGGGGCAGGCGCCTAATGGGAGATGTACTGCTGGAAGTTAGGGCTGCTTTCGATAATCGAAAGCTTGCCGGAATTGATAAGGCAGCTTCTCTAAGCGCTGAGCAAGAAAGAAAAGTAAATCTGGAGTCTTACTCAAAGATAGAACCACTTATCAGCGAGATGATTGCAGCTCACTCGCTGAGAATGGATTCAATCGGCCTTGCCGCCTAGTAGCGCTAGCTCATCTTTCTTTTTTCTTTTTGAGGCTAAGAGTTTCGAGCCAAAATACATGGCTGCTGGCATGCTGAGCATAACGATGGACCAGATCCAGCCATCGGTATAACCAAAGCCCAGGACGGTAAGAAGTATCCACAGGAAAGAACCAGTTGCTAGGGAAATCGCGGTTGGAACAAAAGAGCCATAGCGATCCGAATTTATGTTGACAGCTGGTGCCACCAGGGCCAAAACAGCTGCGTAGAAAACAATGAATAGAAACTCCATTAGGCGATGAACCCGACCCTTCTAGATTCCTCCGCACCAAGCTCGAGGTAAGTAATTGACTTGGTTGGGATTAAAAACACGTTGCCCTTGGAATCAGTCAAGCTGATTAGCTTGGCCTCGGACTCCATCGCGGTCGAAACAGTTGCCTCCAACTCCTTGGCGCTAGCAGAAGTTTCGAAGCTGAGTTCGCGAGATGAGTTTTTGATGCCGATTTTGATGTCCATGACCAACCTTTCTACTACTAGATTACGGCAGGAAAACTGTGGGCTAGACATCTATTGTCAGAAGGCTCGGGTATCTTGATTGACATGACCCAACCGAAATTTGTGCCACTTTCGCGCATTGACTCGGTCAGGCAGCTTTCGCTCAATAGCTCTCAGCTCCAAGCTGTCAACTTACCCGCCGAAGCGATAGTCACGGTCATTGGCTCTCCGGGCTCTGGCAAAACAAGCTGCCTGAAAGCTCGCTTTCTGCATCTAGTTGATAAGGGCGCCAAGCCAGAGCAAATTGTTGTGATTGCTCAAACGAGGGACAGCGCAAACCTATATCGCGATCAGTTAGCTCTCGAATTACAAGGTGCAACCGCTGGCCCAATTGCCAAGACTCTTACCAGCTTGGCCTTCTCGGTACTTGTCGATAGGGCCCGCAAACTAAATGCCCCAACTCCAACATTGCTAAGTGGTAGCGAACAAGATGCCATGCTGCAAGAAATTCTCAAAAATCAAGACCCTGAAATTTGGCCAAAGCAATTAGACAATACGGTTCGATCACTTACTGGATTTAGAACCGAACTTAGAGATCTGATCGCTGTTGCCATCGAGCACGGGATTACACCCGAGAGACTCTCTGAGTTAGCCCAGGAACAAAATGTTTCGCAGTGGCAATCTGCAAGTATCTGCTACCAGCAGTACCTAAACTTACAAAACTCAAGCAAATCACAAAAGTATGACTCTGCGTCTTTGCTCAGGGAGGCTGCATCGGTTGTTGAAACTTCGAAAGAGCTCCCAGACTCGATTATTGCAATCAAAACTTTACTGATTGATGATGCCCAAGAGCTAACTCCAGCAGCAGGCGAGTTTATTTCTGCCCTGACAAAACATGGAGCGGGGGCTAGCTTTTTTGGAGACCCCGATGTTGCAACACTTAGTTTTAGGGTGGCTAATCCAAAATCTATGACCCTACTTGCAGAGCGGATTGCAATCTCGAAATCCGTACATCCGGAGACTATTTACTTGCAGGCCAGCCACCCGATCAGACCGCCAGAGATTTCTCTTGCGCTTGCCAAAGTCAGTTCTCAAATAGAGGTGGCTCGGGCTGGAAGGCAAAGAAAAGGTCTAACTGTTTCCAGTGGGGAGCAGGCTTCAGGCGATGGCTTGGTCGCAAAAGTATTTCGCTCTCGAACCGACGAACTTGCTTACCTGGCGGGGGCACTAAGAAGAAGGCATCTATTCGATGGCGTGGCCTGGTCGAACATGGCTGTGGTTGCAAGAAGTCGGCCCGAGCTTGACGCTTTAGCACTGGTGCTTAGCTCTCATTCGGTGCCGGTTCGAGTAACAGGAAGTGCTTCGGCTTTGAAAGCCGATCACGCCGCGGGTGAACTGCTGCAGCTTGCGGCAGTTTGTTTATCTGATGAGCCCGTGGACCTTGCCCAAGCAGAGCGTCTGCTGACCTCAGAAGTCTGTGGGCTTGATGCGCTTTCGCTACTTCGACTAAAGCGTTCACTTCGAAGGGCCCATCAAGACTCTGAAGCAACCGCCGACGAACTGCTGCTTTCTGCAATGAGTGAACCGGCAGTAATTGCCTTGGTTAGATCTCAAGAGGCTCGCAAAGCAGAGCAGTTAATTCGCCTCATTGGTCAAACAAGGCTGCTAGCTCAGGAACCAGAGGCAACAACAGAAGCAGTTCTATGGAATCTAATCTCTGGGACAGCCTTGATGGATCGCTGGGTAGTTGCATCTCGTGGCGTGTCAGAGCTGGCCATGCAGGCTGGAAAGAATCTTGATTCAGTATTGGCGCTATTTGCAGCTGCCGCTAGGTTCACAGAGCGTAACCCCGAGAGTAGAGCCATTGATTTTGTTTTGGATCAGTTAGCTCGTGAAATTCCAGAAGACAGCTTGGCGCTAAATAATCTTTCTGGCGAATACGTTTCGTTGCTTACGCCTTCTGGATTGATAGGTAGATCTTTTGACACTGTTTTGTTGCCGGGACTCATCGAGGGAGTCTGGCCGAATCTAAAGCCGAGGTCATCCCTGTTGGGCGCCCAGGCGCTAGGCGCTTTAGCTACCGGTGAGATCGATAACACCTCGGAGCTCACCAAATCGGAGCTATCGGGTGAGCTTCGCATGTTCAATAAAGCTCTTGGTGCCGCGAGATCTAGAGTCTTGGTCACTGCAACCGATCAGGAAGAAGAGCAGATCTCGCAATTTCTTGCCCTGGTAAATGGCAGCATCCCAGAACCCGAGAGCAAGATCCCAAGATCTTTCACCCTGCGCTCTTTGGCGGGGGACATGCGTCGTGAATTAGCAAGTGGCACTGGTGAGAATTCAGAGCTCGCGATGGGGCTCGCCCGCTTAGCTGCAGCCAATGTTCCAGGCAGCGATCCATCCAATTGGTATGGATTACTCCCAATTTCAACGGAAGAGCCACTAACTGATCTAACAAGTGAGCTGGTTACTGTCCGTCCATCTCAGCTAGAAAGTTATCTCAAGTGCCCGCTGCACTGGTTCTTGCAAAATCATGGTGGCAGGTCAGATTCCTTCTCGGCATCTCTTGGAACACTGGTTCACGAAGTTTTGGAAGTTAGCTCATCTTCTGATTTGGCAGAACTACAAAAACTTACCGACTCGCGTTGGCACAGCCTCGAATTCGAAGCCGACTGGTTAGAAGATCTTGGAAAACGAAGAGCTGCAAAGATGCTTGCAAACCTAGCCAGCTACCTAAAGCAATTCGAAGACCAGGGCTCGATTGTTTTGGCGAAAGAACAAAACTTCCGCTTCGAGTTTGATCACGTAAGGGTCCAGGGCCAAGTAGACCGAATCGAGAGTTTCGAAAACGGCTCCATCATGATTGTTGATCTAAAAACAGGTAGCTCAGCACCAACGGACGCGGACACTGCAACAAATCCTCAGCTTGCCTTGTATCAAATGGCACTTTTAGAAGGTGGCTTTGAGGATATTGGAAAGATAGCTCAAGAACAGCTTGCGGGAGCAAAGTTACTAATCGTTGGCGGCGACAAATACACCGAGCGATCACAGCCTGCCATGAGCGAAGATACCTCTGCTGGATTCAAGAAGCTGCTTTTAGAAACAACTGAGGGGATGGCAAGGCAAGTATTTGTCGCTGAGCTTTCTAACCACTGCGAATCAGAACGTGAATACGGAAGCTGCAAACTGCATCTAACGAGGGCGGTGTCCTATGTTGGCTAAATTCTCAGCAGCAGAAATTTTCAAGGTAATAAAGGATAGTGAGCTCTCTCGAGAAAAAATTGAAGCTATCGAACAAGCTGCCTTAGATTCACCAAGCCTGGTGGTTGCAGGGGCAGGAAGTGGCAAGACCGAGCTACTTGCAGTTCGGGTACTTTGGCTAGTTGCTAATGGTTTTGCAAGACCCGAGCAGATACTTGGTCTTACCTTTACCAAAAAGGCAGCGACCGAGCTATCAAAAAGAATCTACGAGTCGTTACTGAAGCTGCGCGACTCCGCCTTCTGGCCAGAGGGTCTGGAGTTTGATTTCCAGGCACCTACTATTTCGACCTACAACGCTTTCGCAAACCAGGTGTTTCGCGATAACGCATTGGCTCTGGGTTACGAATCAGATGCCACGCTCATTAGCGAAGCAACCGCTTTCCGTTTGGCCAGAGAGGTTTGCGTTCGCTTTGGGTCTGATGTTTCTGGGACCCTAAGCGATCTGGAGCTAAACATCGATGCTCTGGTTGAAAAAGTGATCGAGTTGGCAAGGGCGCTAAATGACAACGGGCAAACGGCAGCTAACCTGCAAAGTGAAATCGCTCGATCCGTTGATCACATCGCAAGACTTCCCAAAAAAGTCGGCGAGGAGGTTGGCTCCAGATTTGCCTATGTTGAAACAATCGTTGAGGAGCTAAAGCCGGCACCACTGGTAGCCGAACTAGCCGAGATCTTCCAGAAGGAAAAGAAACTGCGCTCCATGGTTGATTACTCAGATCAGGTGGCTCTTGCCTTGAGGTCAGTTACTGAGTTCCCCGAGGCAGCAACTAATCTTCGCGAGAGCTTTACTCAGGTAATGCTAGATGAGTATCAAGACACTTCCGTTTTGCAAACCAGGTTGCTATCAACCCTATTTGCAGAAAGATCGGTGTTTGCTGTTGGAGATCCAAACCAGTCCATCTATGGTTGGCGCGGGGCAAGTGCATCAAACCTTGACGAATTTGCTAGCGACTTTGGAACTTCCCGAAACTTTAGCTTGAAAACCAGCTGGCGAAACCCGATTCAGGTTTTGGAAAAAGCCAATGAGATTTCTTTGCCACTAGCCAACCAGGCAAGCTTCGAACTCCCCAAACCTTTGGATCAGAGAGTGCTGCCAGTGAAACTTGAGCCGATGCCGGATGCTCTGGACGGTGAAGTTCAGGTTCGCTTTTTGGAAACCATCGAGCAAGAGGCTCAGCAATTGGCCGATTGGTTCAAGCCTGCGCTAGAACAGGGGTCAAGCTGTGCGGTTTTGATGCGCAAGCGCTCAGCTATGGCCCTATTCGTTGAGACGCTGCAGTCAAACGGTATTGAGGTTGAGGTTGTGGGTCTTGGTGGCTTACTCGAACTCCCAGAAATTGTTGACCTAGTTTCTGCTTTGAAAGTTGTCCAACGCGTTGATGCCGGTAGCGAGCTAATCAGGCTACTCACCGGCGCAAGGTGGCGCATTGGTCCAAAGGACATCGATCGCCTGTTTGTTATGGCAAGAAAACTATCTGGACCAAGGCAAGAGGGCGTCTTCCGCCAGGAGCTCACCATTGTTGAGGCCCTGGACGAGGTGACTAGTCAGAGCCTGGAATTACTTTTGGAGTTTTCGCCTGAGTCTTTAACGAGACTCCGTGACGCGGCCACCTTGTTTAGAAACTTGCGGTCGGCGACAGCACTGCCTTTGGCAGATTTTGTTCGAGTGGTTGCCGAGGAGCTCTGGCTAGATATTGAACTTCGAGCCAATCCAAGGCTCAAAAACCCAATGGCCCAGCTTGAGTCGTTCTATGAAACAGTTGCGGGCTTTAGCGCATCCAGTGCCGCTTCGCAGTTAGCAGGTTTCTTGAACTGGCTGGATTACGCATCCAAGAAAGAGCGATTTGAATTGCCAAAGTCCAACCCGGCAGCGGGTGTAGTGCAGGTGCTCACGGTGCACGCCGCAAAGGGACTTGAATGGGACTTTGTTGCGGTGCCGAATCTTGTGGAAGATGATTTTCCGAGCAAGCCAAGATCTGTTTCTGGATGGCTTTCTGGTGCCGAGTTGCCGTATCCGCTTCGAGGTGACGCTAGTTCGCTTCCGGTTTTCGCTTATGAGGCAGCTAGAACCCAGGCGGAGATAAAAGCAGCTAAGGATCAGTTTCGTGCCGACAACAAAGAGCACCAACTCAGAGAAGAGTATCGATTAATTTATGTTGCAATAACCAGAACTAAGCAAGCCTTGCTCCTTACTGGTTCTTACTGGAAACCAGGCAACGCAGGATCGAGAAAACCTTCTCGCTTCCTTGAGCAATTAGCAGGAGAGGGCTTTGAGTTTCCGGAGATCAACAGCCAGGAAAATCCTCTTAACTTGGAACCAAAAACTGCCAGCTGGCCACTGGATCCAGTCGGCGAGCAATACGCTTCGGTTTTGAAGGATGCAGCTAAGCAAGTAACGCAAGCAAGTAATCAGTTAGCGGATTCAGGCAGTGATTCAAGGCAAAGCAGTGTTCAAGAAGAAATTGATTTACTTCTAAAGGAGCAAGATGACCGCCTTGCTCGTTTAGCGGTTGTTGATCTTCCGGTTCGAATTCCTGCATCCAGGTTCAAAGAGTTTGTGAAAGATGTTGACGCCATGGCAGCTAAACACTTGCGACCAACTCCGTCAAAGCCTTACCGCGCCACCCGAACTGGAACACTGTTTCACTCTTGGGTAGAGGATTTCTTAGTATCCGAGATTGACCAGGTAACTTCTCCCACAGTTACTGAATTGGCAGAGACATTCAAGAGTTCCAGATTCGCAAACTTCAAAGATTCGGAAATTGAGCTTGAAATCAACTTGACCCACGGAGTCAACACATTTGTTTGCAAACTGGATGCGGTGTTCAAAGTGGGGGAGCGCTACGAAATAGTGGACTGGAAAACCGGTAGCCCGCCAGAAACCACCGAGCAGGAGCAGGAAATGATCTTGCAGTTGGCTCTGTATCGCTTTGCTTACTCAAAGCTTCGAAATGTGCCGGTTGATCAAATTGATGTTTGCTTCTACTTTGTGTCTGAAAACACCGAACTCAGACCAGAAGTTGTTCCTGGACCCGAAGAGCTTATGAAGCTTTGGGGAGAGCTCTTTGTTTAGAAAAGCTCGTCGTTCTTGATTGGGTTCGAAGTTGCCTCTTCGGCACGTCGTTGCTGAGCAATCTCAGTAGCCAGGGGAGCAGCGGCAATGCGCTCGGCTTTTCCTGATTCAACTTCTTCGGTCAATACCAAAAGCATTCCCACAGCGTCTTCAATAATCTCTTGGCTTCCCTGTGAGTAGCCATGCAGCAACCATCTGGCAAGTTCTAGTTCGCTATACAACAAAGCTCTCGACCAAAGGTTTACATCGGCACCAGGCCTAGCTTCGAAGTATCTAGCAACTAGATTCTTGGCAAGTTCGCTAGTTGCTCCACCCAGAACCCAAGCCAAGTCCTCTGCTGGATCAGAAATTCTCAGTCCGCTCCAGTGCAGAACACCAGAAACTTTCCCATCTAGTTCTAAAACGCTGTGGCCATTGATTGCTCCGTGCACCACGGTTGGCTGGTAGCGGAACATGCTGGAATCTTCCAAAGCAGTTTCCCAGCGCTGCAGCAGAATTGGCGGAACCTTACCTGTCTGGGCAGCGCGGTCCAGCTCCATAATGCGGTATTTCAGGTTTTGGTTTGGGTCAAGTTCTGGGAATCCAGATTTTTGCACCAGCTCGTGAGGCAAGTTGTGAATTGCCGCGATAGCGAAAGCAATGCTTGTAGTTAGTTGACTCACTGGCTCCACACGAGAAAGTTCAATGGAGTTTCCGTAGACAAAATCAAAAACTAGAGCGCGCTGGCCATCTGAGTCTTGGGTATCTCCGATGAGCTGGCCAATCTGAAAAGGAAGGTTTAGGCGCACCAGGGAGGAGAAACACTTGAGGGCTCTAATCTCTGCTTCAAGTTCTGTTCCGGCGGTTGGGCTGTTTGCCATACGAACAACGAAGTGCTCCCCGCTCTTGGCGGTTAGCAGAGCTGCGTCAAAAGCACCTGATTGTCCAGCGTCTAGGTGCTTTACCTGTGCGAAGTCAAACTGCGGAACTGCGTCTTTAGCCAGTGCCGCTAAAATCAAGGGTGATCTAGCCATAAATTTAGGTTAGACAACATTGCCCAATCTATTCAGTATCGCCACGCGAGGATAAAGTGACCGAAATTAAGCTTCCACCCCTTGCTCGCTGGGAGCTCGATAGAGACTACTTATCTCGCTCCAAACCTGAGCTTTTCGATGAGCTCTGGAGTATGCAATCCACTCGGGTTCTGGTTCTACATGAGGGCAAGGCTCTGGTTCGCAAGGGCCTTTCTAGCCCAGAACTTTATTTGCTACCGGTTGAAAAAGTTCCCGCTGCAAACCTTCGGGTCTATTTGGGTAAGACAACAATCGAAACTCCGCTAGAAGCAAAAGGATCGGCGATTGTGCTGGCAGTAGTTAATGACAACTCAGCGATGTCAATTGAGCCCGATCCAGCACTTTGGCAGAGCCTGCGGGCATTGGGCTCAGAGCTTTCCGATAGAGATGCGGGTCTATTCACCCAGTCACTGGCTGTTGCCAACTGGCACGAGAAAAATCAACACTGTCCAAAGTGTGGAACTCCAACGGTGATCGAGCAGGGCGGCTGGGTAAGACGGTGCTTCAAGGACAATAACGAAATCTTTCCGCGCACCGACCCGGCGATCATTGTTGCAATTACCGACCAAGAAGATCGCATCCTGCTTGGTTCTCAAGGTACCTGGGAACAAAATCGCTGGTCGATTCTCGCGGGCTTTGTCGAGGCGGGGGAGTCGCTCGAGGCTGCAGTAGTTCGAGAGATGAAAGAAGAGTGTGGGTTGGATGTATTCGACGTCGAATATCTCTATTCACAGAGCTGGCCGTTTCCGCAGTCACTAATGCTTGGCTTCACAGCCAAAGCCGACTCAAGCATTGTGTTCTTGCCAGATGGTGAAGAAATAGTGAAGTTGCGTTGGTTCTCCAGGGCGGAGATTGCAGCGGAGGCGAAATCACTGTTGCTACCAAGTGATTCAACCATCTCGAGAGCACTTATTGAACTTTGGTATGGCTCTGCAATTGATTCCGCGGCTGAGGAAACGAAAAATGGCGAACAGTAGCGCGCAGCAGATTCTAGAAGGACTAGATCAGAATCAAAAAGTTGCCGCTCAGTCGCTAGTTGGCCCAACAGTTATCTTGGCCGGTGCGGGAACCGGAAAAACCAGAACCATTACTCACCGCATTGCCTATGGAATTGCAACAGGGCATTTTGCCGCTAATCGAGTTCTCGCTCTCACTTACACAAATCGCGCAGCGGGGGAGTTACGAGCGAGGCTTCGGCAACTGGGCGTTGGCGCTGTTTCCGTTAGAACTTTTCACGCCGCAGCTCTTGCTCAATTGGAATTCTTTTGGCCACAGCTAGTAGGAGTGCCAGCACCTTCGATCTTGGATTCCAAAGCCAAACTGATTGGCCAGGTCTCCAAGGCAATGTCTATCAACCTGGATGCAGCAGCGCTACGGGACTTAGCAAGCGAGATTGAGTGGCGTAAGTACTCGATGCTTTCGATGGATGAGTACGCATTACTCGCCGACACAAGGGCACAGGTAGCAGGTCTTAGCTTCGCAAAGAATCTTGAGATTCAGCAAGCGTACGAACAAGAAAAGATTCGCATGCAGCGTCTGGATTGGGAAGACGTTTTGATTTTGACACTGGGACTGCTAAAAGCAGAACCTCGAGCGCTTTCTCATGTTCAGAGTCAGTATCGCTTCTTCACAGTTGATGAGTATCAGGACATTTCCCCTCTGCAGCACGCCCTACTGGATCAGTGGCTTGGCTCGCACGCAGAGCTGTGTGTTGTGGGGGATCCGAACCAGACCATCTACTCTTTCACTGGCGCCAGCAGTGAATTCCTGCGCAGTTTCCAAGATCGCTTTCCAGGATCCACTGTTGTGGATCTAATAACAAATTATCGATCCAGTAAACAAATTGTCGCCTTTGCTAATCGATTAACCAGTGACTCTGCAATGGGTGGAGACCTTGAGGCCGCCGGTGGCGCTGGGACAACGCCAACAATTCAAAGCTTTGACTCCACCAGCTCACAAGCCAAAGCAGTTGCAAAATCCATCGCTGAATCGATTCAAGCCGGGGTTTCTAAAAGTGACATAGCGGTGTTGTATCGAATCAACAGCCAGTCTGAAGAATTAGAACGAGCGCTTGATGATTTAGGTATTTCTTATCAGCTTCGAGGAGGAGAGCGGTTTTTTGCCAGGCCGGAGATACGCACCGCTGTTCAGCTCATTAGAGCAGAGTCGCTTTCGCCTTCTGGCAAACCTCTTGATCACGCTGTTAGCGACATTGTTCGATCCCTTGGTTGGCAACAGCAAAGACCAACGCAACAAGGCTCAGTTGCCAGCAAGTGGGAAGCACTCAATGCACTTTTGTATATGGTCGATGAGCTTCCAGAAGGAGCAGGCATCAAGGATTTTGCTCTCGAGTTAGCCGATCGCGCTCACTCGCAACATGAGCCAACCCAGGAAGCAGTTACCCTGTCTACCATTCACGCAGCCAAGGGATTGGAGTGGCCAATGGTTTACATAATTGGCCTAAACGAGGGTTACTTGCCAATCACCTACGCCAAGACAGACGCCGCAATTCAAGAAGAGAAAAGACTTCTTTATGTTGGGATTACTAGGGCCAAGGCCCAACTGAGACTTTCTTTTGTCGATCAAGATAAAGGTAGAGAGCGCTCACCCTCAAGATTCGTAGCCGTGCTGCAAGCAGGCTTAGCCCAGTAAGTCCCTCAGGGCCGCGTCAATTTCGTCTTCAGGGTTTTGCTTCAGAGTTCGCTCAATCAACTTAGCTGGGTCTTGAATGTCCTGCTCGGTAGGAATCAGATCCGGGTGAGACCAAATCGAATCTCTTTTTTCCAAACCAGCTGCATCGGTCACCTGCTGCCACATCAAAGATGCCTCGCGTATTTTTCTTGGCCTTAGTTCTAATCCAATTAGTGTCAAGAAAGTTCGCTCGGCAGGACCGATGGATGCACGCTTGCGTCTCATTGTTTCCGCAATAGCCAGAGATCTTGGAAGCCGCTTGGTTGCTGCTTGAGTGACGCAATCCACCCAACCCTCGATAAGAGCGAGCACCGTTTCAATTCTTTCCAGAGCTCTAGTTTGTGATTCTGTTCTTGGAGCAATAAGCGCACCGGATTCGAGAGCTTTTTGAATGTTGCCTACCTCGGCGGGGTCGAATCCTTCGGAGAGCTCAACAATTTTGGAATTATCGATTGTGATTTCACTGGCATAAGAAGTGATTAGGTTCACGATGTATCCGCGGAGCCACTTGCTGTGCTTGAACAATCTGGAATGGGCAAGTTCTCGAACCGCCAGGTAGATATAGACCTGGTCAGCTTCTTCTTCGAGGGAATTGACAAAGTTAGCTAAGTTTTGGGCGACAAAGGCAGGTCTTGCTTCTTGGAAGATCGGTAAGCCGATGTCGCCACCGCTAAGCACTTCCTCTGATAGCTTTCCTAGCGCTTCTCCCAGTTGCATGGCAAACATGACTGAACCAGCTGATTTCATGATGCCACTTGCTTGGGAGAGCATGCCAGCAAACTCCTCTGGCAAATTCTCTTGGAAGTTTTCGGTTAGAGCTACCGCCATGCGTTCTGCAACCGGAGTTGCCAGGTCTTTGAACAAGCCGATTGAGTCAGCTACCCACAATTCTCTTGAAAGAAGTTTTGGCTCGATTGAGATTGGACCTAGATCGGTAGCTTCATCCAGCCACAAGTTTCCCGTTGCAGTTGCGGTATTAATCGACCTTCCAACTGACTCTGGAACTGCGACAGTGTTCTTGGCGGAAATTTTCCTTGCCTGAGTTTGAACTAGATTCCAGTTCACGCCTTCTGTTTGGTTGCCTGGAGCGATTGCGGCGCCGATCTGGGTAAGCATCTCCTGAAGCGCCTTTGGGTCAAGTGGTAAGCCTGCAGCCTTGGCGAGTTGCTCTGGGTCAAGTGGCGCACCGGATAGAAACTTGCGCAGCATGGCCTCAAAGTCTTCGGGCTCTGGCCGGTTCTCGTTCAATTGACTACCTATCTTCTATCTGATTCAAGGCTACTTCCTCTAAATCCCTAATCTGCCTGAACTATTGCTTTGGTTTCTGGGTGTTCGCCGAGAGCGTGGGATATTGGGGCAAGTTCGCTATTACCCTCACTTAGGCTAATTGTCAGGCTTACAAATCAAGGCGGGCATGACTTTTTTCCAGAGGGATAGAACTAGTTCAAAAGCTAGTGTGCAGGCTAAGCGCGCTGTCGGGTTCTTCGCAGCGGTTACATTTGCTGTCGGTTTTTTGGTTTTAGCTGTGCTTCCAACTCCCTACCTCATTGAAAGAGCTGGCCCAACCTACGACGTTTTGGGCGAAGTTGCAGATGAGCCGGTAATTCAAATTTCGGGCGCTGAAAGTTACGAGTCCGAGGGAATGCTCGAGATTTTGACCGTGAGCATAGTTGGAAGACCCGAGAACACTCCAAGTTGGATTGAAATTGCGCTCGCGTGGGCCGATCAGTCCCAGAAGGTAGTTCCAGTTGAGCTACTTTATCCCGACGATCGCACTACGGAGGAAGTTCGGTCAGAGTCCAGTGCGATGATGGAAGTTTCTCAGCAAGAAGCTATCGCTGCAGCGCTAAATTACCTCGGCTATGAAACACCAAGGCAGGTATACATCGCCGAGGTTGTGGCGGATGCGGCAGCAAGTGGAAAGCTTGTGGCAGGGGATTTTGTATTGTCACTAAATTCTGAAGCAATCTTAGACATCGAGCAACTCAAAGAATTAGTTACCAGCTGGGACGAAGTAGCACCACTGTCAGTTGTGGTTGACAGGAACGGACGGGAGGTCATAAAAGAAGTGTCTCCAGTCAAAGACGCCGAGGGAAACTTTAGACTAGGAATTTTGGTGGGATACAAGTATGACTTTCCGATAGAGGTAAATCTCCAGCTGGGAGATGTCGGCGGTCCATCCGGAGGAATGATGTTCGCTCTTGGAATCATTGACAGGCTTACTCCCGGAGATCTAACCGGCGGCTTGCACGTTGCGGGAACCGGAACGATCTCTCAATCTGGCGAAGTGGGCCCAATTGGTGGAGTCGTGCAGAAGCTCTATGGGGCCTCACGCTCTGGAGCAACGGTGTTTTTGGCCCCGGCGGCTAATTGCGAAGAAATCGTAGGAAACGTCCCCGATGGCCTGAGGGTAGTTAAAATAGAGACACTACAGCAAGCGCTCGACGCTTTAGAAAAGCTTTCGGCCAACGAGCAATTGGAATCTTTACCAAGTTGCACGAACTAGGAAAACAGGAGAATCATGACCCAAACTGCTAACCAAGGCATTCCAAGACCGACTCTTTCCCCGTCGACAATTGCTATTGGAATAGTTGTTGTAATTGGTGCGATTCTGCTGAGCGTTGCTGGTTTATACACCGACGTGTTGTGGTTTGATCACCTTGGCTTCTTGAGCGTGCTAAGCACCCAAATATTTGCTCAGGGAGCGCTGTTTACGGTTTCAGCTCTAGCTTTCACTCTTATAACCGGATTAGGTCTCTGGCTCGCTTTTAGGTTTAGACCGGTTTATATCAAGTTTGCAGACGAGAGATCTCCTTTTGAGCAGTATCGCCAGCTAATTGATCAGCTTAGAAAAGCGGTCATGATTGGTGTTCCACTGGCTCTTGGAACAATTGCCGGTTTGTCCGTAGCTCCAAGCTGGGGGGTTGTTCTTTCTTATCTAAACCGCACCCCATTTGGTGAAACTGATCCACAGTTTGGTATGGACATTTCTTTCTACATCTTTGAGCTGCCTTTTTATATCGGCCTAGTCGGATTCCTTTCTGCTGCTTTCCTTATTGCGCTGCTACTAGCTGCCGGGGTTAACATCATTTACGGAAGCATCAAATTCAATGGTCGTGAGACTCTAGTTTCTAAAGCAGCTCGCATTCAAATTGGCATCTCGGCTTTTCTATACTTACTGACCCAAGGGGCATCCCTTTGGTTAGATCAGTACTCAACACTGACTAGCTCTGCCGGTTTGTTTACCGGAGCAAGCTACTCCGATGTAAATGCCGCAATCCCTGGATTACAGATCTTGGCTCTTATTTCTATTGTTGTTGCCCTCTTATTCTTGGTAGCTGCTTTTGTTGGCAAGTGGCGCTTACCGGTTGTTGCTACCGGATTGATGGTTGTTAGCTCACTTATTCTTGGAGGATTATTTCCTTGGGCAGTCCAGACTTTCCAGGTAGTTCCAAATGAGCGAGTCTTGGAGTCGCCATACATTCAAAGAAACCTGGATGCCACATCTAAAGCCTTTGGTATCGACACCGTAGAGCGTGTCGAATACAACGCTGTTGTTGACGCTGAGGCAGGTGCCTTACGCGAGGATGCCGAAACAACTGCTTCTATTCGAATTTTGGACCCGGCTCTTGTTAGCTCTTCATTTAGACAACTTGAGCAGTTCCGTCAGTACTACAACTTCCCAAACCAGCTAGATGTTGGTCGCTACGAAATTGATGGAAAAGTTCAGGACACTGTTTTAGCAGTTCGTGAATTGAACCAGGCTGGTCTTGGAGACTCGCAGTCTTGGTACAACAACGTGGTTGTTTACACCCACGGATTTGGTGTTGTTGCCGCTTACGGAAACCAGCGCACCCCAGACGGAAAGCCAGTATTCATGCAATCCGGTATCCCATCGGTTGGAGAACTAGGGGATTACGAACCGAGGGTTTACTTTGGAGAAAGTTCCCCAACGTATTCGATTGTTGGAGCACCATCTGGTGCAGAACCTCTAGAGCTAGATTTCCCAGCCGGCGAAGGTGAGAACGACCAGACCTACAACACCTTCTCAGGATCTGGTGGCCCAATGATTTCTGGAATCATTCCGCGCCTTGCTTATGCGCTGAAGTTCCAGAGCGAACAGATCTTGTTATCTGACGCCATAAATTCTGAATCTCAGATTCTTTATAACCGCAATCCGCGGGAACGTGTGGCAGCCGTTGCTCCATTCCTTGAGTTGGACTCAGATCCATATCCTGCGATCATCGACGGCCAGGTTCTGTGGATTGTTGATGGTTACACAACCTCAAACAACTATCCATACTCCAGATCCGAAAACCTAGCTCAGGCAATCGCAGATGCCAACTCACCGAGCGTGCTGCTAAGAGGCGAGGTCAACTACATCAGAAACTCTGTTAAGGCCACAGTTAACGCCTATGACGGCGAAGTGACCTTGTACGAGTGGGATGAGCAAGATCCAATTCTGCAGACCTGGAAGAAAGTGTTCCCAGGAATCATTCAACCAATGAGCGAGATGTCGGGAGAGCTACTTTCTCACGTGCGTTATCCGGCTGATCTATTCAAAGTTCAGCGTTCGATACTGGGAAGTTACCACGTTGAAGATGCTGGAGCGTTCTACTCTCAGCAGGATGCTTGGATGACACCAAATGATCCAGTGGGTGGATCAGGTGTTGGAACCTTGCAGCCTCCTTACTATCTCACCATGCAGGTGCCAGGTACTGATTCACCTGACTTCTCGATTTATTCGACCTTTATTCCTCGCTCCACCGGTGAAGCTTCGAGAAACGTACTGACCGGTTACCTTGTCGCCAATTCAGATGCCGGCACTACGGCTGGCCAGAAGTCCGCCGACTATGGAACGCTTCGGTTGCTAACTCTTCCAAAGAGCACGATTGTTCCAGGACCTGGTCAGGTGCAAAACAACTTCAGCGCTGACTCTGAGGTGTCTCAGCTACTGAACATTTTGAGACAGGGATCAACCAGAGTTCTTAACGGAAACTTGCTAACGCTTCCAGTTGGTGGAGGACTACTTTACGTGCAGCCGGTTTACATCCAGTCCACTGGTGAAACTAGCTACCCGCTACTGCAAAAGATTCTGGTTGCTTTCGGTGATCAAATTGCGTTCGAAGACACCCTTGATGAAGCACTAACGGCTCTATTTGGTTCTTCAGGAATTCCAGACGAGATAGCACCAACTGATCCTGCAGATCCAGACGCCGAACCTACTGATCCGGAAGCTCCAGCAACTGGATCAGAGGCGTTAGCTGAAGCTTTGCAGCAAGCACTTGAGGCCATCCAGGAAAAAGATGCCGCGATGGCAGCTGGTGACTGGAGCGCATATGGATTAGCAGAGGAAAAGCTTCGGGAAGCTATTGAGGCAGCGCTCGCGGCAACTCCGTAGTCCACTGGCAGCAACTGTTCAAAAGTGGTAGATTGAAACTTCGCCGCGGGGTGGAGCAGTTCGGTAGCTCGCCGGGCTCATAACCCGGAGGTCGTAGGTTCAAATCCTGCCCCCGCAACCAATTAGAAAACCCCACCCATTCGGGTGGGGTTTTTTGTTGTGCATAAGTTCTGCGCTAGAAAATGAATCTTCTTATCGTTTCGTTATGTCGATCCCCTCAAACCTTGCTGTTGCCTTTTCAAGTTTGCTAATTACCTCCGCTATAGTGTTTGCTGAAGCTCCCGCTGCGCTTGCGTGCTCCACTGGTGGAGCTGGAAACTCTGGAGTTTCTCACGGGTCAGCGATGCACTCCGGGTCGGTGACAGTTTGTGTTGGGGTTCAGGTAACCACACCGGCAGCAGCAACTCCAAACGCACCAAAACCTGCTACCGGCATAACAATCAGCCCGGTTGCGAAGCCAGTTTGCCCAACGGCTGCTCAGCGTAAGCAAATGCCAAAGTCCCCAGACGCTGCAGAGCGTTGGATCAAATCGGTTTGCGCGCCAAGCAAACCAGTAGCCTCAAAGCCGACAGCGCCAGTAACTATCACTCCTGCAGCGACAAGCTATAGCAGCGCCGCGGTTTCTTTCACACCAAATCCGCTTTCGGCAAATGTGTATCCAGGTCCGCAGCTAACGGCTGGTGACATGGCTACTTTTGGTTCAAACCCGTCGCTTCACTATGGATCCCAACTGATTCTTGGTAGACAAGCCGAGGTTCAGTTTTCACCAGCTTGGCTCGGCTGGCAATTTAGCGATGGAACTCGGATCCAGGGAGTAGACATAAATCGAAGCTTTGAACAAACCGGAAAGTATCAAGCCTGGGCAATCGCGAACTATTTTGTGAGCTATCGACTAGTCGGTGAAACTACCTGGCAGTCGGTAGCGGGCCAGATTTCAGTTTTGAGTAATGTTTTAGACCTTGATGTTTCAGTCAAGGTACCTGCGGTGCCAGCAAAACCACCAAAGCTGTTACTAGTTGGCGGGGAGTGCAGCGCAAACCCCAAAAGCTGGGGATGCATCCCCTAGGCTCTAGCGCAATTGGGCATTTGGAATAGTCTTATAGCAAGGTAAAGCTTCAGCTAACTCCCTGCATAACCTCAGACTTTTTTGCCATGATAAAGGCAGACGAAAGGCCTACAACATGAGCATCCAACCGCAAGACCCAAAGGGTCTCGGTAGAAAAAATAGTTATAACAGCCAGTTCCTATTTGATCCACCGGTTGTTCTCACGCCTAAGAAACTTAAGCAAAAAAAGACCAAGGAAAAAAGACTCACATTCTTCACTGCCACATCAGCAATACTTTTGGGAGTCTTGATGGGTGCCTCCATCGGTGCAGGAGCGGGAGTTTTGGCGCAGAACTACCTCACCAGGCCACCAGCAATTGTTGTCAATAACCTTGAAGACGTTAACTGGGTCACCGCTGCATCCTCCGCGGCGTCTCCGTCGGTAGTTACCATTCGAGTTTCCACCGCAAACTCAGGAGGTAATGGCTCAGGAGTTGTGCTAACTAGTGATGGTTACATTCTCACCAATGCCCACGTGGTTACCGTGGGGGGAACTACGGCAAACGTTGAGCTATCTGTGCGCACAAATGAGCGCGAGGTGTTTCCCGCGCGGATCATTGGAACAGATCCAACCAACGATCTAGCGGTTATCAAAATTGAAACCACCAAACCGCTAATACCTATGGTGTTTGCTGACTCTTCGAAAATTAACGTTGGGGATCAAGTAGTTGCCATTGGAGCTCCACTTGGCCTTGAGGCCACGGTGACCAGAGGAATTGTTTCGGCCTTGAATAGAACTATTCAAGTTGCCTCATCTGAGAACCCTGATGAAACCGGGCTTGAGTTTTGGACGGGTAGTTCGCTTCCTCCGGTAAGCCTTGGAGTAATTCAAACTGATGCAGCTATCAACCCTGGAAACTCAGGCGGCGCTTTGGTAAATATTCGTGGCGAGCTTATTGGAATCAATGTTGCAATTGCGAGGGCCAGTGGAGCGGCAGAAGGCGGCAGCATTGGTGTTGGTTTTGCTATCCCATCGAATATTGCAGACAGAATCGCCAAGGACATTATTGAAACCGGTGAGTCAACTTTCGGGGTCCTGGGAGTTCTCATCTCTGACGCTATGTCTTCAGACAACGGCTCTGCGTTTCCAGTCGGAGCGCTAATTATTGAGGTGACCCCGGGTGGAGCAGCCGAGGGTATTGGCCTAAGGCCAGATGACATCGTTGTAAAACTAAACGGGAAGACAATCAGTAGCGCAAGTGAGCTAACTTCGGCAGTCCGACAGCAAAAAGCTGGCACCGAAGTGAAGATAGAAATATTGCGCGATGGTGAGAGACTGACCTTTGATGTTGTGCTGTAGCGGAATCAATCAGTTCTAAAAAGGGGTAACCATGAGCGAACAAAAAAATTCTGATTCTAATTACGGAACTGACACGCTAGTTGAGCCAAAACTCTTTGAACCTGGGGACCACGAGAGATTCTCGCACTACGTGAAGAAAGAAAAGATTGTTGAGTCGGCAGTTATGGGAACTCCCGTAGTGGCGCTCTGCGGCAAGGTGTGGGTTCCAGGCCGTGACCCACAAAGCTTCCCCGTTTGCCCAAAGTGCAAGGAAATTCACTCCAAGCTAAAGCCAGGCGATGAGGGCAAGGACTAAACAAAAAGAGTCTGGATAGCAGGCTCGCCTTTGGTAAGGCGAAGCGCACTTGCGGTAAGATCTGACTTTACTTTCGCGTGATGCAAACGTGCCAACTCAACTCCCTTAGATCCTCGGTACTTGTTGTCAGGCACTCCATCGGTCACGAGCTGAACTAGCAAATTGCGATCGCCAGCTTTTGCCTCCGGCGCTGTGCCGGTTCCAATAACTTCGGTGGTTGCAATCGAGTCTTCCGAGTGCCTTCGAATGGCAAACTTTCTTCCGCCCAGGTTTGATTTTTTTGCCGACTGCTTGGAAACCGTGTGCCAGTCTCCGGATTCGTTTTGGTAGGCGACCATCTTGTAGACAAATCCAGCGGCCGCAACTCCAGATCCAGTAACAACTGATGTTCCAACTCCATAGCTATCTACTGGGGCAGATGCTAAGGAGGCTATCGCGTATTCATTCAGATCATTAGTAACTGTGATCTTGGTTTCGGTGGCGCCTAATTGGTCTAGGAGCAAACGCGCTTTTGCAACCTCAATCGGTAGATCCCCGGAGTCAATTCTTACTCCGCCAAGTGTTGGACCGGCAACGCTAATGGCATTTTTGATTCCAGACTCGATGTTGTACGTGTCAACCAAGAAAGTGGTTTCGGTACCGAAGGCTTTCAGTTGAGCTTCGAAGGCTTGCTGTTCGCTCTCGTGCAGCAGCGTAAATGCGTGCGAGGCCGTTCCCATCGTGGGGATTCCAAAACTTCTACCAGCTTCAAGATTTGAGGTTGCACTAAAGCCTGCAATGTAGGCGGCTCTTGCGGCTGCAACTGCTGAGTTTTCGCCAGTTCTTCTAGAACCCATTTCTGACACCGGCCGCGACTGGGCTGCGGTCACCATTCTTGAGGCTGCGCTTGCTACCGCGGAGTCGTAGTTCAGAACAGACAGGATCAAAGTCTCTATAACAACCGCTTCGGCAAATGTTCCCTCCACAGCCAAGACTGGTGAGTAGGGGAAGTAAATTTCACCTTCGGCGTATCCCCAGATGTTGCCCGAAAACTTGTAGTTAGCTAACCAAGTGGCAGTTTCATCATCGATTACTTTGTTGGAAAGCAGCCACTCGATTTCCGAACTACCGAATCTAAAGTCTTGGATCAGATCCAGCAATCTTCCACTACCTGCAAAGACACCGAATCTTCTGCCTCCAGCCAAGCTGCGAGAAAACACTTCGAAGATTCCGCGACGATTAGCCTTGCCGGAGCGAAGTGCCGCCTGGAGCATGGTGAGCTCGTAGCGGTCGGTTAGTAATGCAGTGGAGGTAAGCACACCGTTAAGCCTAGCCCTGATAGCAATTGCCCCAAGTTATAGACTGAAGACCGTGACCAGCACCCTACAAAATGCGCCTATTGGAGTTTTTGACTCCGGCTTGGGTGGGCTCACTGTTGCCAGAGCAATAATCGATCAGCTGCCAAACGAGTCAGTTCTGTACGTCGGTGATACCGCCAACGCTCCCTATGGACCTAGGCCACTGTCTGAGGTCCGCGAACTTGCTCTTGCGGTTATGGACAAGCTTGTTGACGAAGGCGTAAAGGTTTTAGTTATTGCATGTAACTCAGCATCTGCTGCGGTTTTGCGAGATGCCAGAGAGCGCTACACCAAAGGCAAATCAATTCCCGTTGTCGAGGTGATCCAGCCTGCGGTGCGAAGAGCGGTTGCTTTAACGTCCAATGGCAAAGTTGGCGTGATTGGTACTACCGCGACCATAAATTCCAAAGCATACGAAGATGCTTTCGCAGCTGCCGTTGATATTGAATTACAAAGCGTTGCCTGCCCGAGCTTTGTTGAGTATGTCGAGGCGGGTGTAACTTCTGGGCCTGAAATCATTGCTGCCGCCAAGAACTATCTGATGCCGCTAAAAGAAAGCGGCATCGACACCCTGGTTTTGGGTTGCACCCACTATCCACTGCTTACCGGAGCGCTGTCTTTTGTCATGGGCGATCAAGTCACACTAGTTTCTTCAGCTGAAGAAACCGCAAAGGATGTTTACAAGGTCCTCATGGAAAACGACCTACTACGAGTAGATAAAACATCACCAACTCTGTCGTTTAGAGCAACCGGCGATGTTGAAGCTTTTGAGAAGCTAGCAAAAAGATTCCTTGGTCCAGAAGTTTCCAAGGTCCAGAAACTCTAAAAAGATAGGAACAGCAGTTGAAAAGAATTGATGGTCGCGCCCCCGACGAGCTTAGAAAAGTATCTGTCGAGCGAGGCTGGTCCTCTCACGCTGAAGGCTCAGCGCTGATTAGCTTTGGTGAAACTAGAGTTTTGTGCACCGCGTCTTTTACCCCCGGTGTTCCAAGGTGGAAAGTTGGTAAGGGCGAAGGCTGGGTCACCGCTGAGTATTCAATGTTGCCGCGCGCCACCCACGATAGATCTGATCGCGAATCAGTCAAGGGAAAAATGGGTGGTCGCACTCACGAAATCTCAAGGCTTATTGGCCGGGCACTCAGAAGCGTCGTTAACTTTTCGGATCTGGGGGAGAACACCATTGTTATTGACTGTGATGTTTTGCAAGCCGATGGTGGAACTAGAACCGCAGCTATCACAGGTGCCTACATCGCACTGGTAGATGCAATCGAGTGGGGTAAGGAAAAAAGCTTTATCTCAGCAAAGAAGCAGCCAATTTCCGACAGCATCGCTGCCATCTCGGTTGGCATTGTTGATACCGTTCCATTTTTGGACCTTGCTTACACCGAGGATGTTAGAGCAGAAACTGACATGAACGTAGTTGTCACAGGTTCTGGAAAGTTTGTCGAAGTTCAGGGAACTGCCGAAAAGACACCTTTTGACCGCGAGGAACTTGATGCGCTGTTGGATCTAGCCCTAAAGGGAACCAAAGAGCTAACTGCTATCCAGCAAGAAGTACTTAGAACAGCAAGGTCGTAGTTTTGAAGCTAGTTTTAGCTACCCACAATGCTCACAAAGTCAAAGAAGTAGCCGCTATTTTGGAGCCTTTGGTTCCAGGGTTGGAGCTTCTAGGTTATGAGGGACCAGAGCCCATTGAAGACGGCAGCTCCTTTCTCGAGAACTCGCTAATAAAGGCGAGAGCTGCTTACTTGCACACCGGAATCACCTCAATTGCCGACGACTCAGGTCTTGCGGTCGAGATTATGGGTGGTTCTCCTGGAATCTTTTCGGCTCGTTGGTCGGGGGACAAGGACGACGCGAAAAACCGCAATCTAGTTCTGGCACAGCTTCGAGATGTGCCATCAGGGAACCGGGCCGCAAGTTTTGTGTGCACCATTTCTTTGGTCGGCGAATCAGGCGAGGTTAGTTTCACGGGAGTGCTGCCAGGTCACATTGCCGAATTGGCTAGCGGTACCAACGGGTTCGGTTACGATCCGATTTTTATTCCAGAGGGGTTTGAAGTTTCCTCGGCGGAACTTGAGCCAGAAGTTAAGAATTCAATTAGTCATCGCTCCATGGCGCTGTCACAGCTAGCAAGCTATTTGCGCCCCCAGTAGGATTCGAACCTACGCTCCCGCCTCCGGAGGGCGGTGCTCTATCCCCTGAGCTATGGGGGCAATGCGTTTCCAGCCTAACAGCGTGGCCTCAAACGGGGCTTTCTCGGTAAGATTTACCGTATTGAAGCAATAAATTCTTGCTGATTGTTCTAAATTTTTAATCTATCCCGTGTGAGGCAAATCTTGAACCCAGCAGAACTGGCTGCAGCCATTGGGCACATCTTGGAAAAGATGCAGTCTGCTGGCACGCTTCCAAGCGGGCAAATACCAGCCGAGATTGTTGTTGAAAGGCCAAGAAATAGAGAGCACGGCGACTGGGCCACTAACGCGGCTATGCAGCTTGCCCCAGTCTTTGGCCTAACGCCTCGGGTGTTAGCCGAGCTAATGGCCCCAGAGATTCAGGCCCTAGAAGAAGTATCCAAGGTCGAAATTGCCGGCCCCGGCTTTATAAACATCAGCTTGAATCTGGCAAGTGCTGGTTTATTGGCAAAAACCATTGTTGAGGCGGGCTCCAGCTACGGTGCGGGCAAAACACTCAAGGGTCTAAAGATGAATCTCGAGTTCGTATCGGCGAACCCAACAGGACCTATTCATATGGGCGGAACCAGATGGGCAGCAGCCGGAGATTCGCTCGCGCGGCTGCTTGAGTTTCAGGGGGCGGATGTAACCCGGGAGTATTACTTCAATGACCACGGCGAACAGATTGATCGCTTTGCCAGATCACTGATTGCTAGAGCTAAGAAACTGCCCGCTCCAGAAGATGGCTACGGCGGAGCTTATATAGAAGAGATAGCCAATCAAGTCATCGCCAAAAGCAGCAAGGACATCCTTTCGCTACCAGATGATCAAGCTCAGGAAGAGTTTCGCTCGGTAGGTGTGGAGCTGATGTTTGAGCAGATCAAACAGTCACTGCATGAGTTCGGAGTGGACTTCGATGTTTACTTCCACGAAAACTCACTGCATGAATCTGACGCGGTAACTAAGGCAATCAATAGGTTGCGCGAATTAGGTCACGTGTTTGATCAAGATGGCGCCGTTTGGCTGCGCTCAACAGAATTTGGCGACGATCGCGATCGGGTGATCATAAAATCAGATGGCAACGCTGCATACATCGCCGGTGACTTGGCTTATTACCTAGATAAGCGCGAGCGTGGTTTTGACAGGTGCATCATTATGCTCGGAGCTGATCACCACGGTTACGTGCAGCGCATGATGGCTATGTGCTCGGCGTTTGGCGACGAGCCAGGTGTGAACCTAGAAATTCTGATCGGTCAAATGGTTAATCTGATGCGCGATGGTGAACCGGTAAGAATGTCCAAGCGCGCCGGAACAGTAGTGACCATGGAAGACCTAGTCGAGGCGGTTGGTGTTGATGCCGCCAGGTATGCGCTCGCGAGATCATCTTCTAACTCGCAGTTGGATATTGATTTGGCTCAGCTTTCGAAAAAGACCAACGATAACCCGGTTTTCTATGTTCAATACGCTCACGCTAGAACTCAGCAGGTAGCGGTTAATGCAAAGAGCATGCAAGTGGATCACTCGGTGTTTGAGCCAAGCTTGTTAGATCACGCGACCGAAACTGATCTTTTGGCCAAACTCAGTGAGTTTCCTAGACTTGCCGCTCAAGCCGCGCAGTTTAGAGAGCCGCACCGTATAGCTAGATACATAGAAGAGGTAGCGGGTAGTTATCACCGCTGGTACGACAACTGCCGTGTCATCCCGCAATCAGGGAATCCGGTTGAGCCAATTCATCGCACGAGATTGTGGCTCAACGACGCTGCCGGAATTGTGTTACGAAACGGACTTGGGCTTTTGGGTGTTTCAGCCCCCGAAAGGATGTAGCGATGGAGAAGATCGAAACAGATCTAGCGCCAAGCTGGCTATCTTTGCCAACTGACGCCAATGCCATTGACGGCAAAATTTGGCCAGCGAGTTTCAAAAGAGATGCCTCTGGAGACATTCGAGTCGGAGGGTTACCAGTTGGCCAATTGGTTGCCGAATATGGAACACCTTTGATGGTGATTGATCAAGACGACTTTCTTAGACGCGCTAGGCAAGTCAAGAACGCTTTTGACTCCGAGGCCAAAAAAATTCAGACTAGCGCGAAGGTTTATTACGCCAGCAAATCACTTTTGACAACCGAGGTAGTTCGGTGGGTAGCAGCAAGTGGTTTAAACATCGATGTTTGCTCTGGGGGAGAGCTTGCTCTCGCGCTAGCTGGAGGAATTGATCCAAGCCGAATTGGATTGCACGGAAACAATAAATCTCTTTATGAAATAGGTAAAGCCGTGACCGCTGAGGTTGGAGCTATCGTAATTGACTCAGAGATCGAGATTGAAAGAATTGCATCAATTGCCGGCGCGCAAGACAAAGTCCAGAATGTGCGTATCCGGGTCAACTCTGGTGTTCACGCTTACACGCACGAGTATCTAGCCACCTCAAGAGAAGATCAAAAGTTTGGTATCGCTATTTCTGATGTGCCCGAACTGGTGGCGAAGATTAGATCACATTCGCACTTGAATTTCCTTGGACTTCATTCACACATCGGTTCGCAGATTTTTAGCGTCGACGGTTTCATCGAGTCTGTCAGACGCCTAATGCCCCTGCATAAACAGCTTCTGGAATCTGGAAGCGTTCCGGAGCTAAATCTAGGTGGTGGCTTTGGGATCAACTACACCTCAGCAGATCAGGCGCCAGAGATAGAAGTTTTTGCTGCTTCGATATCTACAGAGGTAGCCAAGCAGTGTCAAGAGTTAGGCGTGGCGGTACCGGTGCTTTGTTTCGAGCCCGGGCGAGTGATATCAGGCCCGGCAGGCGTGACTATTTACAACGTTGGGACCATCAAGGACGTTCAGCTGTCAAGTGGATATAGAAAGTACGTCAGCATAGACGGCGGTATGAGCGATAACGCAAGACCCAGTCTTTACAGCGCTGATTACAGTGCAGTGCTGGCTTCTCGATCTTCTGCAGTTGAACCGGTTATATCGAGAGTGGTAGGAAAGCACTGCGAGAGCGGCGACATCGTGGTTAGAGATTGCTATCTTCCGGCGGACATCAACCCCAACGACTTGCTGGCTGTTGCCGCAACCGGCGCCTATTGCCACTCGTTGGCAAGTAATTACAACTATCTACCGCGGCCGGCAATGATTGCTGTATCGGAAGGCAAAGTTAAGTTATTGATGCGAGCAGAGACCGAAGCTGACATGCTTTCTAGAGACCCCGGGTATCAAACCCAATAGACAGGGTAGTTTTGTATTTGGTTAGGAAAACACAGTGAGCGAATACCGCCCCATACGAGTCGCCTTACTCGGTGCCGGATCTGTCGGTGCCGAGGTCGCCAGGCTATTACTGGAGCAAAAAGATGAACTTCAATCTAGGGTGGGAGCAGAACTGGAACTAGTCGGTGTTGCCGTTCGTGACCTAAACACCAAGCGCGCAGGCTTTCCCAAAGATCTACTTACTACCGATGCCGAGAGCTTGATACTAGGTGCGGATATTGTCATCGAGGTAATGGGCGGCATCGACCCCGCGAAGGCTTACATCAAGCTGGCGCTGAATTCTGGTGCGGATGTAGTAACGGCCAATAAGTCGTTGCTAGCGACTCACGGGACAGAACTTTTCAACTTAGCTGAGCAAGTTGGTGCACAGCTCTACTTTGAAGCCGCTGTGGCCGGCGCTATTCCGATTATTCGTCCGCTTCGGGAGTCCCTCGGCGGTGACCGTGTTAAGCGCATCATGGGAATTGTTAACGGTTCAACAAACTACATTCTCGACCGCATGGATAAGACCGGCATCTCTCTAGAAGAAGCGATGGCAGAGGCAACCAAACTTGGTTACTTAGAAGCCGACCCAGCGCTCGATGTTGAAGGTTTTGACGCAGCTCAGAAGGCAGCAATTTTGGCCACCCTAGCTTTCCATACCGAGGTGCCTCTTGATCAAGTTCACCGCGAAGGAATTCTTGCAGTTACTTCTTCTCAGATGAAAGCTGCCAAGCGAGATGGTTTTGTCATCAAGTTGCTGGCGATTTGCGAATTCATCGATGCTGATGCAACGGGTCCGGAAGGAATATCGGTTCGGGTTTACCCAGCACTTGTCCCAAGGACTCATCCGCTAGCCGCGGTAAACGGTGCATACAACGCCGTGTTCGTCGAAGCAGAAGCGGCCGGAAGCTTAATGTTCTATGGATCTGGTGCTGGCGGGACACAAACTGCATCTGCCGTGTTGGGTGATGTTGTTTCCGCCGCCAAGCGCCACGTAGCCGGAGGTCCAGGATTAGGAAACTCCAGCCACGCTAATTTAGAAATTCTTCCAATCAGCAGAATTCAAACTCGTTACTCTTTTCAGCTTGAAGTATCTGACCAGCCAGGTGTCCTAGCCACAATCGCAACCACTTTTTCTAAGCATGGGGTTTCTATTGAGGCAGTTGAGCAGTCGGTACAAAGTGGTGACGGTGTCGTTGCGCATCTAGAAATCGGAACTCACCTAGCTAGCGAGGCTGCTTTGGCTGCAGTTGTTTTAGATTTGAAAGCTAGCGATGCGGTTCAGAAAGTTGCATCTGTGATTCGAATGGAAGGCTTGTAATGGCTCATCAGTGGCGCGGGGTCATAATAGAGTATTTCGACAGGCTAGATGTTGATAGCTCCACTCCGATTATTACCTTGGGCGAAGGCGGCACTCCGCTAATCGAGACTCCTGCACTTGCGAAACTAGTTGGCGCTGATCAGGTTTATCTCAAGTACGAAGGCATGAACCCGACCGGATCTTTCAAAGACCGCGGTATGACCATGGCAGTTTCCAAAGCTGTAGGGCATGGTGCCAAGGCCGTTATTTGTGCATCAACTGGTAACACCTCCGCCTCGGCTGCAGCCTATGCGGCAGCGGCCGGCATTTCTTCTGTTGTGCTGGTTCCTCAAGGAAAGATCTCTCTTGGAAAGCTAAGTCAGGCGGTAGCGCACAAGGCACAGATCTTGCAGGTGCAGGGAAACTTTGATGACTGCCTAACTTTGGCGCGCGATTTGTCAGACAACTACCCTGTGCACTTGGTCAACTCGGTGAACCCGGATCGCATTGAAGGTCAGAAGACTGGTGCCTTTGAGGTGTTTGATTCCCTGGGAAGAGCTCCCGATTACCACGTCATGCCAGTTGGTAACGCCGGTAATTACTCCGCTTATTTCAAGGGTTACTTGGAAGAGTTTAACGACGGGCGCATCAAGCAGGTTCCAAAAATGTATGGCTACCAGGCGGAAGGTTCTGCACCGTTTGTGCACGGTGGGCCTGTCAAAAACCCCGACACCATCGCTACCGCAATCCGAATTGGCAATCCTGCTTCTTGGGATCTAGCTCTAAGTGCGATGGAGTGCTCGGTCGGAAAGTTTGGAGCGGTGTCCGATGCGGAGATTTTATGGATGCACAGATTCTTATCTCAAGAAGCCGGAGTTTTTGTTGAACCTTCTTCGGCCACTGGTGCTGCGGGAATCTACAAGGCATCCCAACAGGGTGAAAGCTTTGCCGGTGCCCTGATTGTTGTTACGGTGACGGGCCATGGGTTGAAAGATCCAATGTGGGCGCTTAAAGATGAGGCCGGAAATGAAATCACCCCGGAGGCAGTTTCTACCAATGCCGCTGAAGTTGCAGAAAGATTGGGGCTGGCATAACAATGACCAACTTTGAGGGAAAACGCGTTGTAGTTAGGGTTCCGGCAACTTCGGCCAACTTAGGTCCAGGCTTTGACACCCTTGGGATTGCGCTTGCCTACTACGACCACCTTGAGGTAACGGCCGCTAAAGCCGGAACTCTCACAATTGAAGTCGAGGGAGAGGGCAAGGGTCAGGTACCCATGGATGCCACACACCTAGTGGTGCGGGCGATTCTAGAAACCTTCAAGCGCGCAGGTCACAAAGCCCCTGGCCTAGTTTTGAAGGCAGTCAATCGCATTCCTCACAGTGCCGGCATGGGCTCCAGTGGTGCTGCGGTAGTTTCAGGAATCATGGCCGCCAAGGGTCTTTTAGATGGTGTGGCAACAATTAGCGATAAGACCATGCTGGATATCGCAACTGAATTTGAGAATCATCCAGACAACGTTGCCCCCGCTTTATTTGGAGGTCTAAGTATTGCCTGGGAAGACGAGAATGGACCACACACCAAGAAGCTCTCGGTGCACCGCGGAGTTTCACCTTTGGTATTGGTTTCGGCAAACAAGATGTCAACCGCTTTGGCTAGATCCTTGCAGCCCGAGTCGGTGCCACACGGGGACGCCGTCTTCAACGTTTCCAGATCTGCTTTGCTGGTAGCTGCCATGGTGCAGTCCCCAGAGCTACTTTTTGCGGCTACCGAAGACAGGTTGCACCAAAGCTATAGGGCTACCGCAATGCCTGAAACCGATGCTCTAATTCAAACCCTCCGAGCTGGTGGTCACGCCGCTGTGGTTTCTGGAGCAGGACCTTCTGTTCTAGTACTGGCAAGTGACCCGGCTCAAAGGCTAAAGGCTAAAGAGTTGGCCGAAAAAACCCACCCACAATGGCAGGCTTTGTTGTTGGCCGTCGACAATAAAGGTGCTACCATGGAGATACACCAGAAGTAATTGGACCCTCTAAGGGTAAATTGCTAGGTGAAATCCCCGCAGAAAATACTGCACTAAAACGCAATCAAATCGCGTTGATAGATAAATCGAGATAACAACCGATTATCTAAACACTCAAGAAAGAGCAATCAATAAATGGATGAAATCCAAGAAGCTAAACCGGTACGCAAATCCCGTCGAGCAGTGGCTGAAGCATCAGCACCCGAAGGAAGCGATAGCGCACCAAGAAAGTCCAAGGCTAAGGCAGAAAAGCCAGCCGATGGCAACCAAGACTCAGGCGAGTCAAGATCCGCAAGGGATTCTTCCGCTTCGAGCGACACCCCAAGCCAAGAATCAAGTTCCGACTCCGGTGACCGCAGAAGAAACCGCGACTTCGACGATGACCGTCGTGGCAGCGGACGCAACTCTAGAAACCGCAACCGGTACCGCGATCGCGATCGCGGAAGACGCGGCGGCAACAACGACCGCGAAGAGGCAGAACCAGAAATCTCTCCAGACGACGTTCTAATCAGCGTTGCTGGAATCCTAGATGTTTTGGATAACTACGCATTCGTAAGAACCAGTGGTTACCTTCCCGGCCCAAACGATGTTTACGTGTCTTTGGGTCAAGTGAAGAAGTATGGACTTCGCAAGGGTGACGCCGTAGTTGGCGCCATTCGTCAGCCGCGCGAAGGTGAAGGCCAGGGTCGTCAGAAGTTCAATGCCTTAGTTCGCATCGACACTGTAAATGGACTTGACCAAGCCGCCTCTGCTGATCGAGTTGAATTTGGCAAGCTAACCCCGCTTTACCCGCAGACCAGATTGCGACTTGAGACAGAAGCCAACAAGCTTTCGACTCGAATCATTGACCTAGTTGCACCAATTGGTAAAGGTCAGCGTGGATTGATCGTTTCTCCTCCAAAGGCTGGAAAGACTTTGGTCCTTCAGGCAATCGCTAACGCGATCGCAACCAACAATCCAGAGGTTCACCTCATGGTTGTTTTGGTTGATGAAAGACCGGAAGAAGTTACCGACATGCAGCGCACAGTAAAGGGTGAGGTTATCGCCTCGACCTTCGATCGCCCTGCTGAAGATCACACCACTGTTGCAGAGCTTGCTATTGAGCGCGCCAAGAGACTGGTCGAGCTAGGTCACGATGTTGTAGTTTTGCTTGACTCAATTACTCGTTTGGGTCGCGCTTACAACCTAAGTGCTCCGGCATCTGGACGAATCCTTTCTGGTGGTGTTGACTCGTCAGCGCTTTACCCACCAAAGCGTTTCTTTGGTGCAGCTAGAAACATTGAAGATGGCGGATCGCTAACCATCCTTGCAACAGCACTGGTTGAAACCGGATCCAAGATGGACGAGGTTATCTTCGAAGAGTTCAAGGGAACTGGAAACATGGAGCTTCGTCTATCTCGTGCACTTGCCGACAAGCGAATCTTCCCTGCGGTAGATCTAAACGCTTCTGGAACCAGACGCGAAGAGATGCTGATGAACCCAGACGAAACCAAGATCATTTGGAAGCTTCGTCGTGCACTTGCAGGTCTAGAGCAGCAGCAGGCACTTGAGCTTGTTCTGAACAGACTGAAGGAAACTTCGAGCAACGTGGAGTTTCTAATGCAGGTTCAAAAGTCCATGCCAGTTCCAACAGGTTCTGACGGAGAATAATGCTCGATTCAGTCCAGCCCCTGCTGGCTGAGCATGCCTCGCTGCAGGAACAGTTATCAGATGCGTCTGTGCATCAGAATCCTGCCTTGGCGAAAAAACTCAACCGTCGTTACGCGGTTGTGAGCGCAATTGTTAGCGCCTACAACCAGGTGATTTCTCTAACTGAGGACTTGGTTGCCACAAAAGACCTAGCTAAAGAAGACGAAGCCTTCGCAGCCGAGCTTCCAGCTATTGAGGCTAAGGTTACTGAGGCTAACGAGAAGCTGCGTAGATTACTAATTCCGCGAGATCCAGACGATGGGCGCGATGTGATCATGGAAATCAAGGCTGGCGAAGGTGGAGCCGAATCAGCTCTATTCGCAGCAGACCTACTTCGCATGTACATCCAGTACTCCAACGCCAAGGGTTGGAAGACAGAGATTTTGGACAAGACCGAGTCAGATCTTGGTGGCTACAAGGATGTTCAGATCGCCATCAAAGGAAACTCGAACGATCCCGCGGAGGGAGTCTGGGCACACCTTAAATACGAAGGTGGCGTGCACCGAGTGCAGCGTGTGCCGGTAACCGAAACTCAAGGCCGAATTCATACTTCAGCAGCGGGAGTGCTGGTTTTTCCAGAAGTTGATGAGCCAGAAGAAGTCGAAATCAGTCAAAACGAAATACGAGTGGATGTTTTCCGCTCCTCAGGTCCAGGTGGGCAATCGGTAAACACCACAGACTCTGCGGTTCGAATAACCCACATTCCAACCGGGATCGTTGTTTCGATGCAGAACGAAAAGTCTCAGCTACAAAACCGTGAAGCTGCAATGCGAGTTTTGCGAGCCAGAATTTTGGCCGCACAGCAAGAAGCCATCGACGCCGAACAGTCCGCTGCCAGGAAATCTCAGGTTAGAACAGTTGACCGTTCCGAGAGAATCAGAACATATAACTTCCCAGAAAACCGAATTGCAGATCACAGGACTGGATATAAGTCCTACAACCTTGACCAGGTTATGGATGGAGCACTGGAGCCGGTTGTGCAGTCAGCAATCCAAACTGATGAAGAAGCCAGGCTGGCAGCGCTAGGCGAGAAGTAATTGCTAGTTTCGGAACTTCTATCCGAATCTTCCAGCAAGCTCAAAGAAGCTGGAGTCACTTCAGCAATAGTTGATACAGAACTACTCGCCTGTTACTGCCTTGGAATTTCCCGATCCGAGCTTGCGATTATGGTTGCCACAAGTCAGCCATTCCCGGCAGAGTCAATTGAGCACTTTGAGTCTGCACTTGCCAGACGTGTTGCCAGGCAGCCACTGCAGCACATCACAGGCACAGCGCCATTTCGTCACCTAGAGCTAAAAGTTGGCCCAGGGGTTTTCACTCCGCGTCCAGAGACCGAACAGGTTGTTGGATTTGCTCTGGAGAGGATTTCAAATTCAGCAAGCCCGCTAATTGTTGATCTTTGCGCCGGTAGTGGTGCTATCGCAATCAGCTTGGCTACCGAAATTTCAGGGTCAACAGTGTTTGCAGTTGAAAAGTCACGAGAGGCATTTTCTTATTTGCGCGATAACGCCGCAAGCTATGGCCTGGCCGAGAGCAATCTAAGAAATGAAGATCTTGTAGATTCACTCCAAGACTTAGATGGACAGGTCGATTTAGTAATTTCGAATCCGCCCTACATACCAGATGACGCAATTCCAATTGACTTAGAAGTTCAGCTTCATGAACCAAGCATGTCTCTGTACGGGGGATTGGATGGATTGGATGTAGTCAGGCAGATATTGGGCCGCGCCATGAAGCTATTGAAACCAGGAGGCCTACTGGTTATGGAACACGCAGACAGCCAGTCCAGAGCGATCAGTAAACTATTATTGGCTGAGGGCTGGATAGAAATTATCACCAGAGCTGACCTAGCCGGTAAAGACCGAATGATTGCAGCGCTAAAGCCCTAGGGGGCTCAAGGAGGGATCGTGATGGAGAGAATCTATGACTGCTCCTTGGACACCGATCTTCTTACTGGAATGAGATTGGCCAAAGTTGCCATCGGCCGCAAAGAATTGGTAGTTGTTCCAACCGATACCGTTTACGGTTTGGCTTGTGACGCATTTTCCCACGAAGGTGTAAAGAGCCTCCTCGCCGCTAAAGGTCGCGACAGACAATCGCCACCACCGGTTCTAATTGGAAATGCTGCCGCACTAGATGGCCTGGCTCAAGACATCCCATCTCTTGCCCACAAACTTGCAGAGACTTTTTGGCCAGGAGCGCTAACTATGATTTTGAAAGCGCAACCTTCACTTACCTGGGACCTTGGTGAAACCAAGGGGACCGTCGCACTTCGAATGCCAGATCACAAGATTGCTCTTGCACTGCTTCAAGAAACTGGTCCACTGGCTGTTTCAAGCGCGAATCTAACTGGTGAACCAGCTGCGATTACTTGCCAGCAAGCTGAGAACTACCTTGGTTCCAAGGTGAAAGTTTATTTGGATGGTGGTTCGAGCCCTAAAGCTGAGGCATCCACAATCGTGGACATGACTGACCTCGTGGATTCGCTGGACGATTCCGGGGAGCTAAAAACCACAGGCAAAGCTCGGATAGTTAGACGAGGTGCCCTTAGCGTCGACAAGCTAAAACTAGTTCTCGGGGAGCATCTTGAGGCTTAGCAAGTGAGAGCTTACTTATTCATTATTGCCATCGCGGCAATAACTACCTTTGCGGCAACCTATTTCACCATCCGGATGAGTCGTAAGCATTTGACGATGCCTGAGATCCGAGACCGCGATGTACACACCATCCCAACTCCTCGAATCGGTGGAATTGCAATGCTGGCAGGATTACTTGTTGCTCTGCTAGCAGCTGGTTCGTTGACCTGGTTCACTTCAGTTTTTAGTGAGCCAGGGCGGTTGATTGCCATTGTTGCTGCCGCTACCGTAATTGTGATTGTTGGAGTCTTAGATGACTTTTTTGACCTGGACTGGACCCTTAAATTAGCGGGCCAGGTGATAGCAGCTGGAATCCTAGCTTGGCAGGGGGTCCAAATCGTCTCACTGCCAATTGGCGGTCTGGTTATTGGTAGCTATGGCGCTTCGATGGTGATCACTATTTTTATAACAGTCTTGATTATGAACGCAGTGAACTTCATCGACGGTTTGGATGGCCTAGTTGCGGGTGTTGTGCTTATTGGAACTAGTGCATTCTTTCTTTACACATACCTAATTACCCAGCAAACATCGCCAACCAATTACTTCAACCTGGCTTCGCTAATCTCAGCTATTGTGGTGGGCGTTTCTCTAGGCTTCTTGCCGCTTAACTGGCATAGGGCCAAAATCTTCATGGGTGACAGCGGATCGATGCTACTTGGCTTGCTGATGGCAACCTCGGCTCTTGCTGTCACGGGCCAGATCGACCCAGCGACAGTTTCAAACAGAGTCTTGGCACCAGCTTTCTTACCCCTTATCTTGCCGCTTGCCATTTTGATTCTTCCGTTGCTTGATCTTGTACTCGCTGTGCTTCGAAGGATTAGAGCGGGGGAGTCTCTTTTCAAGGCCGACAAGAGTCACATCCATCACAAGCTGCAGGATCTAGGTCACAGCCACGTGGGTTCTGTCTTGGTGTTCTACCTTTGGACAGCGGTCATTTCCTTTGGAGGACTGTCGCTACTGTTTATTCCTTCTCGGGAAGCAATCTTGATTGGATTGGTAGTTGCGATACCTATCCTTCTGTACACAATTTGGCCAGTACTAAATTCCCTTAGAAAGAGAGCAACTAAATGACAGCAGCTGACCAACTATTTGTAAAGGTCCTGGCCCAGGGCTCCCTTTTGATTGGTTTGATCGCAACGGTGGGTTCAGTAGCCGGATATTTTGTTGACTCCCAGAAGGGTGTTCCAAGTGCATTAATTGGTGCATCCCTTGCGCTGGTGTTTACTAGCTTGACGCTGGTTAGCATCCTTATCGGTCGAAGGCTTTCTCTGGCAGGCTTTTTTGGGGCGGTCATGGGCGGCTGGCTGGTGAAGCTAATTGGCTTCGCTTTTGTGGTGGGTTTTTTGGCTAGGGCCGATTTTATAAACGGCCCAGTGCTGTTTTTTACCCTGGTAGCAGCCATCCTCGGATCGCTGGCAATTGACACTGTTGCCGTGCTTTCTGCCCGGATTCCCGTGGTCGAGGGCTAGTTTTTTTCTTGCTAGAATTTTTATAAATGGCTCGGTGTTAGACGCTGAGACACTGTAAATCGCCGTGAATTCGTTCACCCCGAAACAGGAGACCGCACTGCTAGATAACGCTCTGAGCCTGATTATCAAGGCTGCGGTCACCGACGACTCGGGCAATTACAAGGGACCCTCCATCATGGAGTTCTACCCTGAGATTCTTCTTTTCGAAGGCACCCCATTTGCGATAAACCGAATCATTTTGGTTCGACTTTTGGTGGTTTTGCTTCTAATCGTTCTGTTTTCGCTTTGGGTTAGACAGTTCAATAAAGCCACTAAAAACCAGTCTTTTGTCCCAACCAAGTTTCAGCTAATGGGCGAAATCTCACTGAACTTTGTTAGAACCAGCATCGCTCACGGTCAGCTAGGAAAAGTGGACGGCGACAGGTTCTTACCTCTTCTAACAACTATCTTCTTCACGGTTCTTGGTTTGAATATCACCGGAATTATCCCCGGGCTCAACATTTCCTCCAATGCGCTAATTGGCTACCCAATTGTTCTTGCTGTTGCTGCATATGTGACCTTTATCTATGCGGGAGTCAAAAAGCACGGAATTGGTTATTTCAAGAGTGCGGTTGCTCCGGCGGGTGTGCCACCAGCTCTTTACGTGATGGTTGTTCCAATTGAGATCCTTTCGACCTTTATTCTTCGCCCGGTTACTCTGGCGCTTCGACTAACCATGAACATGCTCGCAGGGCACCTCTTGTTGGTTCTCTGCTTTAGCGCAACCCAGTTCTTTGTTTTCTACGCCGATGGCCTATTTGGCTTCTTCGGGGTAGGAACGTTCATATTTGGATTCGCCTTTACTCTTTTTGAGATTTTGGTGAGTTTCTTACAGGCTTATGTGTTCACCCTGCTAACAACTGTTTACATTCAGTTGGCACTGGCGGATGAGCACTAAAGGATCTGACAACCGTCAGGGATAAACCACGGAAGGGAAAAACAAGTGGACATCACAAACATCGCCGAGCTATCCGGCAACATTGCAGTAGTTGGCTACGGCCTCGCAGCGATTGGCCCAGGTATCGGTGTAGGTCTAGTTGTATCTAAGACCATCGAAGCAACCGCACGCCAGCCAGAACTAGCGTCAAAACTACAGGTCACAATGTGGCTGGGTATTGCATTTACCGAAGCGCTAGCGCTTATCGGTCTTGCAACTCCATTCATCTTCGCTTAAGCAAAAGTTAAGGACTAAACCATGATTTCAAGGATTATCGTCTTAGCGGCGGAAGAAGAGACTAAAAACCCTCTTCTGCCTGCCGACTACGACATTCTTTGGTCTTCGGTCGTTTTTGCCATCATGCTTACTTTCTTCTGGCTAAGGGTTCTTCCTAGCTTCAAGAAGGTACTCAATGAAAGAACTGAAGCTATCGAAGGACGTTTGGCTGCTGCAGAGAAGGCTCAATCTGAGGCTGCTGCAAAAACCGACGAACTATCGAAGGCTCAAGAGAACACTCGCGCTGAAGCCAGCGCAATTCGCGAAGAAGCGCGTGCCGAAGGCGCTGCGATTCTGGCCGAGTTGAAAGAGCAAGCTCAAGCCGAGGCGGCCAGAATCACTCAAACCGCCAAGGCCCAAATCGAGGCAGAGCGTCAAGCTGCCCTGATTAGCTTGCGCTCCGAAGTGGGAACAATGGCAATCGATTTGGCATCCAAGGTTGTAAGCCAGAGCTTGAAAGACAGCGCAACCGCCTCCAAGGTTGTTGACGATTTCTTGCAAGATCTTGAAAATTCCGAAAAGGCAGGCAAGTAAGCATCATGTCGAGTTCTACCAGGCAAGCACTAAAAGCGGCTAAGGAAATCCTTACGCCGTTACTAGTGGACGCTGACCTTCGATTCGCGGAAGAGATTTTCGTGATCAGTTCAGCCATGTCTGGATCCAAACAACTGCGCAACATTCTCTCGGACCCTTCCGCTGAGATCGCGGGTAAGAAAAATGCCCTGAGCGCGGTTTTTGGAGCTTCCGTTTCTGCCAAGGCAGTTGAGTTGGCGGGAAAGATCGTCGCGCTGCGCTGGTCTAAAGGATCTGACTTAGTAGACGCCATGGAGCAGTTAGCCGTTCACTCGGTTGCTGCAATTGCCGCTAGATCCAAGTCCCTTGAAGCCCTGGAAGCCGAGTTGTTTGAATTCCGCAAGGTAGTCGACTCGGACCAGCAGCTTCAAATTGCGTTGGCTTCTAGGCAGGCAAGCGATGAGCAAAAACTCACCATGGTGAACGCTTTGATTTCAGGCAAGTTTGGCAAGGAAGCTAGCTTGCTGATTCGCTTTGCAGTCATCGGTTCAGCCAAAGTTCGCCTGTCGGTTGTTTTGGAGCAGTTTGGCAAGTTGCTGGCCGCTTACGCGGAAAGACTGGTTGCAACAGTTACTGTTGCCCAAGCCTTGAGCGATTCCCAGGAAGCAGCACTCGAGAAGTCTCTTGCTCGTGACTACGGAAATGATCTTCGTCTTAACATCGAGATAGACCCAGCAATTCTCGGTGGCATCAAGGTTCAAGTAGCTGGAGAAGTTATTGACGGTAGCGTTGCTAACCGTCTCAAGCAAGCAAAGATGATGCTGGCTTAGG
>NZ_JBIIAL010000010.1:0-42166 GCF_044239955.1 Rhodoluna sp.
CCGTAAGCAACATCCGAAAGGCAATCTCTTCGGGAGTGAACTTTGTTCTGGGGGCCTTTAGCGTGGCGGTTGATGAGGATGAGGGAGTTCGTCCAGGCGGTCACCTGATTGACCTTAGAGATTTGTTCGGTGCCTATTCAGAGCAGTGGTCGCCGCTATACGCCGATGGAGCAGTCGATCTAGTTGATGGCTCTGGAAAGCTCGTAGGTAAGTCCGATGGCTGGGCAGAGTACATGAAGCTAACTCCGGGTGCAGAGGTGGTTCTTAGATACAACGGCGGCGCCCTAGGCGATCTCCCCGCGGTTGTGAAAAAGAAGATAGGTACAAACAGCACCTGGATTCTTAGCTGCAGACCAGATCACGCCCTGATGAAATCCCTATTGCAAGAGATTCTCTCTCCACTCGGAATTGCCTCTATTGAGGTAGTTGGCGGAGCTGGGGTGGAGGTTGCCAAGCGAGAAAACCAAACCACCGAGTTTTTCTTCTTGATGAATAACGCCATGTCAGATAGCAGCGCTCAGATTTCTAAATCAGCGACAGATCTAATCTCGGGTGAGAGTTTTGCCAGCGGAAGTAAGGTGTCGGTAACGGCTGGTGGTTGGAGAGTCCTAAGCTCCTCTAAGGCTTGAGCCAGTAATGAGCCTTGCGTAGCTGTTAGACTTTGGGGGCTCCCTTGGCAACAAGGGCGTTCAGGGGCCTCTAGCTCAGTTGGTTAGAGCAACGGACTTTTAATCCGTGGGTCGTCGGTTCGATCCCGACGGGGCCTACTCTCTGTTTTCGATAGCGGCTCCCACACATTTGAAAAACATTGGTCTTAATTAGGGCGAACCACTGGAGCAATCTGTAAGAATGGAACTTTCTGCCTAGGGTGAAAAGGAGTCAGATTGAAAAAACTACGAGTTGGAATCATCGGTGGCGGACAGTTTTCTTCCTCCTTTATTCACCTATTCCAGGCGCACCCCTTTGTGGATGAAGTGGGCCTTGTTGAGCCAAACCCGGAAAGACGCGACAGGGTAGCAAAAGAATCCTCAATTATCCAAACATTTGAGAGACTCTCGGATTTCTGGAAGAGCGATTTTGACGCAGTTGCCATTTTTACACCGCGTTGGACTCACGCCCAAATAGCTCTTGAAGCAATAGCGAACGGCCGCCACGTCTACACAGCCGTTCCTATGGGAATAACCCAAGACGAGGTAACCCAACTTGTTGCAGCTGCCGGCAAGTCGGGCCTCACATACTTTATGGCTGAAACCAGTTACTACTACCCAGCTGTGGTTTTCTCGAGAAATAAATATAACGATGGTCAGATCGGGAAGTTCGTCTACGGTGAAGGCGAGTACCTGCATGACATGTCACACGGTTTTAGTGAGGCATACGCTGCAAACGGTGGAGATGATTGGAAATCCACAGCTAGCTTCCCGCCAATGCTCTACTCAACTCACTCAGTGAGTGCAATTCTCTCGATAACTGGCGCGCATGCGACATCTGTTACCTGCATTGGCCTTCAGGACACAGCGAATGATGGAATCTTTGATTCCAACGTGAGCATGTGGAAAAACAATCAGAGCAACCAAGTGGCACTATTTGAGACAAGCGATGGTGGGGTTTTGCGAATCGCTGAGCTCAGGAGAGTCGGAACATCTCCCCTAGAGCCAACTGTTCGGATGAGCATTTTTGGGACAGAAGGATCTTTCGAGCAACAAGTTGGTTATGCCTCGTGGGCTACAAAGCACACATTCGACATAGTCACAGAAGAAGTCAGCACTTTTTCGGATGTTGAGAACCCACATTCACTCAAAGCCGATTACGTTTCACCAAATTTGTGGGACGGCGGCTTTGCGAAAATCCATGACAGAAGCTCGCTTCCAAAAGAGTTTGCTGGTTTGTCAAATGGCCATGGAGGCTCGCACCAATTCATGGTTGACGATTTCGTAATGGACGCAGTGGGGCAACGTAAAGCTCCTATGAACGTGTACGACGCTGCTCGATTTACCCTTCCAGGAATTCTGGCCCATGAGTCAGCCCAAATGGCAGGAAAGAAGTTAGAGATTCCGCAGCTTTGAGAAACTTACAGTTTCTCAGTAGCCCATTAACCCCTATGAGTTCTTTTTGTTTGCTGCCTTGGCCTGCTTGTCAAGACGCTTCTCTTTTAGGTTCTTGGCAGGGGCCTTCTTGTTGTTCTTTTGTGGTTTCTGTTCTTTCTGAGCCATGATTTCCTCTTCTCTCTAGGGTTTCTTATCTACTGCAAATCTATCGGATGTTCTTTTTCCTCTGTCCGATATATATAACAATAACTACTGCTGATATGTAAAGTGCTTGACTCACAGCAACGACCCTCTCCCAGACCCCTACATTGGTCGTATTCGGATCAGTCCAGCTGCTTAGGAACCACAGAGCCAGTGCCACTTGCAGCGCCGTGCCAATAATGGCTGCCGGAGGCTTCAAGATCCAAGGCGCATCCTTGCGGGTTCTCATCGCGAATAGGTGCCAGCCGGCAGATAAAACAAAGGAGGCAATTGCAAACACTCGATGCCAGATTGAGTAACCAATAAGAGGTGTGGGGAAGATGGTTAGCCCAAAGGTGCTTATCGCGGCAAGGAATAAAGCAACTCTTCCTGGAAAGGCAAAGGTTCTGGCATAAATCGAAGCAATGAGAGTAAGCACTCCCCCAAGAATGAAGAAACTGGACATCACAAGCTGAACCGGGGATTCGTTGGCGGCTAAATCGCTGATGGTCTGCCGGACCGGATCGTATCCCACCCAAAGTGCCCCGGCGATGCTCCAGCCAAGAACCGACTGAACCGGACCGATGATGGCCGCAATAAATGCCGGTTTTCCGATGGGTTTCATGAGGAGAGCTTACCCTTGCACCATCAGTTGTGCTCCTAGAATCTGGCCAGTTGCACACCCTCTGAGTTGATGTAGGCTTCAGTCAATCTCAATTCAAAGGGAGGCTCGAGTGGTTCAAAGAAGATTCCCTCGTCCTAAAGATTTGGCCCCACTTATGCGCTTTAAGCGCTTTGAGCCAAATGCCAAAAAACGTCGTCTTGATAAAGCCCTCACAATTAATGATCTTCGAGACATCGCAAAACGTCGAACTCCTCAGGCTCCATTTGATTACACCGACGGTGCAGCAGAGCAAGAGCTCTCACTCTCAAGGGCGAGGAAAGCATTTCAAAACATCGAGTTTCACCCAAATATTCTTCGGGATGTCTCCAAGGTCGACACTTCAAGCCAAGTTCTAGGTGGTCCAAGCGCTTTTCCATTGATTATCGCCCCAACAGGTTTCACCAGGATGATGCATACCGAAGGTGAAGAGGCCGGAGCAAAAGCTGCAGCTGAGTTTGGAATTCCATTCACGCTTTCAACAATGGGAACTGCTTCCATTGAACAAATTGCAGCAGTTCAGCCTCTTGGTCGCAGGTGGTTCCAGCTCTATCTTTGGACCGATAGAGATCAGTCACTAGAACTAATTCGTCGTGCCAAAGCAAGCAACTTTGACACTTTGGTGGTCACAGTGGATGTTCCAGTTGCTGGAGCTAGATTGCGTGACAAGAGAAATGGAATGTCTATTCCTCCAGCGCTGACGCTAAAGACAATCACGAACGCCATTCCAAGACCGGAGTGGTGGATTAACTTCATCACCACCCCGCCACTTGAGTTTGCCTCACTAAACAACTGGGGTGGAACTGTTGGTGAGCTCATCGACAAAATGTTTGACCCGACAGTGACTTTTGAGGATTTGAAATGGATCCGAAGTGAGTGGCCAGGAAAACTTGTTATAAAAGGTGTGCAGTCGGTTGAGGATGCCGTGGCACTAACCAAATACGGTGTTGATGGAATTGTGCTTTCTAACCACGGCGGTCGCCAGCTAGATAGGGCTCCGATTCCTTTCCACCTGCTACCAAAGGTGGCTAAAGAAGTTGGTCGAGATGTTGAGCTAATAATCGACACCGGCATCATGTCTGGGGCTGACATCGTCGCATCGGTAGCTATGGGTGCCAAGTCAACAATGATCGGCAGAGCGTATCTTTACGGTCTTATGGCAGGAGGTCACGCCGGGGTTGTTAGAGCACTTGAAATCCTCACGGGTGAAGTGAAAAGAACCATGCAGTTACTGGGTGTTTCTAGCCTCGAAGAGCTCAATTCCTCACACGTCACCCAACTTAGAGATCTAGTCCCAATTAGCGATAAGTAAACAAGGAGATAAGGGCAATGCAAGAAATCAGTTTTAAGCCAGAGAGATCTCAGTACACATACACCTTTGGTGGCGCCAAGCCGGTTATGACCATAAAGCCAGGAACGCTAATGAGGCTCTGGTCCGAAGATGCGTTCAACTTTGCCCTAACCACCGTCGATGATTTACCTAGTCAAAAAATCGACATACGTTACGTGAACCCACAAACCGGACCCTTCTATGTTGAAGGTGCCGAACCAGGTGACACTTTGGTTCTGCACATTGTTGACCTAACACCTGCTCGAAACTTTGGTGCCTCGTCCACTATCCCTTTCTTTGGTGGCCTGTCTGCAACTGACAGAACCGCAATGCTTCACGAACCATTGCCAGAGGCAACTTGGATTTACCACGTAGACACTGTTCGCAACGAGGTTGGTTTCCAGTCTCGCTTTGGTGATCTTGAAATTGCGCTGCCAATCGAGACCATGCTAGGAACCGTTGGGGTTGCCCCGCCTGCTGGTGAGGTCCGCACCAGCCTGGTACCAGAGCGCTTCGGCGGCAACATGGACACCCCTGAGATGAAGGTTGGAACGACTGTTTATCTTGGAGTCAATGTCGACGGAGCGCTTTTCTCCATCGGCGATGGTCACTACCGTCAGGGCGAAGGAGAGTCTTGTGGCACGGCGGTTGAAGGTGCCATGGACTCAGTGATTCTGGTTGAGCTAATCAAGGGCAACGCTCCGCTTTGGCCAAGACTTGAAAACGATGACTATTGGATGGTCGTTGGATCTTCCAGGCCCATGGAAGATGCCTGGCGTATCGGCCAGGTTGAAATGGTTCGCTGGCTCAGTGAGCTTCTAGGCATCCACTACATGGATGCCTACCAGCTGGTAACTCAGGTTTCGCTTTCTCCCATTGCAAACGCAGTGGATACCAACTACTCCGTAGTTACCAAGATTCCAAAGAAGCTAATGCCAAAAAGCAGTGCGTACGAAGGTATGCACCAAAGACTCCGCGAACTAGCCAAGTCGGTTAAGTAAGCGGCGAAAAGGGGGAGGGAAAGCAACCGCTTTCTCTTTTTTATTGGACAAGGAGGTCCATGCAAATGGAAAAACAAGCTAACCCAGCAGTACTGGGATTGCTGGCATATGGAATGACTACTGTTTTGCTGAGTCTTGCAAACAGTGGGATTATCCCGTTTGACGGAATGATTATCTCTATGGCACTGCTTTTTGGAGGTGCCGCTCAGACCTTGGTCGCTTCCATGCTATTCAAGCTCGGTGACACTTTCGGAGTTGTGGCCTTTGGTGGTTACTCATTCCTATGGCTATCTTTCGGCCTACTTAACCTCGGTTCATTTATCGAGTGGTGGACCGTTTCTAGCGTCGCGATTGGTTTCTACCTGGTCGTCTGGATGATTTTCACTCTCTTCTTGGTGTTTGCATCCATGGTTGCACCAAAGGTTCTAACTATCATCCTGATGCTGACAGTGGTTCTTCTTGGATCACTTGGTATCGGAGCACTTACCGGAAACGCAGCCCTAAGCCTATTCGGCGGATACGAAGGTATCGTGACCGGTGCTCTGGCTATGTACATGGCATTTGCTGTTCTACTAAACGAGATGTGGGGCAAGCAAGTCCTACCTCTCGGCAAGCCATTTCGCAGCTAATACAAATTAGGAGTTACAAATGGATCTAGGAATCAAGGGCAAAGTAGCAATTGTCACCGGCGGTACCAAAGGTATCGGCCGTGCAATTGTCGAAGCATTTGCCGCAGAAGGAGCCAACGTGGCCTTTTGTGCAAGAAACGCTGACGAGGTTGCTGCAACCGAGAAGGCAATAACAGCCAAGGGTGTCAAAGCCAAAGGAACTGTTTTGGATGTTGGAGACGCCAAGGCACTTCGTGCCTGGGTTGACTCGACTGCCAAGGAGTTTGGCGGCATCGACATGGCAGTTGCTAACGTAAGTGCGCTAGCAATTCCAGACGAAGACGAGAACTGGGATACCTCCTATCGGGTCGACTTGATGGGAACAGTAAACCTTTGCAAGGCGGTGATTCCTCACCTTGAAAAAAGCAAGGTGAAGTCCCTAGTTGCAATCTCCAGCGTCTCTGGTCGCGAGGCAGACTTTGCTTCGGGTCCATACGGAACCTTTAAGACAGCAATCATCGGTTACATGGCTGGTCTTTCATTCTCAGTTGCGGAGAAGGGTATCCGGGCGAACAGCGTGTCTCCTGGAAACACCTACTTCCCAGGCGGAGTATGGCAGTCAATCGAGGGTGGAAACCCTGACCTATTCAAGTTCGCGATGGGCCTAAACCCAACCGGCCGAATGGGAACCGCAGAGGAAATTGCATCGGGAGTCGTATTCATCTCGAGCCCAGTTTCCTCTAGAACCAGCGGAGCAAACCTGCTTATCGATGGTGCGCTAACTAGAGGTATGCAGTTCTAAGTTAAGTAACAAGAAATGGCCGGTGGATTTTATTCACCGGCCATTTACTTTTTCCAAAATTCATTTACAGACTCTTTTGGTTGTCTCTAAATCCAGCGTGAAGCTTGGTACTCGGCAAAAACTTTTCTAACAGTTCCTGACCTACCCCGAATAACTATGGACTCTGTGAAAATCATGTTGTCTTTTTTCTTGACCCCTGAAAGCAAGGCTCCGTCTGTGACACCGGTAGCAACAAAAAAGGTGTTATCCGAAGAGACCATCTCGTTCATCTCATATACGTAGTCAAACTTGAGTCCAGCGGCAGCTCCGCGCTCACGCTCAAAATCTTCTCTTGGTGTCAAGATCCCCTGCATAAAGCCGCCAAGGGCTCTAATGCCACACGCCGTCACGATTCCCTCGGGTGATCCTCCAACACCTGCACAGATATCTATTCTCGAATCTCCGCGAGCTGCCTGTATACCTCCAGCTACGTCACCATCTAGTAGCAACCTGGTGGCGGCTCCCGCATCTCTGATTTGCTGGATTAGCTCGCTGTTGTATTCGCGGTCCAATACTGCAACCACCATCTCATCAACCGCTTTACCGGCGCTTTTTGCGTAGGCTCTGATGTTTTCCCCAATTGGAAGTCTGATATCACAAACCCCAACTCCGGCAGGTCCTGTCACAAGTTTGTTCATCTTATATACAGCCGAGGCATCAAGCATTGAGCCTCTATCTGCTACCGCGATGACGGATATGGCATTGTTTCGGCCAGCGGCAGTCAAGGAAGTCCCGTCTATGGGGTCTACTGCTATATCGACCTTGGGGCCCTGGCCGTTACCTACCAGTTCGCCATTGAATAGCATCGGGGCGTCATCTTTCTCGCCCTCCCCAATAACCACCAAACCCTCAAAATTCACTGTTCCCAGGAAAGCCCGCATGGCATCAACGGCTGCCCCGTCAGATTCGTTCTTTTTACCCTTACCTATATATGGGAATGCCCTAATGGCTGCTGCCTCGGTAGCCCGAACCAGCTCCATGGCTAGGTTGCGGTCTGGGTGGAGAACTGGAGACTCGATCATAAGGTCAGCTTAGCCAGCAACCTAGGGCCTGCCTGGGTATCTGGTTCTAATGTCAGCCTGGGCCAAAACGCCCAAAACTAGCCAAATATTGGAGATTTTGGCTAAAAAACTACTGGTTTTGTGTCGAATATGGGCAGTTTTCAACCCGAGTATTTGCTGAGGGCGGTGATAAGTTGAATGACGTGTAAGTCATGCAAGGGGGCATCGACGATGGAACTCATCAGCGATGAATCTTTGTAGGTCTTACCTCCATCAGCTGAAAGGAAACAAAAGTAAATGGTTGATCTAACTTCAGGAGGCTACCTCCTGACCTACAACATGTTCTCGCTTGGAATTGCGAGCATGCTTTTCACCACCATATTCTTGATTGTGGCTCGTGAGCGCGTACTGCCTCGCTACCGCATGGCGGTTTTGGTGTCTGCAACAGTTACAGGTATCGCCGCCTACCACTACTTCAGAATGTTCGACAGCTTTATTGATGCATTCGGACCTGAAGGTGCAGGATGGATGTCTTACAACGTGGGCTACCGTTACGTTGACTGGTTCCTAACTGTTCCACTGCTACTAGTTGAGACCGTTGCGGTTCTTGCTTTGGCTAAGACAGCCCAGAGGGACCTACTAGTTCGTCTAGTGCCAGCCGCTGCCTTGATGATTGCTTTGGGTTACCCAGGCGATGCAAGACTTGACATCGGTGGACTAGATGCATCTATTTGGGGTGCTCTATCAACAATCCCATTCGTTTACATCTTGTACGTATTGTTCGTAGAGCTTGGTAAGTCTCTTACCAAGCAGTCCAAGCAGGTTCAGAGAAGAATCAAGGAACTACGCCTTCTTCTTCTTGCTACCTGGGGTGTCTACCCACTAGCTTTCATTGCAAACATGAACGCTACTGGATTCGACGAGCAGGGCTTTGTCCTTCGTGAAACCGGATACACCATTGCCGACATCTTGGCTAAGTGTCTATTCGGCCTAATGATCTTCTCGATCGCTCGTATGAAGAGCGCCGAGGACGACAAGGCATTCGCAGCAGCAGAATTCAAGGGCAAGTAACCCTTAGTTCAAACTAAACAAAAGGCGTCGGGAAACCGGCGCCTTTTGTTTTGCCCAAATTATTTGAACGGTTAGTGGCTAGTAGCCTTTGCGAAGAAGTGCTGGTAAGCCAAGCACGGTAGCAGCAATCCAAATACTCCTTGGTCGATAGGCCAGACCCCAAAGCCCGCCGTGAACTGCAGAGAAGGCATGTAACTCGGTGGTGGTTTCCTTGTTTGAAAAGCTTGATGAATCGTTTAGATCCCTAGCTAGAACCGCCGCCGCGGCAGACTTAGCTATCTTCACCTCAAAAGGCTTGACTCCAAAGAGTGGGGAACCCTGGTAACTGGCCCTAAGGATTTTGTGCCGGAGAACTGAATTAGTCCTGGCTGGAGGTGAGATTGCATAGGAAACCTTTACGCCTAAGTAGTGAGCAAGATATGCTCTCCAACGCTGGGTCCTTTTTGAAAATGAATAGCTAGGTCCCTGCTGCTGGACCGAAGCGTCAATCAATGCAAGCTTCTCTCCGCCGATTCCTTCGTAGAACTTTGGTTTGGCCGCTCTAGCTGCGTTGATTAACCCGAGCAAGCTGTCTCGGATGATCCGAGACGCAGGCCTCGAGCCAAAGCGAGTAATAGCTCTCTCGCCAATTGAGGCAGGTCCAGGAGCTGAGTCTGTTGGGGTTGCAAGCCAGCTCAGAGCTAGCTTGCTAGGGGCAAGTTTCTCCATGGCAACCGCTGCCAAAGATTCTTGAACACCCTGCACTCGAATGTGATTCACACTTGGCGTGTAGGCGAAGAGACCTAGAACAAATCTTCTGCTTGGTTTTGGTGAGAGCTTCCCCATCCAGCTAGAAATTTCTGCGTAGTGCTCCAAAATATCTAACCCTGCGATGGCAGCAATTTCTTCATCACTCAAGTTTGCAACTGGCTTGGATACAAGGCTTCTTCGAATTGGCACCAGCATGGTGCCACCCGAGTTTCGCGCCATGGAAATAAGTTTCTGCCAGCTGGCTGGGTTCGGTCTTGCTACCACCGCAACGGTTCCACCCCAACGCAACCAGTGTTCGGTTGGAGCAAACTCAGCTGCCCCTGCAACTGCAAACAGGATGTCTTGAGTCAGATCGAGGGATTGGTTCTGGTCGAGAAAGCGAAAGCTCTCAATTAGTCCAGGCTCTGCAAGACCATCAGCAACCCACTCTTTTGCTGATTGTTCCAGTGATCCAGTTAGGCCATCAAGGGCGATCTTCTCAACAGGCCTAGTGCCTCTTATCTCGATGGTCTCAACTAGGTCCTGCTCGTACCCTTTAGATACGGCCTGCTTCAAAGGCATACCGGATTCCGTGAACAGACACTTATGGAACTCGGCCAAGCCAGCAGTTGCTACTTCCGTGGTGTCTTTGACGCTGAGGCCCTCCTTGATGGCAAGGTCCGCATAAAGCCGGAGGTACCAGGTTCGCCAGTTAGGGGCTCCGAGGATGTTTTGCTGCAGCTCCGGGAAGTTCTTTGACCCAGCAGCTAGGACCCTTCTAGCCAGTTCAGTGGAACGAACTGGCTGATTGGTTGCTGGGTCCCTAAATTCAACTGACACGATAGTAAGCCTATTGGCAGTTTCAAGAATCAATAAATACGGGTTATTGTTGGATAACTTACCGAGGATAAATCATGACTGAACTAAAGGGCAAAAACATTCTTGTGCTGGGAGCATCCGGCGTATTGGGCTCAACTATCACAACCCAGCTTGCAAGCCACGGCGCCACAGTTATGGCTACCTCCTCCTCAATCGAATCCGCAGAGAAAGTTCCGCATGGGGCGAACCCTAGATTGCTAGTAGATCTCACGAACCAGGAATCAATCAGGGTTTTGATTGATTACCTGATTGACTCTGATGTGAAAATTGACGGCATCGTCAATGCCACCGGAGTAGTGGCATTTGGAAATTTTGCTGAGCTTGACGCTGCCACTTTGAACAAACTTTTTGCGGTAAACGTAACCGGCCCCATGCAGCTTATTCAAGGACTTGTTGGGCTACTGAAGGCATCTGCAGCAAGTGGAAACGATCCATTCATCGTTAACATCTCGGGTGTTGTGGCAGAGTCCCCTATGGCAGGACTTGCTGCCTATTCGGCAAGTAAGTCAGCACTCTACGCCTTCGACCAAGCTATCTCTAGGGAGCTAAGGCGCGATGGGATTCGAGTAATTGACGCTCGCCCAGGTCACACCGAAACTGGTTTGGCAACCAGGGCTATTGCAGGCCAGGCGCCAGCCTTTCCCACTGGCCTAGCCCCAGAAAGTGTTGCTCAAAGAATTGTTACCGCCATCATTGAGGATGAAAAGGACCTGCCAAGCTCTGCCTTCTAGGCAAGTTACAACGGAATCCAGTTATAGATAAACTGATGCCGGTGGGACACATTTCGAAGATAACTACTGACCTGTTCGATGGCAGGCAGATTCACTATTTCGACGACAAAGGCTCAAGCCTTCCAAGTACTCGCAAAAGTGATCTTAGGGAAGCGGCAGCTAGACCCCCGCTTGCAGATCTAAAGCATGACCCACTAACCGGTGAATGGATTGCGGTCGCCGCCCACCGTCACACAAGAGCTTTCTTGCCCCCAAGTCACGAGTGCCCATTATGTCCTGCAACGGATACTTACCTGAGTGAGATTCCAGACAACTTTGACGTGGTCGTATTTGAAAACAAGAATCCAGCGTTTGGTGCTTTGCCGGATGGTATCTCGATTCCGATTCTGGAATCTTCGAACGCAATCCCATTTGGCGAAACAAAGCCAGCTGTTGGTAGGTGCGAGGTAGTCGTTTTTAGTCCCGAGCACAATGGCTCGCTGGCAAAAATGCCTTCCAGCCGCGTTCACACCGTATTGGAAGCATTAGCTCAGCGCACCGAAGAGCTTCAGGGTCTTGCTGGTGTGAAGCAAGTTTTCCCCTTTGAAAACAGAGGCGAAGAAATCGGCGTTACGCTGCATCATCCGCACGGTCAGATCTACTGCTACCCGTATGTAACACCTAGAACTAAAAAGCTACTAGAGTCCATCAAATCTCATGGCGGTGAGTTTTTTCAGGACCTACTGGAGTTCGAGCAAAGTTCAAACCGAGTGCTGATTGATTCTGAATCCTTCGTTGCATACGTTCCATTTGCAGCGCGCTGGCCTATGGAAGCTCACTTGCTTCCGAAGAGACACGTGAGAAACCACTTGGAGCTGACCAATGACGAGCGGTTGGAACTAGCGGATGTTTATTCGAAACTACTTCGATCATTCGAGCTGGCCTACGACACTGCTTCTCCTTACATAGCAGCTTGGCATCAGGCTCCTCTTGTTCCAGGAGGAGAGAAAGCCCGGTTGCAGCTGCAGATTACTTCACCAAGACGAGGAGCAGACAAGCTGAAATATCTGGCTGGATCAGAGTCTGCGATGGGAGCTTTTATTGCAGACATCCCCGCGGAGGACATTGCGGCCCAACTCAAGGGCAACTTGTGATTAGTTCAGCCCAGAGTGCGGCGGAGCATTTCGAAAAACAGTTTGGGTATGCACCAGCTGGGGTTTGGTCAGCTCCGGGAAGAGTGAACCTAATTGGTGAACACACTGACTACAACGAGGGTTTTGTATTGCCTTTCGCCATTGATCGGCGCACTTACGCTGCGGTTAGCAAAAGATCCGATCAGGTGGCAAGAATCTCATCTTCTTTTACTGGCGAAATGGTTGAATTTGAGATTTCTGAAATCCAACGAGACAAGGTGTCTGGCTGGTCAGCCTACCCACTTGGTGTTGCCTGGAGCCTCGTCCAAGCAGGTGCCATGCCTCAAGGTTTTGATCTGTATGTGGATTCTAACGTTCCGGTTGGATCCGGACTCTCCTCCTCAGCGGCCATCGAGTGCTCGGTGGCGCTAGCTCTTAATGATCTTTGGGGATCAGGAATGTCTAGAAGTGTTTTGGCTAAAGTTGGCCAACGGGCCGAGAATGAAATCGTAGGGGCACCAACAGGAATTATGGATCAAACGGCCTCGTTTTTTGGTCAGGTTGATCACGCAGTTTTTCTGGACTGCCGAACACTTGATGCTAAGCCCATCCCTTTATCGCTCAAGGAAAATGGTTTAGAAATCGTGGTCATGGATACTCGTGTTGCCCATCGCCTTACTGATGGGGGTTACGCAACGAGACGCCAGTCGTGTGAAGAAGCGGCAGAAATAATGGGTGTCACCTCGTTGAGAGACGTAACCGTAGAGAGCCTCGAAGCCTCAAGGGATCTCCTGGAAGATGTGGTTTATAAAAGAGCAAGACACGTAGTGACAGAGAACGAGAGGGTTAGACAAACCGTAGAATTGCTATCGGTGTCTGGACCAAAATCCATAGGCCAATTAATGATTGAATCCCACGCTTCCATGAGGGATGATTTCCAGATTTCGATATCTGAGCTGGACTTGGCTGTTGAGACAGCAATTTCCGAAGGGGCAATTGGTGCTCGAATGACCGGTGGTGGTTTTGGTGGAGCCGCAATTGCCCTTATTGACGCAACGAAAGTAGCGAGCCTCACAACCTCAGTTCTGGACAAATTCCTCGACCAGGGATTCGAAAAGCCAGAGATTTTCACAGTCACTGCAGATGAAGGGGCAAAGAGGGAAATCTAGCTATTTAGCTACTACCTCAACACCGCTGTCAATCAATGAATCAATAGCGCGCTCAGTCGATTCCGGTGAAACCCCAGCGGTTAGAGAGCTAATCACTCGCACCGTTAGTCCAAGCTTCTTGGCATCTAGGGCAGAAGCCAACACGCAGTGATCGGTAGCGATGCCAACCACATCTAACTGATTGATTCCCTTGAGCATTAGTAGTTCAGCAAGGCTACCGCCTTCTTCAGTTACTCCCTCAAAAGCCGAGTAGCCATGGGCTCCCTGGCCTTTCAAGACATGTGCCTGGATTAGATCAAGCTCCAGATTTGGATGATAGTTAGCACCATTGCTGTTTGCCACGCAGTGAACTGGCCAAGATGTTTTGTAATCTGGGTCTGTATTGGCGTCAGCAAAGTGTCCAGAGTTGTTGTTGTCCGAATCATGCCAGTCTCTAGAGGCGACAATTAGCTTGTAATCGGCAGATTTCAAATAGTCACTAATCTTTTTGGCAACTGCGGCTCCACCGGAAACTGCTAGTGATCCGCCTTCGCAAAAGTCATTTTGCACGTCAACAACTAGTAGTGCTTTAGGCATTCGAGTTTCCTAATCGTTAGACAGGGTGTTTCCGCAACGGTAGAAAGCTGTTGCAAGAGTGTCAATCGCAAGTCGGACATCGCTACCTACGTCGTCTAGTGCATAGATTGTAAAAGTAAGAGTTGTTCCATCTTCAGCGTTGATTATTCCATTGAGAGTATGTACACCCTCTAGGTAACCAGTCTTAGCCAAAATGTTACCGGTGGCATCTGCAATGTCACCTTTGTATCTTGAGGCCAAAGATCCGGTTTTTCCAGCTACCGGGAGGCTCGCCTTGAGAACTCCAAGTTCACCGTATTCTGCATCCACTTTTCGCATTAGCTCTGCCATGAATCTTGGTGTTACTGAGTTCAGGTAAGAAAGACCGGAAGCGTCTCGAACACTCACGCCGCTAAAGTCAAGCCCGGTTGGAGCAAGGATCTCTTTGTAGGCTTCGTCGAGTGACTCAAATGTTCCATTTGAACCGGCTTCGATTACTGCGATCTTTCCCAGCGCTTCGGTTTGGAGATTCTCTGATGTCAGCAGAATGTTTGAAATCCACTGACTCATCGGCTGCGACTGAACCGTGGCAATCTCAACAAAAGATGTTGGTGTAGAGCCTTGGGAAAAAGTTGCATTCGCGGCTAGATCGCCAAGTTCAAGCCTGAACTGCTCTCCTGCACTGAAAACCGGTCTACCTGTTTTTGGAGAGGTAAGAACATCTGGGAGCGTTCGGTCCCCATCAAGCTGTAAAGCTGTAACTTCTGATATCCAGCCGTCAACTTGGCTGCTTCGCTGCCAGGAGTTCTCCCAACCGGAACCTGGGAAAAAAGAAGAGTCAAGATTAATCTCATTGATTCTCGTAATTCCGTTGCTGGTTGCCCAAGCTTTTACCTGGGCCGCCAGGGTGGACAGCTTCGGGGCACCCTTGTAAATAGACTCTGTGCCACTAGTAGTTCTAGAAAGAGTTATGTCGCCGCCACCAACCAAAGATATCTTGGCGGTATTTGAAGGATCAACAAAAACCCTCGTTGTTACTTGGTAGGTCGGTCCCAGGCTTTCAAGAGCTGCCGCCACGGTCAGAGACTTCATTACAGACGCAGTGGCTGCTGGAACATCTGCTCCTCGGTCGAATAAGACCTCCCCCGTTTCGGAGTTTAGAACAACGGCTTGCAAGGTCCCAAGGGAAGGGTTTGCTGCCTCCTCCGATACCGAGCATGTTCTTATTGGGGCTTGAGATGCTGAAGCAGTTGGTGAAGCACTCTCAGAGGCGTTTGGTACCGCACTTCCTGGTGTGAAGGCTAGTCCTCCAAGCAGCAAAGTGAGAACAATCAGACCAGAACCTGCTCCGATTAGAACCTCTCTATAGTGAGGAAAATTCTTTAGTCGATTTACCAACTTGGCTAAGCTCCTGAGTATTCGATGCCGGTTAGGGATCTGATCTGATTCATTACTTCCATAATCTGAACTGTTTCATTCAGATTTAAAGTGGGTGATTCATTTAGGACCGTAATATCAAATCTCTCAACTTCTAGGCTTGATAGCAAAATCCTCTACATGCAATATTACCCTCGTATTCGGTCAAGTTATGATCTTCGATGTAGAAAACTGAGAAAGTGCTGAGTTCATATAAAGGGGATAGATCAATTGTTTCATGGGCCCTAGATAGACGATCAGGCTTGTGATTGACCTTACATTACCTGGCCCAAACGATAGCTTACGATTAGTACATGAAAACAAAAATAACTCTCACTGCCCTATTGGCCCTGTTACTAATTCCAACACCAGCTCACGCACATGACCTACTGGTTGACATCAATCCAGCTCCTGGGGATGTCATTTCAACTTCCAGTTTCGAGGCTGTCCTTACCTTCAATAACGCCCTCTTGGTGGTTGAGTCCGAGACTAATGCCGAAGTTGCAACTAAATTGCAGGGTTCTTCTGACTGGGTCATTCACCCTATTGCTATCGATGACCGAACATTGGTGGCCCAGGTTGAGCTAAGCGAGGTAGGTTCTTATGATCTTCGCTGGAGTGTTGTTGGCTCTGATGGTCACACCATCAGCGGCGTTTCCAATTTCGTTCTTGAGGGATTGACTTCAGAGGAAACTGCACTCCCTCTTACCACGGAGCCTGAATTGGCAACTGCTTCAGAATCTCAAGACATTCCAACAGGCTTCTATGTTGGCCTTGCACTAGTTGCCCTAGGTGCAGTGTTTGCACCTATTGGGCTAATGATGCGAAGAAAGTCTAAGAAGTCCTAGGTCGAACTAGCGCATCTATATTTCCAAGCAGCTCGTCAAACTCCGCTTCACTCATGAGCTTTAGCTCAAGAACTACTTCACGAACGCTTGTTTCGTCAGCTAGAGCCTTCTGAGCAACTATTGTTGCGTTCTCGTATCCCAAAACTGGGCTAATAGCTGTGACTAAACCAATTGAGTTTTCCACGCTCAGTCGAAGCTTTTCGACGTTGGCGGTAATGCCAGAAACGCAGGCATCGGCCAAAACGTAACAACCCTGGCGAAGCTGAGTGATGCTCATCATCAAAGCGCGACACATAATTGGCTCAAAAGCGTTTAGCTGCAACTGTCCTGCTTCAACTGCCATGGTGACAGTCAAGTCGTTTCCTACAACCGCAAAAGCAATTTGGTTTATCACCTCAGGAATAACTGGATTGACTTTGCCCGGCATTATCGAAGACCCAGCTTGCCTTGGCGGCAAGTTGATTTCATCAAGCCCCGCTCGAGGTCCGCTGCTTAGTAGTCGAAGGTCATTTGAGGTCTTCGAAAGCTTCACTGCAATCCTCTTTAGGACTCCAGACACGGTTACGAAAACTCCGGCATCCTGGGTCGCCTCGACCATGTCTTCGGCGAGCACGAAATCAAAACCAGTTAGCTTGGAAAGAACCTGGCAAGCTTCTTGGGGGTAACCCACAGGTGCATTGATTCCAGTACCAATTGCAGTTCCACCAAGGTTTATTTCCCGAAGAAGTGGCAAGACCTCGCGAAGCCTTTGAGTGTCCTCCATCGTCATCCTTGAAAAGGCTGCGAACTCTTGACCCAGGGTCATTGGAACTGCGTCTTGCATTTGGGTGCGACCCATTTTGATCACGTCTTTGAACTCAACGGCTTTGGACTGGAAGGCCTTCTCCAGGTGCGACATTGCCTTCAGCAGCTCATTGATCTCGAAAATCAAAGCCAGTTTTAGCGAGGTTGGATAAACGTCATTGGTTGATTGGGACTGGTTCACATCGTTGAGGGGGTGAACTATCGTGTAGTCACCTTTTTGGCCACCTAGGATTTCGATGGCGACATTGGCAATGACCTCGTTGGCGTTCATGTTGGTAGAGGTTCCCGCTCCACCCTGGATTGCGTCAACCACAAACTCTGTGTCAAACTCGCCAGCAGCTACCCGAACCGAGGCCGCCACAATCGCATCTTTAACTTTTAGTTCTAGCTCACCAAGTCCAAAGTTTGCCTCTGCGGCCGCTTGTTTGACAATGGCAAGCGCCCGAATGAGAGATCTGTAGTGACCAATTGGCACTCCGGAGATTGGAAAGTTCTCCACTGCTCTAGCGGTGTGAACGCCCCAATAGGCGTCTTTAGGGACTTGGTAATCGCCGAGAAGGTCGTGTTCGAGTCTGGTTGAGGACATGAGTAAAGTCTGCCACTAAAACGAGGTAGCTTGCTACCAGCCCATTCGGCAGAAATCTTCTACCTTCTTGGTTGTTCCGGCAACGATCATTACGTCCCCGACGTTCAAAACTGTTTCTGGGAAAGAAGGCATGTAGCTCTCGCCTTCCTTGCGCGTGGCAACTACCGTTACACCGTGCAGGGAACGAAACTGCATTTCTGAAAGAGTCTTGCCTTCGAAGCTGGCCGGAGCTTCAGTTTTTGCCATTACGAAATCCTCATCCAGCTGAATGTAATCCAGGGTCTCGCCGCTGACCATGTGAGCTACTCGCTTACCCATATCCATTTCAGGGAAAATTACATGGTGGACTCCAAGCTGCTGAAGAATTCTTCCGTGAGAGACACTTGTGGCCTTAGCCCACACCTGTGGCACACCCAGCTGCAAGACAAGTGAGGCGGTCAAAATGCTGGCCTCTAGATCGCTACCGATGGCCACCACAGCAGAATCAAAGTCAGGGATTCCCAGTTCACGAAGCGCCGCTTCATCGGTCGAGTCGGCCTGGATAACATGAGTGAGCCTGTCTGAAATGTTTTGCACTAGCTTCTCATCGCTATCGATGCCTAGAACTTCCCTGCCACCCTTGACAAGTTCCAGAGCCAGCGATGTACCAAATCGACCCAGACCAATCACGGCGATAGTTGAAGCGCCCTGCTTTTTAGACCCACGAGCTTTTAGCCGGTTAGGCATTTTCTTCTCCATTCGTTGCCGGTAGCTGAACCATTTGTCTTGAATTCAGTAACCGTGCTCTTCTAACAATAATCAGTTGTTCTGATGAAACAAGTGCATCAGCCAATTAGAGGCCTTTCCTTAGGCAGTTCATAGTGGCGTTTGGTCTTTCTAAGAGCCAGAGAGGTGGCTACCACTATCGGGCCAAGTCGACCAAAAAGCATCAACACCGACAGTAAGAACTTGCCGTGATCAGGAAGTTCGGCTGTGATGCCGGTTGAAAGCCCCACTGTTCCAGCTGCGGAAATAATTTCAAAAACCAGCTCGTCCAGAGTGAAATTTGTTGTGAAGCGAAGAACAAACAAAGCGCCGAGTACAACCAGCGAGTACAAGGTAACAATTGTTAGGGCCTGACGCTGCATTGATCGAGGAAGTCTGCGGTTACCTACGTTTACTGCCGCATCACCACGAATTTCCGTATAGACAATGTAGAACAAGACAACAGCCGTTCCAATCTTGATACCACCGGCAGTTGATGCACTTGCACCACCGATAAACATCAAAATGTCCATGCCCAACCAGGTGCTGGTATACATCTGGGCAGTGTCGATAACGTTAAGTCCAGTTGAGCGAGTCATCGAAGAGGTAAACATGCTGGCAAAAATCTTCTGCAATGGGTCCATTGCCCCAAGAGTTGCCGGATTAGTCCACTCCGAAATTGATATTCCTATAGCTCCCACCACAAGCAAGAACAAGCTTGCCCACAAAATGATTCTCGAGTTAAGCGACCACTGTGAAGGCATGGTGTAATCAGCTGCTTTGCCGAATAGAACGTAAAGTCTGAGCTTCAGGCGATCGCGAATCTCGGCTAATACCGGGAAACCGAATCCTGCCAGGGTAGCAATCACAAACACTGGGAAGATAATCCAGCCATCTCCCGCAAAACCCATAAGGCTGTCTGTGTAAAGCGCAAAGCCTGCTTGGTTAAATGCGGAGATCGCCTGGAAGGCTCCGTGAGAAAGTGCCTTATCTAGCGAGTAGCCGTATTCGGTATACATCCGAACCGCTAGGAAGGCAAAAAGAGCTAATTGGAAAAACACCATAAGTTTGGCGATGTTTAGCAAAAGTGTCTTGACGTCTGGCTGCTTGGTAGCTGAAGATTCAGAAGTGGCTGAAATTCTGTTCTTGAGTGAAATTCGTCCCTCAATCAAGTAACCGACTAGGGTTGCAAAACCGATGATTCCGAATCCACCGATCTGGATTAGAAGTGCGATGATCACATGCCCTGTAGTGGACCAGTAGGTAGCGGTGTCCAAGGTTGTCAGACCCGTAACGGTAACGGCTGAAGTTGAAGTGAAAAGGGCATCAAAGAAATTAGTTACCGAGCCACTCTTTGAAGAGATGGGCATCATGAGTAAGAATGTGCCAAGAAAGATTATGGCTGTAAAAGCCGCTGCAATTAGCTGTGTTGCCGACAGCTTCGGTAATTTTGGCATTTCAGGCTCTAACTATACTCCTGGCTAAGAATTCGTCTAGGGCTGGATTAGAGTCCAAAAGTGCCGTAATCGGCGCAAACCCAGATAGATTCGGTCATTTCAGCACACCTATTCTTTGAAGTCTTGCAATTGCTCCATATTCAATAGGTGACTCTGGGCCAATAGCTAAACGCATTAACTTCAATGACCATCTGGTAACTGGTCTTATAAACCAAGCCGGTTTTGCTTGAAGCCCAAGTAGTTTTCTAAATTCTGGCCTCAGTGATAACACAGCAGCATGGAAAAGTAATCCGTAAACAAGTTTTGCTACTGCTGGAAGAGGTGGGTTCTTTATAAACTCAATTACTTTTTTTGTATCTGGAGTTGAAACTAACAATCCAGAGTTGTAAAACTGATCAATTTCGCTTTCGAGTTCTTGCTCGCTCATTGGGCAAGTAGCAAGTCCTAGTGGTGCCACCGAGACGCTCCACTGCGCTACATAGTTATCAGCTCCAGTGGGTGCAGAACCTTTGGGGATTTCTTTGCAGGAGTACATCTGGTGTGAGACCAAAAAGGATTCCATGAAAGCAATGTGCACCCAAAGCAATAAGTCTTTATCGGCTGCCTGATACGGCACCTTCTCACCGGTTCCCTTGGTGTACTCCCCGACAACTCGAGTATGGAGTTTGTTTACACGGTTAGCTTCGTTTTGAACCGCTGTTTTTGACCCAAAGGTAGTCACCGTTAGCCAGCGGATGGTTCCGGCTAGTCTTCCAAGTGGGTCTGATTCGTACCTTGAGTGATTCTTCACTCCCGTCAAAGATCCTGGGTGCAAAGCCTGCATCAGTAAAGCCCTAATTCCACCAACCAGAGTTCCAAAATCTGCATGAACTACCCATGGGGCATCAGAGGGCAAAAAGAAGCCCGCCTCTTCGCCTTCTGCAACAACTGCTAGCCAAGGTGGGACTCCGTTGGGGTCTCCAGACAAAAGCTTTCGAAATCGCTTGGAAAGCAGTTCTTGGAGCGCGTTATTTTTGCTTGATTTCAAGTTTCACCCAGTAGATTTTTTATTTGCCAGTGGTATAAGTCTACGATTCAATTTTTTGTAGTTTTCCCGAGGTGGAGCCACCTAGCGGAATTGAACCGCTGACCTGCTCTTTACGAGGGAGCTGCTCTACCAACTGAGCTAAGGTGGCCAATGAGTCCGGCTCAAAGCTTTATGAGCCTTTGACTACTTTATTAGAACAGATTCCTGTCCTAACCTATAGCTAGAAGAAAACTCAAAGGAGCAACAGAGTGAATGAACTAGATCTAGTAAAGCTGTGGAATCGATTGAGAAATCAAATCATCTTTTCGCAACTGGCTCCAACTTTTTTGCTTATCGTCACAATCGCATTGCTCAATGACGGCCTGGCTGAATCCCCAGATGTTGTGAAGTGGGCAACCCTTGGAATCTTGATGGCTTCAGGGATTTTTGGCTTTCTCGCTCAGTACTCAGCTGCAACTGAAGCACGCGCCGTGTTGGGTGATTTGAAAACACTAAAGTCAAAGTCTAAGGTTTCTACTCTGCTTGTTGGATTCAGCGCTTGGCTCGATGTCATTCGTTTTGTCACGCCAAGCATTTTTGTCGCAATCTATGTATTGTTATGTATTGCTCTTCTGTTTTAGATTAAAAAGAGTAGATGAAGCCCCGACTGCGGTCGGGGTTTTTTCTTGCCCGTCCATTTTTGCTAGCTACAGTTTGGGTCACTGGCTGGAAGCTCACCGGTCAGGAAGAATCTATCCACCACCGAATCAATGCATTTGACCTGACCGCCATAAATGGTGTGGCCCTCGCCGTTATAGGTCATCAAAAAGCCGTCTTGGAGAATATCATTTGCAAGCGACTGGGCCTGTGAGTAAGGAGTTGCCGGATCTCCAGTTGTTCCAATAACCAAAATCGTTGGTGCCCCAGCTGCGCTGTAATCGGTAGGTTTCTCAGCTTGTGGGAAAGGCCAACTTCCGCAACGCAAACCTCCGAACTGCCAGTAACGACCTAAGACCGGAGCCGCTTCTAGCAGCTCATTGTTTTGAGCCTCAATAGTTTCCATGCTTTGGATAGAACTGCTATCCGCGCAGTTGATTGCATAGTTCGCTGCAATCAAGTTGGTTTGATAGGTTCCATCCTCTCCCCTGTCGTTGTAAAAGTCTGCCAAGAATAAGAAGTTGTCACCTGAGCCTGAGAAAGCTTCGCTAAATGCTGAAGACAGTTCTGGCCAGTAACTTTCCGAATAGAGCGGCATTATCAAACCGGTTACGGCCGCCCATATTGTTAGCTCACGTCCTGATGAGGTTGCTAGGGGCTGTTGCTCTATAGAGGCCAGCAGTTGCTTTACCGACAAAAGGTCAGCTGAAACATTTCCACTGAATGGACAATCTTCGTATCTGTCACAGTTTTCCAAAAAGGCAGTTAGAGCAGCTTCAAAAGCCTCAAGTTGAAATAGTGTCTGCTCAGCATCACTCACGGTTGGATCAATCGCACCGTCCAAAACAAACCTGCCCACTCGCTCTGGAAACAAAGTTGCGTAGGTGGTGCCTAGTAATGATCCATAGGAATAGCCCAGAAAGTTCAACTTTGGCTCTCCGACCACCGCTCTTAGAACATCCATGTCCTTAGCCGCTGAGACTGTGTCCACAAATTCCAGCAGGGCTCCAGTGTTTTCCAAGCACTTCTGCGAAAAATCTTCGATTGCAGCCCTGGAGACAGCAATGTCCTCCTTGGTTCCAATGTCAAATCCCGAAACTCCATATAGAAACTCGTCGAATTCTGAGTCACTTATGCACTCAACCGCAGAACTTCTCCCCACTCCCCTGGGGTCGAAGCCTAGAAGGTTCCAGTTGGAGCGAAGATCCCTAGTGCCTAAATACTCAGCAGAGTCCTTGACCCAGTCGTAACCAGATGCACCAGGGCCTCCTGGGTTAAACAGGATGAAGCCCTGCGGGTCTGAATCGGCCAGCCTATAGACGGTGGCTATGGAAATAGCCTCGCTAGTTGGATCATTCCAATCCATTGGGACAGCTACGTCTGCGCAGAAAAGCCTTGTGCCGCACTCTTCAAATTCAACTAGCTGTTCGTAATACCCACTGAATCCTGCCGGTGCACCGCTAGAGTCAGGAACTATCGGTTCCGGTCCCGAAGGAGCACAACCAGCCAGTACTAATGCCGAAACAGAAACAGCAGCTACTAGCTTGGCTAGTTTTCCAAAAATCACTTTTTTCTCCTAAGTGCAACAGCGAGCGATTCCAAAACCATTAGGTCTCGAACGTTAGAGCTTATTCGCACTCTCGCCTGGGCTAGCGCTTCGAGCCTAGTAATCACCTCTGCCGCGGTTGAAGTTGCTGCTAACTCTTGAATTTGGCTTCTGAGGTCTGCATTGACCAGCTCGGCTTCTGCACCCAGTTCAACAATCAGCACATCTCTATAAAGTGACATTAGATCGACCAGAATGCGGTCGATGCCATCTCGCAGGCTTCTGGTTGCTCTTCGTTTTTGACCTTCCTCAAGGGCTTTTACATCTGCTCTAAGGGCCGGAGGAACTGCGCCACCTTCTGGGATGCCAAGAGTTGCAAGCAGTGCGCTTTTTTCCTCAGTATCTTTTTCTGAAGTTAGAGCATCTGCGTCTTTTCTCGCGAGTTCTAGCCAGCGCTCAGCTGTGAACATTGCTTTTGGGATTGAATCGATTTGCATGGCGGCCATCAGTGTTTCTTTTCTTCTGGCCCTAGCGTCTGTACTGGTTGCAAGCCGAAGCGCCATACCGATGTGACCTTGAGCCTCGGCCGCAACCTGCAAAGCAAGCGATTGGTTGATACCGTCTCTGGCAACCAATAAATCTGCAACGGTTTGACTAGAAGGCTGCTTGAGAGCCACTCGCCTAACCCGTGAGCGAATGGTAGGAAGCATGTCAGCTTCTGACGGCGCACAAAGTATCCAGATTGTTCCAGCTGGTGGCTCTTCGAGGGTTTTCAGTAAGACATTGGAAGAGCGCTCGGCCATGCGGTCCGCGTCTTCGATGATCATGATCTGGTATTTGCTGATTGATCCACCAAAATAAGAAGCTGCAACCAGACCTCTGATTTCTTCGATTGAGATTATTACCTTCTCGGTTGCCAGCACTGTGACATCGGGATGTGACCCCAATCCAACCATCCGACAGCTCTTGCAGTCTCCGCAGCCGCCTGCTTCACAAAGCAGCGCCGCAGCAAAAGCGGCTGCAGCATTCGACCTTCCGGAACCTGGAGGTCCAGTGATGAGCCAAGCGTGCTGTAATCCTGAATCCTTGCTTGCTACTGCTTGGCGAAGTTGAGAAACCGCTTCTGGTTGTCCAAGGAGTTCGGACCAGACTGGTTCAAACTCCATCACTTTGTTCAAAGCCCTTTGCTTTCTAGCAAAGCGTCCAAGCGAGGCTGTATCAGTTTCCAAATAGAATCTGGATCTTGGCTGGCATCAACGACGTGGAATCTATTTGGTTCTTTCTTGGCTAGTTCTAGATATGTGTTTCTAGCTGCTTCAAAAAAAGTAATCTTCTCGCGCTCTAGTCGATCTGGTTCTGCTCCGGTTTTTCCTCGGCGAATGGAAGCGACAGCGGCATCTAGATCCAGAAGCACGGTTAGATCTGGAAGTAAGTTATCAACTGCCCAAAGCGAAAGGTTGCGCACCTCTGTTAGGTCCAACTCACGTCCGGCCCCTTGATAAGCAACGGATGAGTCCAGGAATCTGTCTGAAATAACAATCTGACCTTTGGCAAGAGCTGGCCTAATGACACTTGCAACATGATGGGCCCTATCGGCCGCATATAAAAGTGCTTCTGAACGAACCGAAACTTCCCCCTTGCGGTGCAATAGAAGATGTCTAATTTCAACGCCCAGTTCGGATCCGCCTGGCTCAAGGGTCCTAGTAACTTCTAATCCCTTGGCAGCAAGGTAGCTTTGCATTAAATCAGCTTGAGTGGACTTACCAACGCCATCGATACCCTCGAAGGATATAAAAACTCCTTTAGTATCGGGCATGCTATTTCTTCTTTCTAGTTCCGGCCTTTACGGTCTTTTTAGGAGCAACGGCCTTTTTGCTGGCTCTGCCAGCTTTTGGGGCTGCCTCGCCAGGTTCTAGTCCTAGCTTCTCACGCCTGATGGCAAGTAATTCAAAAGCCTGGTCACTGGTTAGCTCATCTAGCTTTTCGTCCTTTGGAATGGTGGCATTTATAGCGCCGTCAGTGACGTAGTCACCGAACTGACCAGTCTTGGCAACAACGTTTAGGCCGCTGGCTGGGTCTTCGCCGAATTCTTTCAAAGGAGTCGCGGCAGTTCTGCGGCCACCGTATTTTGGCTGCTTGTAAATCTCGAGGGCTTCTTCAAGGGTCAGGCTAAAGATCTGATCTTCGCTTGTAAGAGAGCGGGAGTCGGTTCCCTTTTTGAGATATGGTCCAAACTTTCCGTTTTGGGAAGTGATTGGGTTCTCAGTTTCTGGATCAATACCGATAGTTCTAGGTAGAGAAAGAAGTGAAACCGCTTCTTCAAAAGAGAAAGTCTCTGGGGACATTGACTTGAATAAGGAGGCTGTCTTTGGCTTCTCGGCATTTGGATCTTCAAGCAGCACATAGGGTCCGTACCTGCCATCTTTGAACAAGATGTCGTAGCCAGTAAGAGGATCTTGACCCATAACACGGTCAGTAATAATCGGTGCATCGATTAGCTCTTGGGCTTTGGCAACGGTGAGTTCATCTGGAGCTAGGCCCTCTGGAATGTTTACAATTCTGCGTCCGTTTTCATCGGCTCCTTCGCTACCAGGCTCGACCATGGTCTCGATGTATGGGCCATACTTTCCAGTTCTAAGCGTGATGTTGTCGGCTAGGTAAATCGAGTTCACAGCCTTTGGATCGCTGTCGCCAACGTTCTGCACTGTATCGTGTAGGCCATCTTCAGAATCAGTTCCGAAGTAGAACTTCTTTAGCCATTCGCTGCGGTTGATTTCTCCGGCTGCGATCTGGTCTAGGTTTTCTTCCATCTGAGCGGTGAAAGCGTAATCAACTAATTTGACGAAGTTTTCTTCCAAGAACCTGGTCACGGTAAATGCAATCCACTCGGGTACCAAAGCCTGGCCGCGCTTTACTACGTAGCCTTTGTTGATGATGGTGGACAAAATAGCAGCGTAAGTGGAAGGTCTTCCGATACCGTCTTCTTCCAACGCCTTAACAAGGCTTGCCTCGGTGTACCTCGCTGGTGGCAAGGTCTGGTGATCCTTGGCGGTTACTTCAACTACCGAAAGGACTTGGCCAACTTCCAAAGATGGCAACTTGGATTCTTTCTCTTCTTCCTGCTCATCATCGCGGGAGACATCTCTACCTTCTTCATAGGCAGCCATGAAGCCCTTGAAGATAACAACGGTTCCAGAAGCACTGAATTCAGCTGTTTTGCCATCTGCCACAGGAGTTACGGAAATCTTCGCGGTAGTTGTGGACACTTTGGCATCGGACATCTGAGATGCCATTGTTCTTTTCCAGATCAATTCGTAAAGATCTTTTGACCTGGTGGACATGGTCATTGGCAAATCGCTTGGGTGCAAGAATGTTTCTCCAGCGGGACGAATTGCCTCGTGAGCTTCTTGAGCGTTTTTGTTTTTGCCCGTGTAAATTCTTGGAGAGTCTGGAACGGAATCTTTTCCAAACATTTCAATGGCTAATGCTCTGGCTGCTTGAATCGCCTGAGTCGAAAGAACTGGTGAGTCAGTACGCATATAAGTAATGTGTCCTTCTTGATACAAACTCTGCGCGGTGTCCATGGTCTGCTTGGCAGACATACGTAGCTTTCTAGAAGCTTCCTGCTGCAAGGTGGAGGTAGTAAATGGTGCAGCAGGCTTTCTAGTTGAAGGCTTGGACTCGACCGACTCAACTTTTACCTTGACATCTTTTGATCTCATCGCTTCGGCTAGAGCTTCAGAAGCTGCCTGATCCAAAAGTAAGACTCCGTCTTTCATCTCACCTTTGTCGTTGAAGGAATCTCCAGAAGCAATCTTCTTGCCATCAATCAAGGTGAGCTTGGCTTCAAAGTCCTGCTCTTTGTTCTTGTCGGTAGTAAATAGTGCCTTTACATCGTGATAGCTACCAGAAACAAATGCCATGCGTTCGCGTTCGCGCTCAACTACCAATCTCATTGCGGGAGATTGCACACGACCAGCACTTAGACCTCGGTTGATCTTGCGCCACAAAACCGGAGAAACTTCGTAGCCGTATAAACGGTCAACAACCCTTCGGGTTTCTTGAGCTTGGACCAGGTTTTGGTCAACTTCTCTGGTGTTCAAAAGTGCGTCTTGAATGGCCTGCTTGGTGATTTCGTGAAAGACCATTCGGCTCACTGGAACCTTGGGCTTAAGAACCTGCAATAGGTGCCAGGCGATGGCCTCTCCCTCGCGGTCCTCATCGGTTGCTAGAAACAGCTCATCCGCCTCGGCCAAAGCCTTCTTGAGCTCGGCTACAGTTTTGCTCTTTCCAGCGGAGATTGCGTAATAGGGCTCAAAGTCGTTTTCGATGTCAATTGAGAATTTGGCTAAAGAACCCTTTTTCTTCTTTTCTTCTGGAGGTAAGTTCTTTGGGTCAATAAGGTCCCGGATGTGGCCAATCGAAGCCATGACTGTGTAGTCATCGCCTAGGTACTTGGCAATCGTCTTCGCCTTGGCAGGCGACTCAACGATCACTAGCTTGTTGCCTTTTAGCATCAATCTCCTAAATCATTCCCCTGGTCCCGCCCTGGCTCGTGCTTTATGCACAATCCCCAACGTTTCCGAGTTGGTTTCGATAAAGACCTCGAAACCGACAATACGACATCGTTCCAGAACTAGCTGGCTATTGCTAGCAATATCTTTAGCCACAATACACGGATTACCTGTGGATACACCTCTAAGTGCATCAGCTGCAGCCAGCGCAATCGAATTTGTTGTGGCCTGCAGCCTAGTAAATCCCAGTAATTGCGCGCTAACTAGCGATGAAGCAGCAAACAAAGAAAAAAATACAATCAGTATCGAAATTGCGAGAATAGTTCCCGCTCCGTGATCATTTTTCACTGCCCCGCGGCTCTTGCGCACTGTTTCTCTACTAATTCCAAAAAACCGATTTCAAAGCCAGCAATCGGTGCTGCAACACTTAATTTCACACAAATCGAGTCTTCGAGTTCTTCTAACTCAAATTGAACTTGCTCACCAGCTGTTGCAACTAGTTGATCTATTAGCTCAGCTGGCTCTCCTCTAGCCACCGCACTTGCAACCATTGCCGCAACATTTATCAATTGAAGCTTGGTAGATTGCAAACTCATCGCTGCTATCGCGATGATCATAATTAGAATGACTGCCGGAAGCGTTAGGACAAGTTCCGCCGTCACGCTTCCCCGAGAGGAACTAGCTCGCACCAAAAGTAAGGGCTGATCGGACCAGGTCAAAAAGGATGGTTTTTACCTCATCGCTTCTCATGATTACTACCAGTAGTCCCGCAAAGCCCACCGCTGCCATGGTGGCAATGGCATATTCGGCGGTGGCGGCACCCTCTTCTGATTTCCAGTTCATTTCTCTCCTTTTTATATGGCGCTAAAAAGCCCTATCCCAACTGGGACCACGGCTAAAAATATAAAGGCTGGCAGGGCGGCTAAACCAAGTGGGATAAGAAGTGAAACCGAAAGCTTGGCAAGGCTTGATCGCTGGTTGCTCCAAAGCCTATGGCGCAGAGTATCTGCTCGTGCCAGCAGTAATCCATTCAGTGCAATTCCCGATTTCTCGGAAACTTTCACGGCGTCCCAAAAAATAGTTAGCTGATCTGCTGGCGCATCCTCTGAAAACTGCTGCATAGATTTGGTCCGGGCGAGTGCGGCTGCTGTTCTTGGGCTAAGCCCTGCGGATAGTCCAATTACCACCGCATCCAAGAAAGCCCCAGGGTCAGCTTCGCGAGGTTTTGCCTTCTCGAGCATTCGCAGCGAACTAATTCTGGCAACAATTAGAAGTATCAGTCCTAGGCCAATCGATATCACTCCTAGCGCTGACCCTAAGGAAGCACCAAGTGCTGAAAGGCCAAGTAGTTCTGAAAAGATCACTGCGACAACTGGAAGCAGCAAGATTAGATTGGCGGTTGCCTTGGGAGAGGCAAATGTAATGCCCAATTCCGCAAACTGTCTTTGCTGAGCCCTGAAAACTTCTGTGAGTCGATCAAGGGCTAGTCCTAAGTGACCACCCGACTCGGTGGCGACTTCCCAAATGAAATGAAATTGCTTTAATTGAAACTCAGTTAGTTCTTTTGTTTGCAATTGCTTCTTGGCTACCTTTGCGCTCGTTCCAGAACGAAGCAGAGCGGTTATTTCCATCACAGCTAACTCCGCGCTCATGCCAGTGCAAGCTTTTGTCGTGGTTGGTGATCTTTCACAACTAGCTCACCAGCTTCGATGGCAAACTTGCCAATCCCTGAAACTCTTCTAGTGCCAGCTTTTGCTTCTAGAGAAATCACCCAATCAAAAGCTGCGGCAACCATTTTGAAAAAAGCTATATCGGAGATTGCTAGATCTGCCTTGATGGTGGAAAGTCTCTCTGGAACTTGAAAAAAGTTATTGGCATGGAGTGTAGTTGCTCCGCGATGGCCGGTATTAAGTGCCTGGAGCATTGCCATTAGCTCTAAGCCCCTAACCTCACCAACAACTAATCGGTCGGGCCTCATCCGAAGCGCTTCACGCACTAACTGCTCCAAGGTGATCTTGCCCTGGCCTTCTACATTGATGGCTCTTGATTGCAGGCAGATAATCTTTTCGTCAGCTAACTCGGTGACATCTTCTACCGCAATGACTCTTTCACTATTGGCACTAAGCATCGCTCGAAGCAGAGTGGTTTTTCCACAACCGGTCGGGCCTGAAATTAGAAAGCTCTCGCCAGAGTCCGCAATCTCTCGAATAATTGTTTGTTGGATTGGGGATGCAGAAAGCGAGCAAAACAATTCCTGGAGTGAGAATTTGTTGGCCTGGTGCAGCCTTATAGAAATCAAAGTCTGCTCACTGCAGCCAGATTTTAGAACTGCATGAACTCTTAGCCCACCGGGTAAACCAACATCGGCAAATGGATTTGCAAGATCTAGCCTTCTGCCGCCTAATTCAATTAGCTCTCGTGCAAGTGCAGACAACTCTGATTCAGAGGATTCAAAATTTGTTAGCTTCTCTAACCCTCTTCCGTAGTCAATTAGGCACTGAGACTCGCTTAGCAAGATGTCAGTGACTTGCTCGTTATCGATGAGTTCAAGTAGCCAAGTAGGTAGTTGAGTTTCCACCCACTAACAATCAGCCAAGCCAGCACTGCTGTGTGGGGTTGAAGGGAAAATGTGGATAAATAAGGGGGCGGCAGGTTTTGGGGAAAACCTGCCGCCTGGTGATAGCGATTGGGGGAATCTAACTATCACAAGTCAGTAATAAATTACCGACGCTTTATTCTAGGCAGGGATTAGTCCATAAAAGCTCATTTGTGCCATTATTACCAGTGAGCTAGAAGGAGTTGGCAATGGCGCCTAACCAGTCAGACATCGAGAATCTTCTGCACGAATCTAGAAGCTTTCCCCCTACCCAGGAGTTTGCTTCCCAAGCAGTCGCCAAAAAAGAGCTCTATGACCAAGCCTCCAAAGACCGCTTGGGCTTCTGGGCAGACAAAGCTCGCGAGCTTCACTGGCACAAGCCCTTCACTAAAACCCTGGACTTCACAAACCCACCCTTTGCCAAGTGGTTCGAGGACGGCGAGCTAAACGTTTGTTACAACGCCCTCGATCGCCACGTTCTTGCCGGCAAGGGTGACAAAGTTGCCCTTTACTTTGAAGGTGAATCCGGAGACAGCTCTCAAATCACCTACTCCCAGCTGCTAACCGAGGTCAAAAAGGCAGCCAATGCTTTTGCTTCTTTGGGAGTCTCTAAGGGAGATCGAGTGGCCATTTATATGCCGCTGGTCCCAGAGGCGGTAATTGCGATGCTGGCAACCGTTCGCCTAGGAGCTATTCATTCGGTTATCTTTGGTGGCTTTTCAGCCGAGTCACTTCGCAGTCGAATCAATGACGCCGAGGCCAAGCTTGTTGTGACAGCCGATGGTGGAAATAGAAAAGGTAAAGTGCTACCTCTAAAGCCTGCGGTGGATGAGGCGATTGCAGCTGGTGCTTGCCCGAGTGTTGAGCACGTTCTAGTTCTAAGACGCGGTGGCAACGAAGTTGCCTGGAATGCCAAAACAGATCTGTGGTGGGAAGATGTTGTCGGTGGTGCTTCTGATCAGCATGAAGCTCAAGGCTTTGAAGCGGAGAACCCGCTGTTTATTTTGTACACATCCGGTACAACGGGAAAGCCAAAGGGGATCTTGCATACCTCGGGTGGTTACCTAACTCAGGCGGCTTTCACCCACAAAGCACTCTTTGATGTTCATCCAGAAACTGACGTTTACTGGTGCACCGCGGATGTTGGCTGGATCACTGGACACTCTTATGTGGTTTATGGGCCACTAACCAATGGTGTCAGCCAGGTCATATATGAAGGTACCCCAGACACTCCAGACTGGGGCCGCTGGTGGCAAATCATTGAAAAGTACAAAGTCAGCATCTTCTACACGGCTCCAACCGCTATCCGCACCTTCATGAAGCACGGTCGCGAGATTCCAGACAAGTACGACCTAAGCTCGCTTCGAGTTCTAGGCTCTGTTGGCGAACCAATCAACCCAGAAGCGTGGATGTGGTACCGAGAGGCAATCGGAAGAAACAACTGCCCGATTGTCGATACCTGGTGGCAGACCGAAACCGGAGCCATCATGATCTCAGCGCTGCCAGGAGTAACAGCCACCAAACCAGGCTCTGCCCAAGTGCCAGTTCCTGGAATCAGCTATCAGGTAGTTAACGAAGCAGGAGAAAAGATAACCTCCGGTGGAGGCTACCTGACCTTGACCGAACCGTGGCCTTCGATGCTTCGCGGCATTTGGAAAGACCCTGCAAGGTTTATCGAAACTTACTGGTCTCAATACCCTGGCAAGTACTTCGCCGGCGATGGAGCCATGCTCGATGGCGATGGTGACATTTGGATTCTTGGTCGAGTGGACGATGTCATGAACGTTTCAGGACATCGGCTTTCTACCTCTGAAATCGAATCTGCACTTGTGTCACATCCCTTTGTTGCAGAGGCAGCAGTAGTTGGTGCAACTGATGAAACAACCGGCCAGGCGGTTGTTGCCTTTGTTATCTTGCGAGCTGATCAAGTTGCCATTGCAGGAACCGAATCAGAAGTTGCAGCAGTGCTCAGGGAGCATGTCTCAAAAATGATTGGACCGATCGCGAAGCCAAGACAGATCATGGTGGTTGCCGAGCTTCCGAAAACTAGATCTGGAAAGATTATGCGAAGACTACTTAGAGACGTGGCTGAAGGAAGACCTGTCGGAGATGTTACGACTCTGGCTGATACTTCCGTGATGAGTGTCATCGACGGCAAATTTCACAGCTAAACCTCGACGATAAGTTCTATTTCCACTGGAGCGTCCAAGGGCAGCACCGCCACCCCAACTGCGCTTCTGGCGTGGATTCCTTTATCCCCGAATACATCGCCCAGTAATTCGCTGGCACCATTTACTACTCCTGGCTGACCAGAGAACTCGGGAGTAGAGGATACGAAGCCCACTACTTTAACTACTCGCTTGATCTTGTCGAGATCGCCAATTACGGTCTTTACTGCCGCGAGCGCGTTTAGAACACACACGGTAGCTAGTTCCTTGGCTCGCTCTGGCGAGACGGATCCGCCAACCTTGCCGGTTTCGGCCAAGCTGCCATCGATCATGGGAAGCTGGCCAGAGGTAAAGACCAGGTTTCCGGATTGAACGGCAGGAATATAGGCCGCTAGCGGCTTGGATGTTTCTGGAAGAACAAAGCCCAAATCGATGATTCTCTTCTCTATTTGGGACATTTAGCTCACCGGGCGCTTGAAGTATGCAACTAGGCCACCTTCAGGGCCGGTGACTATTTGGACCAATTCCCAGCCCTCGGAGCCCCAATTATTGAGGATTTGAGTGGTGTTATGGATGATTAGGGGGGTTGTTATGTACTCCCACTTTTGCATGGTCAGCCTGCTCTCAGCATTTGATAGTAACCTTAAGTCTATTCTCATGAAAGGTATGGCTTTCCCCATGCGCAAATTAATCGGAAGACTTTTTGGCCTGAGCGCTATTGCCGGCCTACTGACTTTCGCACTTATTACTCCCCTTGCCGCAGTGGCTGGCTATGCCGCCTCGGCCGGAGTGGTCGCATTTGAAGGTTTACCTGAATACATCAAGCCAGTAAACGCCTCCCAGACCTCCACTTTGTATGGAAACTTGGATGGCGAGCCTGTAGCGCTAGCCAGTTTCTACCATGAAAACCGGGTCTCGATCGATTATGAAGACATGAGCCCAAACATGATCAACGCCGTCATTGCTACCGAGGACCCCAGGTTCTTCCAGCACGGTGGAGTTGACATTATCGCGCTCGTTAGGGCCACCCTGGGTGTTGCAACAACTGGACTATCTGGCCCTGGTGGATCAACCATCACAATGCAGTACGTGAAGAACACTTTGATTGAGGCAGCAAACTTAGCCGGCGACGAAGCTGCAATTGAAGCCGCTACCGTCACCACAATCGACCGCAAGATTCGTGAGATCCGCCTGGCAATCGCTCTGGAGTCAGTGACTTCTAAGAAAGACATTCTTGCTGGTTACCTGAACTTGTCATTCTTTGGAAACCGCATCAACGGTATTGAGTCGGCTTCCAATTACTACTTCGGAGTCAGTGCCAAGGACCTAACGGTCCCGCAAGCTGCCTTGCTAACTGCCATGCTCAGAGCACCTAACGCCTACCGTCCAGATAATCCCGACAACCTCGAGGCGGGTAAAACTCGAAGAGACTACGTAATCAATAACATGCGTGACGAGGGTTACATAACTGCAGCCGAGGCAGAAACCTATAAAGCAGAGCCAATCACTCCAAACATCACTCCAACTAACACCGGTTGTGAGGCAAACCAGCAAACCGCTTACTTCTGTGACTACGTGGTTTGGGTGGTTAGAAACAACGATGAGTTTGGACCCACCCTTGAAGACCGCGAGGTCACTCTGCGTCGTGGAGGCCTTGAGATTTACTCAACCATGGACATCGCTTTACAGAACACAACCGACGACGCGGTCAAGGCAGAGTTGCCAATTGATAACCGCTGGAATCTTGGAACAGCCTCAGTCTCAGTTGAGGTTGGAACAGGAAGAGTTTTGGCGATGAGCCAAAACCGAATCTTTGACCAGCAGGTGGACGAAGACCCGACCACCACCAGCGTGAATTATTCCACGGACAAGGCTTTCGGGGGCTCCTCTGGATTCCAGACTGGATCCACTTATAAGGTCTTCGTTTTGGCCGAGTGGCTAACAAAAGGATTCTTACTAGGCGACCAGGTTGATGCTCAACGTCGAATTTGGCAAGCCGAAGACTTCTCCGCGCGCTGTGGTGGAATTGTTGGCGAGTGGGATCCTAAGAACTCTGGAAGCGCTGAGTTCCTGAACGTCAGCGCATTGGGAGCAACCACCCAGTCCATCAACACGGCCTATGCCAGCATGGCTTCTTATTTAGATCTTTGTGACATTAGAGACATGGCTCAAGGATTCGGAGTAAAGCGTGCCGATGGCAATGAGCTCCTGTACGTTCAGGCTTCGATTCTTGGAACCAATGAGCTTTCCCCGCTCACTATGGCAGCCGCTATGGCAGGATTTGCCAACGACGGAATTTACTGTTCACCAGTGGCAATCGATCGCGTAGTGGTTAGATCTACCGGCGTGGAAATGAGGATACCTACCACTGAGTGCAACCGGGCGGTAAGTTCTGAGGTGGCCGCTGCCGCCAATTATGCTTTCCAGGGCGTTATGAACGGTGGTACCGGTGGCCGAGCCAAAACCGATGATGGAGTCCCACTCGCCGGTAAAACAGGAACTACCGACCGTATGGTTCACACTTGGATGACAGGATTCTCCTCTAAGGTTTCAACTGCTACCTGGGTAGGAAATGTTTCCGGGACTCAAAACGTGACAAGCGTTTCGGTTGATGGCACCCCCGGTGGAGTAATCCGACATGAGATCTGGCGGACCATCATGACTCTTGCCAACGAACTTTACCCCGGCGAGGCATTCTCATCACCTCCCGCGATGTATCTTGGTGGCTCCAATATCACCATGCCTGATATCAATGCTCTGCCGCCAGATGTGGCACAGCAAATGCTTAGAGATGTTGGCTTAACTCCCGTGTTATCTGATGTGACTGTCACTTCAGCAAACCCGGTAGGAACAGTCGCTTATGCCAGCTTTCCAGCCGGTGCAGCATTGCCATTTGGAACTGTGGTGACTATTTCAATTAGCCGTGGTGGAACCGTTGTGGTCCCGGATGTTTCAGGTTTGAGTGTCAACGACGCCAAGGCCAGGCTTTTGGCTGCAGGGTTCTCGGCGGTAACTGAACCACAGCCAAGCCAGTCACAATTCTTCGTAACTTCGTCAACGATTCCTGCCGGTAACGTCGTTGGAACTAACCCGGCCGCAGGTTCGTCAGCAGAGGTTCTTGGGGCCATCCTGCTAATAATTAGCAAAGGCCCTTAAGCTGGCCGGTACCTGGATAGCGCTTGCCGTTATTGCAATTGGAATTTGGTCAATAGCTATCGAGCGTCAGCTTTTTGTTGTCCGGCAAGAATCCATCAAGGTACTTCCCAAAGGCAGTTTCGCAATTCGGGTTCTTCAAATAGGTGATATCCATCTAGCCCCTTGGCAGAAAAACAAGCAACGCTTTATTAAGGGTTTGGTAAAGAATCAAATTGATCTGGTGGTCAACACCGGAGATAATCTAGGCCACGCCAAGGCGATAGGGCCATTACTTGAGTGTCTCCAGCCACTTTTAGAAAAGCCAGGCGTATTCGTTAATGGTTCTAACGACTACTACGCACCAGTTCCAAAAAACCCAATTAGTTACATCTTCAAAGCCTCAAAGGAACCCAAGTCGGCAAGGCTGGAAACCACCAAGATGACCAATGCTTTTGAGCAAGCCGGCTGGCATAACCTAAACAACAAAGCAGTAAACATCGAAGTTTTGGGAAACCCTATCCGTTTCATTGGGGTTGATGATCACCACATCGGTAAGAGCAACTTATCTGAACTTGCCGCAAGCCAATCTTTCACCATGGGCCTTACTCACGCTCCATACCTTGAAGTTCTTCGGGGGCTGACTCTTAGAGGAGCGGAGCTTATTTTTGCGGGTCACACTCACGGCGGTCAAGTGAGAGTTCCAATTATTGGAGCACTGACAACTAACAGCGATTTGCCAAATAAATTTGCCAGGGGGACATCTGGTTGGAGCTTTGAAGGCAAGAATTCAATTCTTAGTGTGGTGGCAGGACTTGGTAACTCTATTTTTGCGCCAGTGAGATTTTTTTGCAGGCCAGAAGTAAGGCTAATTACTCTGCTAGAGATTGACTAGTTAGTTTTTGCCCAGGCGTCTGGCCCAAGCACAATGAACTCGCCGGTGGAATTCTCACAGCGCGCCGTTTCCCCTTGAACAAAGCAGCTAAATCCAAAAGCGGTTATCTGTTCACCATCGGCCAGAGCCGGAGAGGTTGAAGCATCCGAGTATGGGGAATTGGCACAGGTAAACTTAGCCATGGCTTCACCGGCAGCTGGTGACCCGAGAAGCTTGATCTGATTTCCATAGGTGTAGATGCAATCTGCAGGAACTGGCAGTGGTTCGTAGCGAACGTCGGTTTCCTTGTGTTCACAGATTGCGATGTCGTCATACTCGCTAAGTGTGCACCAGGTGGGTCCAGTCCCAACTCTAAAAATTATGTCTCCGTAGTCAACAAGGAACAGGTCTGGATCTACCTTGACCACATCAGCTGGAGCTTCTTGAGGAATAAGTGCCGGGTCAATAATTGGAAGGGACTGTTCCCCATCGGAATTTGCTGGAGTGGTTCCTGCGCTGCAACCGGCAAGGCTTAGAGAGAGCACCAGTAACGCAATTGAAATTGCTTTGTGTCCCATATCTCAAGGATAGCTACTGGGCTTGAAACCACTTGCTAAATCCACGCCGTGACTTATCAGAATCAAGTTAAGTGCTGAGACTTAAAATTCCTTGGCGACCAGCTCGGCAATCTCGTAAGTATTCAAGGCGGCGCCTTTTCTGAGGTTGTCCCCCACCACAAACATGTCGATTGAGTTTTCAAAGTCCAAAGCTTGCCTTACCCTTCCAACAAAGGTTGGATCCTGGCCGGCTACGTGGTTCGGGGTCGGATAGATACCCTTTTCAGGGTCGTCCATAAGCACAACAGTAGGGGATGCCTCAAGCTCCGCCTGCACTTCGGCCACAGTAAGCGGCCTGGCAAAAGTAGCATGGACGGCTAGCGAGTGAGATACCTGAACCGGAACTCTAACGCAGCTGGCTGCTACCTTTAGGTCTTTAATTCCTAGAATTTTTCTGGACTCGTCTCGAACTTTCATCTCTTCAGAAGAGTGTCCCCCGGCCTTTAGAGAGCCAGCCATGGGAATAACATTTAGCGCAATCGGGACTGACCAAAGCGAATCGGCCTGGTTTAGACCAGCCGATTGCAAAAGCTTTCCAACGTCTCCGCTTCTGGTTCCAGCAAGCGGATCGTTGGCAACGGCAGCTAATTCTTTCTGTAGTTGATCTACCCCTGCAGCACCCGCACCAGAAACTGCCTGGTAACTTGCAACAACAAGTTCGGTTAGCTGCCACTTGGCATGCAGTGCCCCAAGAGCAGCCATCATGGTCAAGGTTGTGCAGTTGGGATTAGAGATTATTCCAATTGGCCGGTTCTTGGTTTGCTCCGGATTTACCTCTGGAACAACAAGTGGAACTTGATCGTTCATTCTAAATGCCGCCGAGTTATCAACTACAACCGCACCATGCTGAACTGCAACAGGTGCCCAAATTTCTGCAATCTCATCTGGGACATCAAACATTGCAATGTCGATACCATCAAACGCTTCTGGGGATAACTCAACGACCGTAAGGTCTTGGCCGTGAACCTTTATATTTTTCCCAGCAGATTTTTTCGAGGCAATAAGACGAATCTCGCCCCAGATGTTTTCGCGCTCATTGATGATTGAGACCATAACGGTGCCTACGGCACCGGTGGCTCCAACCAGAGCTAGGTTCGGTTTCTTGGACAAGTTACCTTCCAGTTCCGGCGTGAACAATAGCTTCACTATCGCCATCAAGGCCGAAGGCGCTGTGAACAACCTTGGCTGCTTCAAGGACTTGATCGCTACGGGTAACTACCGAGATGCGAATCTCAGAAGTGGAAATCATTTCGATGTTGATGCTGGCTTTGGCCAAAGCACCAAACAGCGTTGCAGAAACACCGGAATGAGTTTTCATTCCTGAGCCAACAACTGAAAGTTTTCCAATGGTCTCGTCAAACTGTAATGAGGCAAAGCCCATGTTGGCTTTTTCAGCTTCAAGGGCATCGAGAGCCTTTTTCAGATCCTCAGCCAAAAGGGTAAACGAAATATCGCTGAGCTTGGTATTGGAAACAGCCACATTTTGAACGATCATATCGATGTTGATGCCAGCTTTGGCAACCACGGTGAATAGCTCGGCAGCCTTGCCGGGAACGTCTGGAATACCCACAACAGTGATCTTGGCCTGGCTCTGATCGACCGCAACGCCTGCGACTATTGACTCTTCCATGGTTTCTCCGCTCGAATAAATGGTAGTACCGGGGTTATCAGAAAAAGTAGAGCGAACCCGAAGATTCACTTTATGGCGCCTGGCGAATTCCACGGCTCGGATATACAAAATCTTGGCTCCTGCTGCGGCCAGCTCAAGCATCGACTCAATATCAATTGCGTCGATCTTTTTGGCTCTTGGAACAGACCTTGGATCGGCGGTGTAAACGCCGTCAACGTCGCTGTAGATCTCGCAAACATCAGCGTTTAGACCAGCAGCTAGAGCAACCGCCGTAGTGTCAGAGCCACCGCGACCAAGAGTTGTTATATCCCCGCTGGTGGGATCAAAACCTTGGAATCCAGCAACGATGGCAATTTCGCCCTCATCGATAGCGGCTTGAACCCGATCCGGAGTTACCTCGGCAATTCGTGCGTTTCCATAAGTTGAGTCGGTAATGATTCCAGCCTGTAGGCCAGAAAAAGATCTTGATTTCTCACCCATGGAATTGATGGCCATAGATAAAAGTGCAACGGAGATACGCTCACCTGCGGTGAGCAGCATGTCTAGTTCTCGAGGGGTGTCCTCTGGGTTGTCCGTGACGTTCTTGGCAAGTTCCAGCAAATCATCGGTTGTGTCACCCATCGCTGAGACAACAACTACTACCTGGTTACCGGCACGGTGAGTTTCAATAACTCTTTTGGCTACTAGTTTGATTTTTTCAGCATCGCCCACGGATGATCCGCCGAACTTCTGAATAATCAGTGCCAACGGATGCTCCTGGGTTTTTTTGGGGAGATTACCTCGATCAGTGAGGTAAGAATTCAAGTCTAGCTGACTGTCCTTCTGCCCTCAAAGGCTCGACCAAGAGTAATCTCGTCGGCGTATTCCAAATCTCCGCCAACTGGAAGCCCAGAAGCTAGCCGAGAAAGAGTTATCCCCATTGGAGAAAGCATTCTGGTGAGATACGTGGCCGTTGCCTCACCTTCCAAGTTTGGGTCGGTAGCAATGATTACCTCTTTAATCTCAGGATCAGCAAGTCTTGCTACTAGCTCCTTGATGCGAAGGTTATCTGGGCCGATACCTTCTATTGGGCTGATGGCACCGCCAAGCACGTGATACAAACCCTTGAACTCCCTGGTTCGCTCAATGGCCTGAACGTCCTTGGACTCTTCAACAACGCAGATGCTGGCTTTGGATCTTCTCGGATCCCGGCATATGTTGCACAGCTCCTGCTCAGCAACGTTGCCACACTGCTCACAAAAGCGAACTCGCTCACGAACCTCGGTCAAAACCTGAGCTAGCTTCATGGCCTGTTCTTCATCAGCTTGCAATAAATAAAAGGCAATCCGCTGCGCGGATTTTGGCCCGACTCCAGGCAATCTTCCAAGCTCATCAATTAGCTCTTGGATAACACCTTCATACATCTAGCGACCGCCAGCTTTAGGGTCTTGAATTGGCTCAGCACCTAGTACTTCACGAAGCAGAGACTCGCCATAGCGAGTGTCTTCGTTGACCATGGAGTTTCTAGAAGTTGGTGCAGCCTTTGGCTCAGCAACTTCTTCCATTTCTTGCTTTTCCTCAACAACTGGAATGACTGTTGTGGCAGGTTCTGCCTGCTCAGTTACCGATGCAACTTCGGCACCCTCTTCGATGTGTGGTCGAAACTTCACTTGAATTCCAAGAACTGCAAATATTGCTTTTCGAAGTGCATCCGTTGAGCGACTATCTGCCTTAAATGAATCGAGATCTTTTTGGCTCAAGAACTTCAGCGTCAGAACATCATCGGTTAGATCCATAACCGTAAGCGTGAATGCAACCATCCAGGCAGCTCTAGATTCTTTTTTGACCTGACCGATAATTTCTGGCCAAGCATTCATCAAAGCTTGCTTGGTAACTGCAGGAACTGAACCCGCTACAGGTTTCGCTACAGGAGTTGCAACTGCAGCATTTGCTGGCTGAGTGGTTTCTGCTCTTGGAGCAGCAGGTGCAGTTTTTGTTGAAGCAACGCTTGGCGCTGACGCTGCAACTGGAGCACTGACTTGTTCTGCTGCCGGAGCTACTCCCATACGACGCTCAAGTCTTTCGATTCTTGCAAGGGAACCAACTTCGGTTTTATCGCTTGCTGGAACAAGAACCTTCGCACACATCAACTCAAGCTGAAGTTTGGGGCTTGTTGCACCAGACATTTCGGTAAGCGCGTTAGCAACTGCTCCTGCAGCATGTGTTAGCTCAGCCATACCAAAGCTCATTGCCTGAAGACCCATTTTCTCGAGTTCATCGGCTGCGATTCCTCTTAGAACCGACTTAGCTTCTTCTCCTACTGACAGAACAACAATCAGGTCTCTTAGTTTTTCTAGAAGATCTTCAACGAATCTTCTAGGGTCCTGGCCCGACTGAATGACCTTATCGACGCTTGAGAACACAAGCGACGAGTTCTGAGTTGCAAAAGCGTCGACCACCTCATCAAGCAAGTTGGCGTGGGTGTATCCAAGAAGGGCTGCTGCCCTGTCGTACTCAATCTCAGCAGAGCCAGACTTTAGTTCTGAGCCTGCGATGAGTTGATCCAGTAGAGATAGTGAATCTCTTACTGAGCCGCCGCCAGCTCGAACAACTAGGGTCAGCACCCCTGGTGCTGGCTTTACTTTTTCGGTTGCACAAACTTCTTCTAGGTAGTCCAGCATCTCCGCAGGAGCTACTAACCGGAACGGATAGTGGTGGGTTCTGGAACGGATGGTTCCAATAACCTTCTCGGGTTCGGTGGTAGCAAAAATGAACTTCACGTGGGCTGGTGGTTCTTCCACAATCTTCAAAAGGGCATTGAATCCTTGTGGGGTGACCATATGAGCCTCATCGAGAATGAATATCTTGAATCTATCTCTTGCCGGAGCAAAGATTGCTCGCTCACGAAGATCTCTGGCATCATCAACACCGTTGTGGCTGGCTGCGTCAATTTCTACAACGTCTAGAGATCCTGATCCATCACGTGATAGCTCAATACAACTTGCACACTTGCCACATGGTGTATCGGTTGGACCCTCGGCACAGTTCAAGCAACGAGCAAGAATTCTTGCAGAGGTAGTTTTACCGCAGCCCCTAGGGCCAGAGAATAAGTAAGCGTGATTTACCCGGTCAGTTCTAAGCGCAGTCATCAAAGGAGCAGTAACTTGAACTTGGCCAATAAGTTCGGCAAAGGTTTCTGGCCTATAGCGACGGTAAAGGGCTTGATTCACTTTTCTAACCTAGCTCCTTTGTACGACAGACCAATAAAAAGACCCCCCGCACACCCATCAGAGCCCAGCTACCCTTGCTATCTTTCGATCCTGGGGGAGTTCACCAAGATGACGCCGCACGGGGAGTCAGCCTCAATTCTAACGCGACCCCTGAGACGGCTAAACTGAGAGAACCGAACCAGGAGAATTCGCCTAGTGGCCTATGGCGCACGCTTGGAAAGCGTGTTGGGTGAAAGCCCTCGGGGGTTCGAATCCCCCATTCTCCGCCAGCAAATGCCCACTGTTATAGGTGGGCATTTCTCATTTCAGGGTCCCCGCTATCCTAGGAAAATGATTCACCACATCAGCATCGGAGTCTCCGAAATCAATGCGTCGGGGGCTTTCTATGACGCAATCCTCAAGCCTTTGGGCTACATTCGGGTTTTTGAAGATTTACGTCCAGGTGAGAA
>NZ_JBIIAL010000020.1:0-11390 GCF_044239955.1 Rhodoluna sp.
TAGCTGGAGAAGTTATTGACGGTAGCGTTGCTAACCGTCTCAAGCAAGCAAAGATGATGCTGGCTTAGGCCAGCATCTAACCGGGGTTCGCCCCAGAAGTAGAGGAAGCAAATGGCAGATCTAAAAATCAGCCCAGATGAGATTCGCGATGCCCTGAAGGGTTTCGTGAACTCCTACGAGAGCGACAAGGCTTCGCGCAACGAGGTCGGACACGTAATCGATGCCGGTGACGGTATCGCTCACGTTGAAGGACTTCCCTCCGCGATGGCTAACGAGCTTCTAAAGTTTGCTGATGGAACCCTAGGTCTTGCTCTAAACCTTGACGAGCGTGAGATCGGAACCGTTATCCTCGGAAACTTTGAGGGCATCGAAGAGGGTATGGAAGTTCAGCGCACTGGCGAGGTTCTTTCTGTTCCAGTTGGAGATGCGTTCCTAGGTCGAGTAGTTGACCCACTGGGTAACCCAATTGATGGTTTAGGCGAGATCAAGGCTGAGGCACGTCGTGCCCTTGAGCTTCAGGCTCCTGGCGTTATGGCTAGAAAGTCAGTTCACGAGCCACTTCAAACCGGTATCAAGGCCATCGACGCCATGATTCCAATCGGTCGTGGACAGCGTCAGCTAATTATTGGTGACCGCCAGACCGGTAAAACCGCTATCGCTATTGACACGATCATCAACCAAAAGGCCAACTGGGCAACAGGAGATCCAACCAAGCAGGTTCGTTGCATCTACGTAGCTATTGGTCAAAAGGGTTCAACTATTGCCGGTATCAAGGCAGCTTTGGAAGAAGCCGGAGCGTTGGAATACACAACCATCGTTGCGTCCCCTGCGTCTGACCCAGCTGGTTTCAAGTACCTAGCTCCATATACAGGCAGCGCTATTGGACAGCACTGGATGTATGGCGGCAAGCATGTTCTGATCATCTTTGATGACCTATCAAAGCAGGCAGAAGCTTACCGAGCAGTGTCCCTTTTGCTTCGTCGTCCACCAGGCCGCGAGGCTTACCCAGGAGACGTGTTCTACCTGCACTCTCGCTTGCTAGAAAGATGTGCCAAGCTCAACGACGAATTGGGTGCTGGATCGATGACTGGACTTCCAATCATCGAGACCAAGGCCAACGACGTCTCAGCGTATATTCCAACCAACGTCATCTCGATTACTGATGGTCAGATCTTCTTGCAGTCGGATCTGTTCAACGCCAACCAGCGTCCAGCCATCGATGTTGGTATCTCGGTTTCTCGAGTGGGTGGTGCAGCCCAGGTGAAGGGAATCAAGAAGGTTTCTGGAACGCTAAAGCTTGAGCTTGCTCAGTACCGCTCACTAGAAGCCTTCGCGATGTTCGCCTCCGACCTGGATGCGGCATCTCGTCAGCAACTAGCTCGCGGAGCGCGCTTGATGGAACTTTTAAAGCAGCCACAGTACTCTCCGTACCCAGTTGAGGACCAGACAGTTTCCATTTGGGCTGGAACCTCAGGCAAGTTGGATGAAGTTCCTGTCGAAGATGTCCTCCGTTTCGAGTCCGAGTTCCTGGATTACCTAAAGCGCAACAGCAAGGTAATTGAGACCATTCGTGAAACTAAGAACCTCGAGGACGACACCATCCGCGAGTTGGATGCAGCCATTGACAAGTTCAAGAAGGGCTTCCAAACCGGCCAGGGTGTTCCACTTTCTTCTTTGGGTAACGAAGCTGTGAACGCTTTGGAAGAAGAAGAAGTTAACCAGGAAAAGATCGTCAAGCAAAAGCGCTAAAGCGTAGTTGCCAATTCGAGACTAGGAAAGGAGAGATATGGGAGCGCAGCTAAGGGTCTACCGACAGAAGATTAAGTCGGCACAGACCACAAAGAAGATCACTCGCGCCATGGAGCTAATTTCTGCTTCTCGTATCTACAAGGCGCAGCAACGCGTTGCTGCATCTACTCCTTACTCAAGAGCGGTTACCAGAGCGGTTTCTGCTGTTGCCACCTACTCGAACATCGATCACCCGCTTACAACTGAACCAGAGACCATTGATCGCGCAGCGGTTGTAATCTTTACCTCCGACCGCGGTCTTGCTGGGGCATTTTCTTCGAACGTTCTAAAAGAAGTTGAGCAGCTAGTAACTCTTTTGAAGAGCCAGGGTAAAGATGTTGTTTACTATCTGGTTGGAAGAAAGTCTGTTAGCTACTTCAATTTCCGCAGAAGGCTATCTCGTCAGCAGTGGGTTGGTGGCACTGACCTTCCAGAATTTGATACGGCCAAGTCGATCGCTGATGCGCTGTTGGCTGATTTCAACACAGATGCCAAGGATGGGGGAGTAGACGAGATTCACATGGTCTACAACCGCTTCGTGTCGATGATTTCCCAGGTTCCAGAAGTTGTTCGCTTGCTTCCTCTAGAGGTAGTCGAGGGTGTTGAAGAGCCTTCGAAGAGCGAGATTTTCCCGCTTTATGAGTTTGAGCCAGATGTAAACAAGGTGCTTGATGCACTGCTACCGGTTTACATCGAGAGCAGAATCTTCAACGCAATGCTTCAGTCTTCGGCTTCCGAGCACGCTGCACGTCAGAAGGCAATGAAGTCAGCCACCGATAACGCCGAGAAGCTGATTTTGAACTACACCCGTTTGAGCAACCAGGCACGTCAATCAGAAATTACGCAACAGATTTCCGAAATCGTCGGTGGTGCGGATGCACTGGCCACCGTTGGCGATGAGGACTAAGAGAAAGATAAGAAATGGCTGAGACAAAGACAACCCCACAGGCAGGCACCGGGCGCATTGCTCGAGTAAATGGTCCGGTGGTTGACATCGAGTTCCCACACGATGCCATCCCTGAGATCTACAACGCCCTCACAACAGAGATTGACCTGTTGGGAGAAACCACGACTCTAACTCTTGAGGTGGCACAGCATCTAGGCGATGACCTAGTTCGCGCCATTGCCTTGAAGCCAACTGATGGTTTGGTACGCGGAGGCACAGTGTCTGACACCGGAGCGCCAATTTCTGTTCCTGTTGGAGATGTCACCAAGGGCCACGTTTTCAACGTAACCGGTGAAGTTCTAAACGCCAAGCCAGGCGAAAAAATTGAGGTAACTGAGCGTTGGCCAATTCACCGTCAGCCACCAGCTTTCGACCAGCTTGAGTCAAAGACTCAGATGTTCGAAACCGGAATCAAGGTTATTGACCTTCTAACTCCATACGTACTGGGTGGAAAGATTGGTCTATTCGGTGGTGCCGGTGTTGGTAAGACCGTTTTGATTCAGGAAATGATTTACCGTGTGGCAGAAGACCACGACGGTGTGTCCGTATTCGCTGGTGTTGGTGAGCGTACCCGTGAAGGTAACGACTTAATCGACGAAATGACCGAGTCAGGTGTTATCGACAAGACCGCCCTCGTGTTTGGTCAGATGGATGAGCCACCAGGCACGCGTTTGCGCGTTGCTTTGTCTGCTTTGACCATGGCGGAGTACTTCCGTGACGTGCAGAAGCAGGACGTGCTGTTGTTCATCGACAACATCTTCCGCTTCACTCAGGCAGGGTCTGAGGTTTCCACGCTGCTAGGCCGTATGCCATCTGCCGTGGGTTACCAGCCAAACTTGGCAGACGAGATGGGTCTTCTACAGGAGCGCATTACTTCAACCCGTGGTCACTCGATCACTTCTCTTCAGGCAATTTACGTTCCTGCCGATGACTACACCGACCCAGCCCCAGCAACCACATTTGCTCACTTGGATGCAACAACCGAGCTAAGCCGTGAAATTGCTTCCAAGGGTCTATACCCAGCCGTGGATCCACTTTCTTCAACTTCAAGAATCTTGGACCCTCGTTACATCTCGAAGGATCACTACGAGACTGCCGTTAGGGTCAAGCAGATTCTTCAGAAGAACAAGGAACTGCAGGAAATCATTGCCATCTTGGGTGTTGAGGAGCTTTCCGAAGAAGACAAGGTCGCAGTATCAAGAGCAAGAAGAATTCAGCAGTTCTTGTCTCAGAACACATACATGGCTACCAAGTTCACCGGTGTTGCAGGATCTACCGTTCCACTCAAGGAGACCATCGAAGGATTCTCCAAGATTGCTAATGGTGACTTCGACAACGTTGCAGAGCAGGCGTTTTTCAACGTCGGTGGTCTTGAAGACGTTGAGCGCCAGTGGGCCAAGATTCAGAAGGAATCTGGTAACTAACCTTGTCTGAAAAAAATCTGCGGGTTGAGCTAGTTGCTGCCGATAAGGCAGTTTGGTCTGGCGAAGCCAAGTTGGTGGTAGCCAAGACAGTTGAAGGCGAAATCGGTTTGATGCCTGGTCACGAACCAATGCTTGCAATCTTGGCTAACGGCGAAGTAAGGGTTACCAAACCCGAGGGTGAAGTGCTTGTTGTTACCGCAGACGATGGATTCTTGTCAGTGGAGCATGACGTGGTAACTGTTGTTGCCAGGAATGCTGCGCTGGCTTAGAGGAGCTTGTCCTCTGGAGACGGCATAGCCCTTCGAGACTGCCTTTGCTCCTCCTGAATAATTGTTGCGTTAGCAGCTGACGGTGCAAAAACTTCGTTAATGCCAAAAAGAACCGCACCTGAGCTCCGATACTTTTTTGAATTTGAGTTCGATTTCTCCCGAGCTTTACGAGGTAGAAAAAGCCAAACGAGAATCAAGCCAGGTATCGAAAGCCAAACCAGCGGCTCCATTAGTCCTCGCTGTCAACCCGTACATTTGCTGGACGCTCGCGTCTGTTTGAAGCTGGAATCCACTTCACATCGCCACCGTGCTTGATGTTGGCAAAGCGTGCCAAGACAAAAAGCAAATCGCTCAAGCGATTTAGATACTTGGCAGCTAGAACGCTTACGCCACCGTTATTGTGACCCTTTTTGGCAGGATCGGTTCCATACTTTTCGATTGCGTGCCAGGTAGCGCGCTCGGCCCTACGAACAACTGTTCTCGCTAAGTGAAGACCGGCAGCTAGCCCGGATCCTCCAGGAAGAATAAAGCTGTCTAGCTTTTCAAGCTGCTTGTTGTATTTGTCGATGGCTTCTTCTAAAGCATCAATCCAAATTGCGTCCACACGCAATGGCTCATACTCATAGTGCTCGCTTAGAGGGTTTGAAAGATCTGCACCCAAATCGAAAAGGTCATTTTGAATCTGAGATAGCAGCGCTAGAGTCTCTTCGTCGAACTCGCCATGGGCCAGCGCGACGGCGACACCGATTGCCGAGTTCGCCTCATCGACGTCGGCATAGGCTTCGATTCTTGGATCTGTTTTGCGAGTTCTAGAAAAATCGCTAAGACCAGTAAGACCTTCATCGCCTGTGCGGGTATAAATTTTTGTAAGTTTGACCATGGTCTAAGTCTAGGCTTATGGAATGATCTTTTTGCTCCCACCTTCTGAAACCAAGGAGCCTGGTGGCAAAAGAAGAGCCAAAGCTCTGAGCCACAAAGAACTAGACAAAACTCGAAAACTTCTTCAGCAAGCGTTGATTGAAACCTGCAAGACCCCAACGCTAGCTACCAAGGCGCTCAAGCTAGGGCCAAAGCAACTGGGGGAGATTGCCGTCAACCTGGATCTAGGAAACCCCAAGTGTTTACCGGCCCTAGATAGGTATACCGGCACCTTGTATGACGCACTTAAAGAAGGCGGCATTACGGCCGCTATGCGAACCAGGGCGAGCAAAACAGTGTTTATCCAGTCCTCGTTTTTTGGCCTGATTTCTGCAGCCGATGAAATTCCAAATTATCGAATGTCTGCTACTTCGAAGCTACCTGGCTTGAATCTAAAGAAGTTATGGCAGGAAGCTCATGAAGCGGTCTGGCCAAACTACGCGAAAGAGATAGTGATTGACATGAGATCCAATTCATACGCTGAGCTAGCGCCTGTTCCAGAGAAACCCGCTTGTTACACCCTTGATGTAGTGCTGGAGGATAAAAAGGGCAAACGCACGAGGTTAAATCATTTCAATAAACAAGCCAAGGGCCAGTTTCTGCGATCCGCGTTAACAATCAGTCCAGCGCCTAAAACTGTGGCAGACCTCAAGGCCGTTGCGGAGCTAGCCCATCTGAAGCTGGAAGTTTCGGGCAAAAAGTTTTTACTAATTACCTACGGATGAGTCTTCTGCAGGAAGAGGCTCTATATCGAACATGTCGGGATCAGGAAGAGCAATAATTCCCTCAATCAATGAAATCACTGTGCTCCACCAACCCTCATCGTTAAACATGATCCATCCCGGTACTAGCCAAACATCCCCGTTTGCATCCCAAATACCCAAGAGAGCTGACTCTGCTCTAACAATTGTCAAAGTGACAACTTGGGGTTCAACGGGGGCTGGCTCAGTTTCGGTAGGTTCAGGCTCCGCTGTCGCGGTCTCTGATGGACTAGGTTCACTCGGTTCGGTCGTTTCTTCGGTTTCTGACACCTCTGGATCAACAAGTGGTTCATTCCGAACGCTCATGTCACTGTAGATTGCCGGGTATTTTTCATACAAGTAGCTAGGTGGAGATCCATACCAGATCCACTGATCGAGTCGATCCATAGCCTGGACAGGGGAAATGGTTTCGAAGGTGCCAACGGCTTCGGCAACCACCGAATGGCCTTGCGCGTAGTAAATCTCGCCATCTGACCCCCAGCCGATGTACCACTCGATACTGGTTTGCTGATTGTCTACAACCATCGCGGCGGTCACGGAAACACCCCACTCTGACATGTCAACTCGTAAATCCGATTCAGTCACTGCTAGGCCAGTTGCGTTGAATACCTCAAGAGCTTTGGCCATGGCTTCAGACTTACTTGGTAGTAGTTCTGGGGTTGGAACAGGCTCAACCCACTCCTCACAAAACCCTTCGTCATCGAAGGAATTGCAAGAACTAGAAATTGAAGAGTCAGAAGGATTGGAATAGTACCAAGATGCTGTCCCGCTCCACCAAACCGAAACGATTGGGTTCTGATTGTCAACGCCCCAAGGATCATCGGATTCACCAAAAAAGTATCCGGGATTGGCTTCACTGAAATCAGGGAACTTCTTCACGCTACCTTGAACCCCAAACAATCCTGAGACGTTTGCGAGCACCGCTTCTGGAGTTCCGGTCCGCACTAGCTTATAGATCTGGCCAGATCCACCCTCGTTTGACAGATTAGGTCCGGCCACATAGTTGTAGCTAAAAAAGGGCATAGACATCAATTTGTCGTCGGACGCTTCTGACATCGAGCCGGACCCATTCGAAGGACCCTGGTAGGAAGCAGCCAATTGAATTAGTGGGGTTTGGGTTGGGTTCACCACTATGGCCACTGCCAGGATTGCCGCTGTGCCAGAAACTAACCCACCCAAAGCGAAGCCTCTGGCCTTGGCCGATAGTAGTTCAAATCTTTGCGTTAGCCCAAGCCTTAGTTTGGTGTTTGAGGCGGCTGCCAAGATTTCAGCTGAGAGTTGCTCAGTTTTGGCTTTGTTTGCAGGGTCTGCCTTACGCAGACGGGCGTCTAGTTCATCTGGAGTATTCATATATGGGTTATGTAGCCAGGTTGGTGATTATGTCTAGAAACTTTAAGAAAGCAGCCCTCTAAGTTTGGCCTTAGCCTTGCTCAGCCTAAGAGCGAAGGCATTAGTTGAAATTTCCAACACCCTGGCCGAGTCCGCATTGTCTAGACCTTCAAAGCTACTAAGGGAAATAACCTGGCGCTCAGCTGGGGTCAGCTTTGCCCAAGCCTCTGAAAGACTGAGGTCGCTTAGAGCGATGTCCTCTGCAGAAGGTGCAGAGTCCTTTGGCCGGAATAAGACCAAGAAGTTTTCTTTAGCCTTCTCAGTTCTTCGGTGATTTGCTACCACAAATCCAGCGATTCTATAGAGCCAGGGGAGCTGAAAGCCCTTGGGTGACTCAGATCTTTTCGTCCAAGCTATTTCAAAGATTCTTGAGGCTATGTCCTCAACAGCTGAGGGGCTCACGCGCCTCACGAGATACTTTGTGATCTGTGGGAGTAGCTGGCGGTACGTTGACGTAAATTCTTCGGGGGTCACAGCTGTAATCCTACTCGCGAACTTCGTTTCTCCTGAAACAACCCGGTGCGTGGTCATTTACCATCCCAATTGACTGCATCATCGCATACATGGTTGTGGGGCCAACAAACGAAAACCCCAGACTTCGCAGTGTCTTACTCAGCGCGATGGACTCTGGGGTAGTGGCTTTGAATTCAAAGTTATCTGCAGGTGTTGTTGCCCGCTTGGGCGCGTGAGACCAAATCAAGGAAGTTAGCGGTTGATCTAGTTCCAAGATCAACCGTGCATTGCTGATGGTTGCCTGAATTTTGGCCCGGTTTCGAATGATGCCTTCATCTTGCATGAGTCGCTCGATGTCCTTATCGGTCATCTTGGCAACTTTGCGGATGTTGAAGTTATGAAATGCCTTTCTAAAGCCTTGCCTGCGTTTCAAGATGGTGATCCATGACAGTCCTGCTTGAAATGCCTCAAGAGCTAGTTGTTCAAAGAGTTCATTTTCTCCCTCTAGCTTTACGCCCCACTCGGTGTCGTGATAGTCGATGTAGATCTGATCTTGCTTGGGCCAGCGGCAGCGCTTGAGACCGTCGGGATACTTGGTGACAAACTCACTCATAGTCGATGCCCTCGTGATCCAGCAGCAGCTTTTTGGTTTTGATTCCCTGGCCACCGGAGTAACCGGTTAGCGATCCATTGGATCCAAGCACGCGGTGACAGCCAACCAACAGGGGAGTTGGGTTTGCACCAACCGCGGCTCCAACCGCTCTGGCGGCTTTAGGTTTACCAATAGCTGCGGCAATTTCGCCATAGGAAATACTTTTGCCAAAAGGCACATTGGCAATAGCCTTCCAAACGGAAATCTGAAACTGTGTGCCGGAGACTTTGAGGGGAAGGCTAAATTTTGGAAGGGTTCCTTTCAGGTACAAATCAAGTTGCTTCGCCGCATCTTCAAGGACTTTGGAGGAGCCTACGGAGGTGGCCTTCTTGCACAGCTCAACGGAAGTAATCTTCTTGTCTTCTGCGGTGATGGTTATGAAGCCAAAAGGAGAAGGGAAAGATCGCCTTGAGATCAGTGATTCGCTCATGCCTCAATTGTTGTCGGTTTCAGGGCTAGCGAAGCAAGATTTGAAGGTTGTGGAAAAGCTAAACCCCAAGACCCATTGGGTCTTGGGGTTATAGATAGCTTGTGTTAGAACTTGCTCATCGCTGGGGTTAGCACCTTGCGAAGGATCTGCTCAATCTCGTTGAACTCTTTAGCTCCGATGGTAAGAGGCGGTGCTAGCTGGATGACTGAGTCGCCTCGGTCATCAGCACGGCAGTAAAGGCCTTCTTCGAGTAGCTTGCCGGCTAGGTAGCCACGAAGAAGCTTCTCACGCTCTGGAGCGGTGAAAGGCTCTTTTGTCTTCTTGTCCTTGACTAGCTCTATGGCAAAGAAGTAACCATCGCCACGGATATTTCCGACAATTGGAAGATCGTAAAGCTTCTCAAGAGTTTTCTTGAAGAGAGCAGAGTTCTTAGCAACGTTTCCAACTAGGTCTTCTTCATCAAAGATGTCTAGGTTCTCAAGTGCTACCGCACATGCAACCGGATGAGCCGCGAAGGTGTATCCGTGGGCCAAAATGTTGGTTCCGGTTGTGAAGGGCTCGAAGAGTCTCTCGGTAAGCATTAGTGCACCGAGCGGTTGGTAAGAAGATGTGATTCCCTTAGCGGTAATCATCATGTCTGGTTCGATGCCATATCTTTCACAAGCAAACATCGCACCAGAGCGGCCGAAACCGGTGATGGTTTCATCGGCTACGAGCAAGATGTCGTACTTGTCGCAAATCTCTCGCAGGCGCTTGAAATAAGCAGGGTGCGCGGTGAAGCAACCACCGGAGTTTTGGATTGGCTCAACAAAGATTGCTGCCACGGTCTCTGGGTCTTCAAAGAGAATCATTTCTTCGGCACGATTAGCAGCCCAGATACCAAATTCCTCTTCGGTCTTGAACGAAGAAGGAGCACGGTACCAGTTGGTGTTTGGAATCCTAAATGTCGAAGGAACTAGCGGCTCAAACATCTTCTTCATTGCCGGGATACCAGTAATCGAAAGCGCTCCCTGGCTGGTGCCGTGGTAAGCGACATGGCGAGAGATAACTTTGTGCTTGGTTGGCTTTCCGGTCATCTTGAAATACTGCTTCGCAATCTTCCAAGCACTTTCTACCGCTTCACCACCACCGGTGGTAAAGAAAACCCTGCTGATGTTTGCCGGAGCATAAGAAATCAAACGCTCAGCTAGCTCAATAGCTGGTGGGTGGGCGTAAGACCAGAGTGGAAAGAAATCTAGTTCGGTTATCTGCTTGGAAGCAGCATCAGCTAATCTCTTGCGGCCGTGACCTGCGTTTACGGAGAACAGTCCTGATAGGCCATCGATGTATTTCTTGCCGTGCACGTCGTAAACGTAGTGACCTTCGGCTTTAGCCATGATTGGAATCTCTTTGTTGGCAAATGATCCGTGGCGGGTGAAGTGCATCCAGAGATGCTTCTTGGCTGATTTTTCCAGCATGGCAGGAGTTATCTTCTTACCTTCCTTACGCGCCTCAACGAGAGCGAGCTTGGAAGACTTTGCTGCTCCCACCTTGACGGTGCGCTTTAGAAGGGACTTGATCCCGGCAACAAGTTTCTTTGCCCTAGATTCCTTAACTGCCATTTTTTCTATTCCATTCGTTTCTAGGGGATTACCTGGTACCCCAGTTGTAGAACTGCTTTTCTAGCTTCAAATATACGAAGGTTTCGGTCGAAGTTACCCCAGCTAACCGCCTGATTTGGGAGTTAATAATCTTGATTAGCGAGTCATCGTTTTCACAGACAATCTCCACCAGGATGTCAAAGCTTCCTGCGGTAATCACCACATAGTCCACTTCAGGCATCTTGCCTAGTGCGCTGGCGATCTCGCTGGTGTCACCGCTGCACTTGATCCCCACCATTGCCTGGGTATAGAAGCCGAGCTGTACTGGGTCGGTTACGGCAACGATTTGCATTACGCCTTTTTCGGTGAGTTTTTGAACCCTTTGTCTAACGGCTGCTTCGCTCAGGCCTACGGCTTTGCCAATTTCGGAATAGGACTTTCGGCCATCATCTTGGAGCTGCTCGATGATCAACTTCGAGACGTCGTCGAGCGCTGAGGCCTGGGCTCTTCCACTTCTCGACATACATGGATTTTGCCAGCCAAACATTGAATAAGCAAACGAAACGGTTCCCAAAGGCTCAAACCGCAACTAATTCGATACAAAACTCGTGATTTTGGGGTCATTTTCTGGGATTAGAATCGATTCTAAACAGGGGTCGCTACCTCTTCTACAAAGGAGTATGAACAAATGGCAGTTCGCGAACTAAAAAACTTCATCAATGGAAAATACGTTGAGGCTAGCTCCTCCGAAAGATCCGATGTTGTCAATCCAGCTAACGG
>NZ_JBIIAL010000011.1:0-36858 GCF_044239955.1 Rhodoluna sp.
GCTAAGAAATTGGCCTCCTGAAACCTGGTCGCAGGCAGGGCAAAGCCACTCGAAAGCAGCCTTCCGAACGCCCGAAGTTCCATCAGTGGCCTCGCCTTACAAGAGTCGGGAAACCCCTTTGTTTTCCAAGGTTTTGGGGACTTAAGAAGATTACCAATACCCTCATATAGGCAAGTTAAATTTGTGGGGTTAACCACCTGTTTTTAGGCCCTAAATCGTGTCATTTAGGTAAATTCTCCAATATTGCCCAAAACCCACTAGTTTACTGGCCTGTAGGGCTATTTGTCCCTACAAGACCCAGCCTTTGCTAGGTTGGGGTAATGAAACCCATCAAAGTGGCCTTTTTGGGCCTTTACTTTGAGGCTTGGGATGCCCTGGACGAGATCTACCGTCTAATGCTTCAAGATCCTAGGTTTGAGCCAGTAGTTATATCCCTCCCCCGCAAGCTAACTGGCCAGTTGGCCTATGCCGGGGAGGAAAAGGCCCATGAATTCTTCGAATCCCAGGGAATTGAACACCTGAGGTTCAATTCCGGGGGTCAAGATAGCCAAAATATGGCTGGTTTGGAGCAATTGAAGCTCTTGGAGCCTGATTATGTGTTCGTGAACTACCCCTGGCAGCGAAATTACCAGCCTGCCATGCGTTTTGATCAGTTAGTTTCGTTTACCAGGCTCGCTTACGTTCCTTATTTCTCTCTTGTGATGGTCGATGAGCCAGATGATGAGCCAGGAGGCGGTCAAGGTGATGCTCCGGTAGCAACTCATTTGTATACACAGCGTCTTCACCAACTTGCATCACTTGTTTTCACTCAAGAAAAGCTAGTTGTTGATGCTTATGCGCTAACTGAACGTGGAAATAGCTACGTTCACTTCACTGGATCACCAAAAATAGACAATCTAAGGCGTGAAGCGCAACAAGGTAAGTCAAGTTGGCCACTTTCTGGAGGAAAATTCAAAATAGTTTGGGCTCCGCACCATTCCTATTCACCACACTGGTTTAACTTTGGTGTTTTTTCGAAGATTTATATCCAAATGTTGGATTTTGCGAAACAAAATCCAAACATTGAAATTGTTTTGCGGCCACATCCATTCCTCTGGGGAACACTTACCGATAGAAACGTCATAACTGTTGAAGAACTTACTTCTTGGAGAGCCCGTTGGGATGCTTTAGCTAACACCTATGTTGATGAAGATGGTTCCTACGCTGAATTGTTTTTAGCAACCGATGTTTTGCTAACCGATGGAATCTCTTTTCTTGGTGAGTACCCTCTAGTTACTGGTAAGCCAACAATCTTTTTTGAAAACAAAGGTCACTGGGAATTTAGTGCGACTGGGAAACTTGCTGCCGCAAGTTCGGTGAAGGTGAAAACCTTTGAAGAACTAAAAGAAGTAATAACTCTTGCTATGGAATCTGGTTTGCCAGATCGTTCAGGACAAATTCAAAAGTTGATTGAAGCAAGCTCTCCGTATCCTGGAGAGTCAGCAAAACGAATCGTCGAGATCGTCTATGACGATTTCGCTAAAGGAACATCACTCTTGGTTTCCAAAAGCGCAATTTCTGCTACCGCGTGGGAGCTAACTGCCGGCAGAGAGCCTTTCGAGGACTAGTAACTGCCCTAGAGCCCTGTAATTTAGCGGTATTTAGACTTTTTGGTCTTATGGGGTAATTGTCATGGTTGCGGTGTCTGGCTTGAGTTCTACCCAAGTGTTTCCAGGAGCTAGCTTGATGACGGCACCGGTTGAATCTAGAAGTTCAATAGGTGAGGTCTGAGTTGCCTTAGACCAGGTTCCCTCGATGTGCTTGCCATCTACAAAGACCCAAGCTTTTCCAGATCCAACCATTATGGTTTTAGGAATCGGACCGTAACGAGCATCTACGAAGCTGGTGTTATCAATCTGGACTTCTAGAACGACAACGTTTTTAGCTCTGACTTGCTCTTCTGACACGCCATCCATGTGAGGGTTACCGTCTTGGTCACGGAGAAGATTGCCTGAGCCATCGCCCCTCCAATAGCTGGTGGCCTCTGGGTACTCGATAGTCAGATCTGTAGTTGCTTTGCCGGAGCTAGCAGAGGCAGGTTCGTAGTCTTGAGTTTCGTCCAAGAACGCTGCGTAGTTGAAGATTGACTGTGGGGCAGCAAGGTCTTCATGTTGGGACTGTAATAGAGCCATGTCAACAACCATGTTGTGTGGCGCATTTCTTTCTGGGGTTCTAGAGAAGCTGTTTGGCGTTACTGACTGCTGAGTGTTCTCATCAGCTAGGTACAAAGAAGTGTCCTGAAGCAAAGCAATAAACATATCTACTCCTCCGGAGTAGCAGAAGATGCCGCCGAAGGCTGCTGCAATGTCAGCATCCATGGGTCGAACTGATCTAACTGGTCCAACTTTGTCCACTGGCTGTGAGTGCCAGGTGGCAACCAACCTGGTCAGGCCACCTTCAACCATTTGAACGTGAACGATGTCTGTCTTGTTTAGGTTAAATTGAGGTCGACCGGCAGGAGCGTTGTCTACTTTGCAAGTAACAGCAGGGAAAGAATTAGTGTCTGGGATTTCAGATTCATTCATGTACGCAACACCGGTGAGCGGAGCAAACGGGTAAACAATCGCTTCTGGTTCTTCAACCTGAGGCTCTGTACATCCGGCAAGAACTAGTCCAGCGATAGCCAAAAGGGAAACTGTTTTTGTGATCTTCAAAGTTGATTTTCTCATTCCGGCTATTTCCCTTTTCCTTTGTTCTTAGTCGTTCATCGGATCAGCGATGCCAACATAGACAGTTTCTAGATACTCTTCGATTCCCTCAAAACCGCCTTCGCGGCCTAACCCTGACGATTTTACTCCTCCAAATGGCGCAGCAGGGTTTGAAATCACCCCAGCGTTTAGTCCAAACATGCCCACTTCAAGCTTTTCCGCGAGTCTAAGACCACGATTTAGGTCTTTTGTGAACGCGTACGCAATTAATCCATACTCGGTGGAGTTAGCAATCTTGACTGCTTCGTCTTCAGTCTTGAAGGTAACTACCGGTGCCACTGGACCAAAGATTTCCTCTTTTAGAATTTCTGCATTTGTTGGCACATCAACTAAAACTGTTGGTGGGTAGAAGTATCCCTCACCTGCCGGAATTGCTCCACCGGTTAGAACCTTGGCCCCCTTAGAAACTGCATCAGCTACCAGAGCGTGAACAGCGCTTCTACTCTTGTCGTCAATAAGAGGACCAATGTTTGCTCCGTCTTCAGTTCCTCTGGAAACTTTCAACTTAGCCATCTTGTCTGCAAGACGCTTGGAAAACTCTCCGGCTACCGATTCGTGAACAATCATTCGGTTAGCTGCGGTGCAAGCTTCACCCATGTTGCGAAGTTTGGCTAGCATCGCGCCCTCTACTGCCTTATCTAGATCTGCATCTTCGAAGACAATCAACGGTGCGTTACCGCCAAGTTCCATAGAGACCTTTAGCACTCGATCTGCGGAGTCATCAATGAGGGCTCTTCCAACACCGGTAGAACCAGTGAAGGAAAGCTTGCGAAGTCTTTCGTCCTTGATGATCGGTCCTGTAACAAGACCCGGTCTTGTGGTCTGGATTACGTTGATGACTCCCTTTGGTAGACCAATGTCTTCCAAGACCTTTACGAACAACATTGAAGTCAACGGGGTAAGAGCAGCTGGCTTTAGGATCATCGTGCAGCCAGCTGCGATGGCTGGCGCCATCTTTCGTGTAGCCATTGCTAGCGGGAAGTTCCATGGGGTAATGAATAGGGACGGGCCAACTGGCTTTTTTAGAACCATGATTCGGTTCTTGCCATCTGGTGCTGTTCCATAGCGGCCAGTAATTCTTGGGGCCTCTTCGGAGAACCAACGCAAAAACTCTGCCCCGTACGCTACTTCGCCCTTGGCCTCGGCAAATGGTTTACCCATCTCAAGGGACATAACAAGTGCAAACTCGTCGGCCATCTCGGTTACTTTTTCAAAGGCTGCGCGCAAGATCTCGGCGCGTTCTCTTGGAGCGGTTTTGGCCCAAGCCGCTTGGGCGTTGTGGGCAGCATCGATGGCAGCCATGCCATCTTCAGGGGCTGCGTCAGCAATAGACACAAGTGCTTTGCCGGTAGCTGGGTCAATTACATCAAGAGTTTTCTTATCGGCTGCATCTTTCCAAGAGCCGTTAACAAATATGCCCCGTGGAACAAGATCTAATACTCGCTTTTCATCTGCAGCGGAGAACATCTGGCACTCGTCCTTTTTAGGCTTTTTAAGCCTTGGTGATTTAGGCTCTGGTAACTAATGCAAGTCTACTTCTAGACCTAAAGCCAGAGCCGAAGACCTTTTAGTCTTCGGCTCTTTGGCTTGTAGTTAGGCCTTGGCTACTGTGGTGTCCAGCAAGATTCCTGGACCAAAGGTAGTGGAAAGAGCTGTCTTGATAATGTATTTACCCTTTGAGCTAGCTGGCTTTAGACGCTGAATCTCATCCATAGCGGCAGCTAGGTTTTCTGCTAGCTGGCTAGCTGAGAAGGAAGCCTTACCAATAATGAAGTGAAGGTTGGACTGCTTGTCGATACGGAACTCAATCTTTCCGCCCTTGATGTCAGTTACTGCTTTTGCAACATCTGGAGTAACAGTTCCAGTCTTTGGGTTTGGCATTAGGTTACGAGGACCAAGAACTTTTCCAAGGCGGCCTACCTTACCCATTAGCTCTGGAGTGGAAACTGCGGAGTCGAAATCAACCCATCCGGCAGCTACCTTTTCAATCAGTTCGTCGCCACCGACTTCGTCGGCTCCGGCTTTGATAGCAGCTTCCGCTGCTGGACCGGTTGCGAATACGATTACGCGGGCAGTCTTACCGGTTCCGTGAGGAAGCGATACAGTTCCACGAATCATCTGGTCTGCTTTGCGAGGGTCAACACCTAGCTTGACGGCAACTTCAACAGTTGAGTCAAACTTCTTTGAGCCGGTCTCGCGCACTAGGGCAACGGCTTCGGCTGGGGTGTAGAACTTACCCTCGGTGATTTTGCTTGCGGCTTCTAGATAAGCCTTTGATCTTTTTGGCATGTGCTGTTATTCCTTTTCTGGTCACAGTTGTGGTTAGCGAACCGATCTGGTTCTCCCACGACTTCTTTAGTTTTTTTGTTGCTTTTGGTGCAGGTGTTGCTTTTACCTAAGGTTCTAGGCGTCGACGGTGATACCCATGGAGCGGGCAGTTCCGGCGATGATCTTTGCGGCTGCTTCAACGTCGTTGGCGTTTAGGTCAGCCATCTTGGTCTCGGCAATCTTTAGTAGCTGCTCCTTAGAAAGGTGCGCCACCTTGTCAGTGTGAGGGGTTGCAGAACCCTTTGGCACCCCAGCGGCTTTCTTGATTAGCTCCGCTGCTGGAGGAGTCTTCAGGATGAAGGTGAAGGAACGGTCTTCGTACACGGTGATTTCTACCGGTACGACGTTTCCTTTTTGGTCTGCAGTTGCGTTGTTATACGCAGTGCAGAATTCCATAATGTTCACACCATGCTGACCTAGAGCAGGACCGATTGGTGGAGCTGGGTTAGCAGCGCCTGCCTGGATCTGAAGCTTGATCATTCCAGTGACTTTTTTCTTGGGTGCCATTTGCTTACTTTTCCTTTTTTAGTGGTTTAGATAAATCTTTAGTTCAGTGGTCCGACTTGTTCGAAGCCAAGCTCTACAGGAGTCTCACGCTCGAATAGGGAAACCAAGACGGTGAGCTTTCCAGACTCTGGCTTGATTTCAGAAATTGTTCCAGGAAGACCTGCGAAGGATCCGTCCTTGATCATGATGGACTCGCCAACCTTGAAATCAATCTTGATTGGAACAGCTCTTGCCTTGCCCTTCACCATCTGAGTTCCCTTAACCGCAGCCTTAGCTGTTGCCTCTTCAGGCAAAACGTAAAGGGTCTTTAGCATCTCGAATGCTTCGTCTGGGCGAAGTGGAGTTGGGTTCTGAGAGTTACCAACGAAACCGGTAACAGCTGGGGTGTGACGAACAAGTGACCAAGACTCTTCAGTCATTTCCATGCGAACTAGAACATAACCTGGGATACGAACCTTGGAGATTAGCTTTCTCTGACCGTTTTTGATTTCAATGGTGTCTTCCATTGGAACCTCGATCTGGAAGATCTTGTCTCCGCCATCGATAGCAAGCTGTCTGTTTTCGATGTTCTGCTTCACGCGCTTTTCATATCCTGCGTAGGAGTGAACCACGAACCACTTTCCAGGTTGCGAGCGCAGCTCAGCCTTGAATGCGCGGTATGGATCCTCATCCTTTGGAGCTTCTTCGGCAGCTGCTTCAGAAGCTTCTACAGATGCGCTTTCTTCAGAAACGGAATCGGTTTCTGCAACCACTGCAGCATCTTCAACAAAGAACTTTTCCGAGACTGGAGCCTCTGGAGTTCCCTCTGGTGCTTGGTAAGGAGTGTTTCCAAAAGAAGGTGTCTCGACAGGAGCTTCTGGAGTGGCGACCGCGGTCACTTCTTCAACCGCAGAGAATGCTGCTGCGGGTGCCGAAGTGGTCTCGAGTTCTGTCTGTTCGATCTCGCTCAATTGAGGTTTCCTTGTCTGAAACTAGTTTGTTGGTGTGAAGGTGAATGTAACGAGGTTGTAGAAAACAAAGTCCAGGCCGGAAAGAATTGCCATCACAACTACTACGAAGGCTAGAACTACTCCGGTGAAGCTAACAAGCTCTTTGTAGGTTGGCTTAGTAACCTTACGAAGCTCGGCTAGAACCTGCTTGAAGAACAAAATGATTCTTCCGAAGATGTTGCGAGTTGCAGCGCGATCGGACTTGGCTTTGACTACCAAGTCCTCTGCTGGCTGAAGCTCATCTGCCATTACTACTTCTTTCCGATCTATCGTTGTCTGCAGGGCGGACAGGACTCGAACCTGCAACCTGCGGTGTTGGAGACCGCTGCTCTACCAATTGAGCCACCGCCCTTTAGGGGCTAAACAGCTTCGTTGACCAAAGCGGCAAATGACACACTTCTAGATTGAATCTAAATATGGATAATTTGCCAGATTAGGCTTCCCGCAGCTGTCAACTACTGAGTCCTACTCTAATCTGCCTGCCCCCAGATTGCAACGGGTCGATCTTTCCTCGAAGCCTCCAAGCTAGGCTTAGATACGTGAACGCCTCTAGAATCTCCAAGCGAATAGCTGCCATAGCTGAATCTGCGACCCTCAAGGTCGATGCCAAGGCCAAAGCCTTGCAAGCTGAGGGTAGGCCTGTGATCAGCTACGCAGCTGGAGAACCTGACTTTCCAACTCCCGCTCACATTGTTGAAGCAGCTGCAAAAGCTGTTTTAGACCCAAAGAATCACCGGTATACCCCTGCGGTTGGTCTTCCTGATCTTCGAGAAGCTATCGCTCAAAAGACGTTAAGGGATTCCGGAACCACAGTTGCTGCCAGCCAGGTGGTTGTCACTAACGGTGGCAAGCAAGCTGTCTATCAGGCATTTGCAGTATTGCTAGATCAAGGCGATGAGGTACTTCTTCCTTCCCCTTACTGGACTACTTATCCCGAGGCAATCGCTTTAGCTGGAGGAAAAACAGTTGAGGTCTTTGCAGGAAGTGAACAGGACTACAAGGTCACCGTTGAGCAGCTAGATAAAGCAAAGACTGCCCGCACCAAGGTGCTACTTATGTGTTCACCTTCTAACCCAACCGGTGCTGTTTATTCGAAAGCAGAAATAGCAGCTATTGGTAACTGGGCTTACAAGAACGACCTGTGGGTAATCACCGACGAGATTTACCAGAACCTGGTTTATGACGGTGGAAAAGCTTATTCAATTACTGAAGTAGTGCCAGAGCTAATCGATAAAACCATCATGGTCAACGGTGTTGCTAAGAGTTATGCGATGACCGGATGGCGTCTTGGTTGGATGGCAGGACCTACCGATGCCATGAAGGCAGCTGCTAACTTACAGTCACACCTGACATCGAATGTGAACAACATCGCGCAAAAAGCTGCGCTTGCTGCCCTTACTGGCCCACAAGACGAAGTTCAAAACATGCTTCAAGCTTTTGATCGCAGACGAAAGCTTGCTGTTTCTGAACTTGGCAAGATCGAAAACTGGTTGGCTCCAATGCCACAGGGTGCCTTCTACGTTTACTCGGACGTACGAGGACTTCTTGGGAAGAGCTGGGCTGGTAAACAAATCAACACTTCTTTAGAACTTTGTGATTTCATCTTGGAGCAAGTCGAAGTTGCTCTAGTTCCAGGTGAAGCGTTTGGTCCTTCAGGTTATGTTCGCATGAGCTACGCACTGGGCGACGAGCCGATTCTAGAAGGCATCCAGCGCTTGCAAAAACTCTTTAGCTAAAACCCAATCAGGTTTGGCTCTGGAACCAAGTTGATTCCAAACTTCGCAGCAACTCGTTCTTGAATGTATCTGGCGAGCTCAACGATTTCATCTGCCGTTGCACCGCCGCAGTTAGTTATTGCCAGTGCGTGCTTTTGAGAAACTGCAGCTTTTGAGCCTGGCAAGCTAAAGCCTTTGTCGATGCCTGATTGTTCAATCAACCAAGCTGCGCTTAGTTTGACTGTTAGTCCATCATCTTCTGGTGTCTCCCACGACGGGGCATCGGCAGGAAGTGTTCTAGCGAATGTGTCACTAACGATTGGGTTTGTGAAGAAGCTGCCACAGCTCACACTGTTTGGGTCCTTTGGATCTAGCACCATAGATTTTGAAGCACGAAGTTTCAAAACAGAATTTCGAACCTGAACCAAGCTTGGCTGAGCTCCCATTTCGGAGTTGAGATCTTTTGCAATCTGTCCCGAGTAAAGCGGTCTTGCTTTGCCAGCAAGATCCATAAGTTCAATTTCAATCCAGGTAATCAATCCTGTTTTGCCTTTTTTGATGGCGCTGTCACGGTAACCAAATTTCATATCTTTTGGCTCAAGAATTACAAGCTCGCCAGTTTCGTAATCCAAAAACTCTGCACGCAAAAACACATCGCTTAGTTCTTGACCGTAAGCACCGATGTTTTGTACTGGCGATGCTCCAACGCTTCCTGGAATACCGCTCATGGCTTCAATGCCAGCAAGTCCTTCGCTAACGGTTTTTGCTACAAGCTCATCCCAATCTTCACCTGACTGAATTCGCCAGATCTGTTTGTCGCCAACAGTTTTCTTTTCGATGCCCTTGGTTTTGATTTGAATAACAGATAAATCTTCGATGCTTTCGGAAACCACCATGTTGGTTCCGCCGCCAATAAGTAACCAGTCTTCGCCAGATGCCCAAACCCTTTTGGTGGTTTCGATTAGCTGCTCCCGGGTTTCGCAAACTGTGAGCTCGGCTGGCTCGCCGCCAACGCGCATAGATGTTAGTTCTGAAAGCTTGGGCATCAAATTCTCACTCGAACTTGAGCTTTTCCTAGAACCACCACTCCATCAACTGTTGCCGACAGGTCAATTCGTGCAACCTTTGCTACCTCATCTATTTCCACTACCGAGGCGTTCACGATCAAAGTTGCACCCTGGGCTGCGTCAACCAAAACAGGCTTCGTGAAGCGTACTTGGTAGTCGATTACTCTCCCGCTGTCCCCTAGAAAATCAACTACGGTCTGCACGGCGGCACCCATAGTTAGCATGCCGTGAGCTAACACTCCAGGTAACCCAACTGCCTTGGCAACATCGTCGCGGTAGTGAATGGCGTTGAAATCTCCTGAGGCTCCGGCGTAGCGAACCAGGCTGTCGCGAGTCAAGTGAATTTCTTTGGTTGGTAGCTCTTGGCCCACAGTTAGCATCACGCTTCACCTCGAACCACAAGCGTTGAAATAGCAGTGCAGACAAGCTCTTGATTGGCGTCAAAGATTTGAGTTTCGAAGCTGACCATGGAATTTCCGGCCAGCTGTTTGACGCTGGCGACCTTTAGTTCGCTGGTGAGCTCATCGCCGGCGACAATGGGCCTCACGTGAATAAAGCGCTGGTCGCCGTGGACGACCCTGGAGAAATCTAGGGCTGCTTCTTTGTCGGAAATTACCTGAGTTAGCGAGCGCTCTTGTATCACCACGGCAAAAGTTGGTGGGGCGATGAGGTCTTTGTAACCTTGCTTTTTGGCCGCTTCTAGATCGAGATTTGCTGGATCTTTAGAGAAAACAGCTTTGGCAAATTCGCGGATTTTTTCGCGGCCAACAAGGTAACTAGCAGTCCTTGGGTAAATTTTGCCTTCGATAGCTGGATTGACCATTTGTTAACTGTATCTAGGTCCTTAGGGATTCACCCGTTGATTGAATTGGTAGCGGAGGCGGGACTCGAACCCGCGACCCCACGATTATGAGTCGTGTGCTCTAACCACCTGAGCTACCCCGCCGGGGACTAAATAGTTGCACTTCTTATTAGTCGAGCCCCGAGACAGGATTGAACTGTCGACCCCTTCCTTACCATGGAAGTGCTCTACCACTGAGCTATCGGGGCGTTTTTGGATTGAACCTAGCAACTAAAGCAGATTAGCACGGCTGGAATAGGGCTAGCAAACAGTTCAAGGTGGCTGTTGTTCTAGGCTTATGGGCATGGATTCGACAATCTTGCATCAATCAATCAAGCAGCCCAAGTGGTGGCAAACAGCCGTTATTTATCAGATCTACCCGCGCTCATTCGCAGACAGCGACGGTGATGGAATCGGTGACCTAAAGGGTGTCGAGTCCAGGCTAGAGAGTCTCCAATCCCTTGGCATCGACGCCATTTGGTTTTCACCTTTTTTCAAGTCCCCTCAAAAAGACGCTGGTTACGATGTCTCTGATTACAAGTCAATCGATCCACTCTTTGGTTCAAACGCAGACTTTGACAAGCTACTTGCTAAAGCCACATCTCTTGGCATCCGAATCATTGTTGATCTAGTTCCTAACCACTCCTCTGACCAGCACGAACTCTTTCAAGCCGCTCTAAAGTCCGCTCCTGGTTCACCGGAGCGGGATATGTATATGTTCCGCGATGGTAAGGGTGAAAACGGTGAGCTGCCACCAAACAACTGGGAGTCAGTATTTGGTGGTCAAGCCTGGTCCAGAATCACTGAAGCTGATGGCACTTTGGGTCAGTGGTACCTACACATCTTTGATTCCTCCCAGCCTGATTTCAACTGGGATAACCCAAAGGTTCATGAATTCTTCGCCGGGGTGCTTAGGTTTTGGCTCGACAAGGGTGTCGATGGTTTCCGCATTGACGTAGCCCACGGTCTTGTTAAAGCTGCTGGACTACCTGACATTAGCAAGGCCATGTCTCAGACATTTGAGTACGACCCGAACAACCCTCACCCGTTCTGGGGTCAAGAAGGTGTCCACGAAATCATCAGATCCTGGAGAAAGATTCTGGACGAGTATGACGATCGGGTTATGTGCGCCGAGGCTTGGGTCTTACCGCTTTCTCGAATTGCCAAGTGGGTAAGAGCTGACGAGTATCACCAAACCTTCAACTTTGGTTACCTCGAGTCCCCTTGGGAAAAGAATGCTTTGGTAAAAGTTGTTAGCGAATCACTTGAGGCTTTTGGGCACGTGGGCGGAATTTCAACTTGGGTGCTTTCAAACCACGATGTGATCCGTCACGCTTCAAGATACGGTTTCGACAAGCTTCCACCACAGGGTGTTGGCATCGGTCCTGACAACGACCAGCCGGATGAGGAAAGAGGTCAACTAATTGCCCGGGCTGCAACCGCATTCATGCTCGGTCTTCCAGGTGGAGCGTATCTCTACCAGGGTGAAGAGCTAGGTCTTCCTGAGCACACAACCTTAGAAGGTAAGTACCGCCAAGACCCAAGTTTTTTTAGAACCAACGGAGAGCGAGTTGGTCGTGACGGTTGCCGAGTTCCTCTTCCTTGGGAAGCAGACGGCGGTGCATCGTTTGGATTTAACTCAACCGGTGAGTCTTGGCTACCTGCTCCAGCAAGTTACAAGAAATACTCAAGGGATATGCAAGAAGGCGTAGAGGGTTCTACCCTCGAGCTTTACAAGCAGCTAATCGCTATGAGAAAGCAGTTTGATCTTGGATCGGGTGATTTCCACTTTGCACCTGAGCACACAACCGAAACTTCGCTTGCTTACCTGAACAACCAGGTGCTAGTTATTAGTAACTTCGGTCCAGAGTCAGTAACGATTCCTGCGGGAGAAATCATTGCTTCCACGCAAAATGGATTGGCTAGTGAAGGTTCTCTTGGTGCTAACCAAACAGTTTGGCTAAAGCTCTAAAACTTAAGCTTTAGCCTTCTTGTGATTTGGCCACCAGAAGTACTTGCCGGTGATAAACGCTAGCGATGGCACAATAACTGTTCTAACCAAGAGGGTATCTAGCAGCACACCGATACCCACGATGATTCCAATTTGGTACAGAGCAATCAGCGGTAGCACTCCAAGCACTGCGAACACCGCAGCGAGCAAGATACCGGCGCTAGTAATAACACCACCTGTGGACGCAAGAGCCTTGATCATTCCTTCTTTGAGACCGAGTTTCTCGGCTTCTTCCTTAGCTCTGGTGACCAAGAAGATGTTGTAATCAACACCCAGGGCAACAAGGAACAAGAAACTGTATAGAAATACCGATAGATCCAAAGCTGGCAATCCAAAGACGTTCTCAAATAGCAGCCAGCTTGCTCCAATTGCGGAGAAGAAGGATGCAACCACAGTTAGTAGTAGCAACAGTGGTGCTACCAGTGATCGAAGTAATAGAACCAGCACTAAAAACACAAGAATCAAGATCATCGGAATAACCGTGAGCTGATCGGATGCGTACGTGTCCTTTACATCTAGACGCTGAGCATCTAGACCACCAACAAGTGCGTCAGCTCCTTCGATTGATCCAAGTTTTGGGCGGAGCTCTCGGATGATTGCGTAGGCTTCTTCAGACTCGGGTTCAGGTTCTAGGACAACTTCGATTTTGGTTATCTCTGAGGTGCTGTCACCAACTGTTACCTCGGCAACACCGCTTACTTTTTCAGCAGCCGCCGCAACTTCGTCTTCGAAGCCGTTATTGGCAATAACGATTGTAGGAGAAGTTGCTCCGGCAGGGAAGGCCTCAGCGAGCACGTCTTGGCCAACAGCTGCTTCTGGTGCCACTCTAAATTGCTCGGTCGAGGAAAGTCCCACTTTCACTCCGGTCGCTCCAAAGCTCAAGATTGCCAAAATTACAAAACCTGCGATCGAGACAATAACTGGACGCTTGCTGACGCCGCGTCCAAGCTTTGCCCAAAGACCCTTTTCGGACTTGTTGACTCCACCAAACTTTGGAACAAATGGCCAGAACAGTCCGCGACCGAAAACAACAATGGCAGCAGGTAGCACAACAAGGGCCGCAAACATCGCCATGACGATTCCGCCGGCTACAACTAGACCCAAAGTTCTGTTACCGCCAAGTTCAGCAAATAGCAAAGTTAGAAGTGCAAGGGCAACAGTTCCTCCAGATGCCAACACGGCCGGTGTTACACCTCGAAGAGCTATGTTCATGGCCTGGTGGCGATCCTCATTTAGCAGTAGCTCTTCGCGATAGCGAGCAATGAGCAATAGCGCGTAGTTAGTTCCCGCACCAAAGACTAAGACAGACAAGATTCCAGTTATAGAACCATCTGCTGGAGCCCCCAGGAAAATGGTTGCCAACTGGGGAGCCATTTGCGCAGCCATTCCGTCAGCAACACCAATAACAATCAATGGCACTAGCCAAAGAACTGGCGAGCGGTAAGTGATTAGAAGAAGAACAGCAACAATGATGACTGTGGAAAGAAGCAAGGTGAAGTTAGCACCGGCAAAGACTCCTGCGAGGTCAACCCGGAAGCCTTCTGGGCCAGTGATGTAGACATTCAGCCCAGCTGGCATGTCCTCTTTGGCAATGGCGCGCATTTCAGCCATGCGTTCGTTGCGCTCTGCGTTTTCTTCAATCTCTTCCAGCGGCACAGTTATCACTACGACTTTTCCGTCATCCGAAACTTTAGCCGGCGGAACAAATGCCTCGCCATTTATTTCACCCGAGGTGAACTCCAGGAATTTATCTCCTGCGCCATCAATAAAACCCTGACCGATGGGGTCAAAAGTTCCCGTTATCCAAAGCTCCTGGTCTTCAGTGAGCTTGGTATCTGAAGAATAAACCACAACGGCAACAGTGCCATCGGCTCCTGGAAGATCTTCAAGCGCCTTGTTCACAAGAACTGTTTCATTATTCGCTGGCAAGCCATCGGTTGGAGAAGTGTCTGACTCAGCAGCGCTGAGTGGACCGAAAGCTAGAACCGCAAAAATGAGTCCAATAAGAAGTGTGACCCAAGAGGTTTTGCGGCCGGTAATAAATGAAGAAATGTTGTTCAAAACTAATCCTTTGATTGGTGGGCGACTTTATTGTCCCACTAAGAAACCCTAAGAGCCGTTAGATGACCTAGATTTCCGTCCGCAGGGCCGCTTGGATCGCTGGTTTCCAAGGGTTATAGACTGGGGCTACTCGTCAAGGAGGATTGAGTGGCTGTTACTAGCGTTACCGAATGGGTCGAACAGATTGCCGCTCTAACCAATCCCGACTCCATAAAGTGGTGCGACGGATCCGCGCAAGAGTTTGAGTCAATCAAGAACCTGCTGGTAGCAAATGGTTCACTAATTCCCCTAAATCCACAACTTCGTCCAGATAGCTTTTTATGTAGGACTGACCCCAGAGATGTTGCAAGAGTTGAAGAAAAGACATTCATTTGCTCTGAACTTGAAATAGATGCGGGACCAACCAATAACTGGATGGATCCAAAAGCCATGCGAGCTTTAATGAAAGAAAACTTCACCGGAAGCATGCGCGGACGGGTGATGTACGTAATCCCATTTTCAATGGGTCCCATTGGTTCAGAATTTACTCAGTACGGCATTGAAATCACAGACTCCCCCTATGTGGTTGCCTCCATGCACATCATGACCAGGGTTTCACCAGAGGTCACCAAAAAAATTGAAGCAGGAGCCAGGTGGGTTCCTGCAGTTCACTCTGTTGGTAGCCCACTAATTGATGACCAGGGAAAAAAGCTTCCAGATGTTAGCTGGCCCTGCAACCCAGACAAAGTCCACGTCGTTCACTACCCAGAAACTAGAGAGATTTGGTCATTCGGTTCGGGCTACGGCGGCAATTCTCTACTTGGCAAAAAAGCTATGGCTCTTCGAATTGGTTCGGTTATGGGTAAAGCAGAAGGTTGGCTCGCAGAGCACATGCTGCTCATTCGACTAACTAGCCCAACTAATGCCAAGTTTCACATCGCAGCAGCTTTTCCTTCGGCCTGCGGCAAAACAAACCTTGCCATGCTTCGCCCCTCAATTCCAGGTTGGCAAGTTGAAACCCTTGGCGATGACATTGTTTGGATAAGGCCAGGACCTGATGGGCGATTGTTGGCAATGAACCCGGAGTATGGAATCTTTGGTGTTGCACCAGGAACTACTGCAACTACAAACAGCGCTGCTGTTGAATCAATGAGCCGTGGGGTGATTTTCACTAACGTGGCGATGACTTCAGATGGTGACGTTTGGTGGGAAGGATTGACTGAAACGCCACCCGAGGGACTAACTGATTGGCTTGGAAAACCTTGGTCTCAAGAATCTGGAACACTAGCAGCGCATCCAAATTCGAGGTTCTGTCTTCCGGTTGCGAACGTTGCAACCATTAGCCCTGACTGGAATGAGGGCTCTGGTGTACCCCTAGATGCAATCTTGTTTGGTGGACGCCGTGCTAAGAATGTTCCACTCGTAGCCCAATCGCTTTCATGGCAGCACGGAGTTTTCATGGGCGCAACTATTTCTAGCGAGCAAACAGCTGCAGCTGAGGGACCGGTTGGAAAGCTTCGTCATGATCCATTCGCCATGTTGCCATTTTGCGGTTACAACATGGCCGACTACTTTGCACACTGGCTGAGCTTTGCTGATCGCACTTCAGAAGTTAATCTTCCAAAAATCTTCCAGGTTAACTGGTTTAAAAAGGGCGCCAATGGCAAATTCCTTTGGCCAGGATTTGCAGAAAACATTCGCGTTCTCGATTGGATTATCGGCAGGCTCGAAGGCTCGAATCAAGGCAAAGCTTCACCGGTAGGGACTGTCCCGCAGTCTGGCGAGCTGAACACCGCTGGCATTGACGTGGATGAAAGAACCTTCGAAGAACTGCTTGAGATTGATTCAGAAGCGTGGACTAAAGAAGTTGAGTCCATCGGAGACTTCTTCGGGGAATTTGGGGAGAGAATGCCCGGGCAACTATTTGAAGAGCTCGCGAAACTAGAAGCCAGAGTTAAGGCGTAGTTCTAGTCGGTTGCAACTCCAGTTGAGGAGTGAGCTGCAGCAATGGCTCTTTTGCCTGCCGGTAACAGAACTGCAACCACAGCCACACCGACGGTTAGCGCTCCGGTTGCAATCAGTAGTATCTCTACCGAGACAATGTCTGCAAGCGGTCCAAGCACCGCCATTCCAAGGGGCATGGCTACCGCCATTACAATCCCCACAAAACCAAACACTCGTCCTTGACGCTCCGTCTCAACAGTTTCTTGGAGCAAGGTCATTGACGATGTTGAGAAAGCTGGAACTGCGAGTCCAATTAAGAAAAACAAGCTATAGAAAAGAATCAAGTTAGTTGTAAAGCCCATTACAACGGCGAGAACGCCAAAGAGGATTGAGGTTCCAACCATCAATCCCAACCGATCCATTTTGGAGGCAAATATTGCCATCAGGGCTCCACCGGCTACCATTCCAATGCCAAAAGAAAGCTCGAGAACCGTTAGAAGCCAAACATCGCCGCCAAAGGTTCTAACCAGCATCAATGGGGAAAGATTCGATGGGGCAACAACCAGCAAAAACACAATCGAGTAAATAACCATTACCCAGCGAACTAGGTCATGACTGAAGATGTAATTCAAGCCTTCTTTCAAATCTGTGAAATAAGAAGGCTTGTCATTACTTGCTGCCCTGGAAAGTGTTGGAACGGCAATTGTTGCTAATAAAGTAAGTCCGATAACTGCCGTGACAACATCAACAAACAGGATTGCTGCCAACGAAACAGTTGAGTAAATTCCAGCCGCAGCAACCGGGCCAATAATCAAAAGTGAGGATTGAACACTGCTATTGATTCCATTAACTCTCATTAGTTTGTCGGTAGGAACTATCTGTGGAATCAGTGCTGAAATTGCCGGCATCTGAATGCCAGCACCGACAGAACGAACGGCCATCACCAGAAAAACGAGCCACAAATCATCTACTCCGGAAAGCATGAAAAACGCGAGAACTAAAGTGGCTAGGGCAATTGTCGAGTCAGAAAGAATGATCATAACTTTGCGATTTACTCGATCAGCCCAAACCCCTGCAAAAATCGAGACGATTGCCTGAGGCAAGAATCCAAAGACCGCCGCTAAAGCCAGTACTACGCCAGATTTAGTAGTCAAAGTCAGGTGCCACAGCAGCGCGTATTGAACTAGTAGCGATCCGAAGGTTGTGATGGTCTGACCTACTAGAAAGACGGTCACTTTCTTTTTCCAGCCCGGCATTGATTCGCTCTGAGGTTTAAGTGCCTCTTGACTCGGTTGTTCCATTAGTGATTCCTCTTTTGGTAGATATAAAACCCCAGCCTTGAGGGCTGGGGTTTTGTGGCTAGTGAGGGATTCGAACCCCCGAAGGCTGAGCCAGCTGATTTACAGTCAGTTCCCTTTGGCCGCTTGGGTAACTAGCCATGCAACAAATCTAAACAGTTGGATTGGATGCCTTAAAAGGATACCAATACTTACCAAACGCTAACCACTGTTATTTGCCCTTGAACCAATGGCTGCTTGGGTAAACTAACCGCATGGCTGATTCCTCATTTGACATCGTAAGCAAAGTTGACCCTCAAGAAGTGGCAAATGCCCTAAACCAGGCTCATAAAGAAGTAGAGCAGCGTTATGACTTCAAAGGCGTTGGTGCATCGATTGAGCAATCTGGCGACAAGATCTTGATGAAAGCCAATAGCGAAGAAAGAGTTAAGGCAATTCTTGATGTCTTCCAAAGCAAGCTTGTAAAGCGTGGAGTTTCTCTAAAAAGCCTGGAAGATGGCAAGCCTTTTCCTTCCGGTAAAGAATTCCGCATCGAAGCCAAAATAAAAGACGGCATCAACCAAGAACAGGCCAAGAAGATTTCAAAGGTCATCCGTGAGGAAGGCCCAAAGAGCATCAAGAGCCAGATTCAAGGAGATGAGCTTAGGGTTTCAAGTAAATCTAGAGATGATTTGCAGGAGCTTCAGGCTCTGCTGAAATCTAAAGACCTAGAAGTAGATTTACAATTCGTCAATTACCGTTAGTGAACCGGTAATTGGGAAAGCGTTTTCAACAGCTTCCTTGCGCTTAGCTTGCTTGGCAAGTCGTCCAGATAGTATGCCGGCAATAAACATCAAAACAATTGGTAGCACGAAAGCTATCTGAAGACCAACGCTTTCTGCCAAACCACCCATAACAACCTTGGCGCCAATTACAGCCAGCGAGTTCAGTAGCGACATTCTCGCGAGAGCCTGGGAAGTGGTGAGGCCAGAAACGTGGCCAGCTGCTCCAAAAAACGATGGAACCAGTGGAGCAAGCCCGAACCCACCAAGAGCCCAGAAGAATGAAAGGACCACTAGGGCCAGAATCGGATCGTGCTCGACAATCGCTGGAGCCACTACTAGGCCGACCGCCATCATGATCGAACCGTAAATTCCACCCCACTTAGATAACTCACTGATGTGATATTTCTCAGTTGCCCTAGTAATCAATAAACGGCCACCGATCATGGCAAGCATGAATGATGCAAAAGGCACCGCTCCCAAAGTTGGTGACAGCAGCATTACCTCCTGCGAGAAAAGTGCGGACCAGTCCATCATCACTAGCTCTAGGAACACTCCAGTAAATAGGCCAAGGGCTAAAAGCCAAAGCTGATTTGGGGACTTGAAGAACGGAACCTTCTTGGAAGCCTGCTTCTCTTCTTTGTGACCATCTTCCTCAGGAGAAAGCATGGATCGAACATAAACCTGGAACACCACTAAGCAAACTAGAGGAACAACAAACAAGTGAATCTGGAGCGAAACAAAGCTGGCCATGATTCCAGATAACGCGGCACTTACTCCTGCCCCGATACTCCAGGCGGCGTGGAACTTACCGATAATCACTTTCTTGACTCTTTTTTGCAGCATCACTGATTGAGCGTTAATTGCGATATTGAAAAAACTCATGCTAAACATCATCACGGTTTGGAACAGGAAGAAAACAAAACCGTTGGGTGCCCAAGCCAAGCTCATCACCGATAACACAATGAATACGCTCGAGAGGTTAATGATTGGCCTGGTTCCGAATCTTCCAACCAAACGGTTCGCAACCAATAGCGGCAACAAAGAACCGATTCCTGCAAATCCAATAATCAATCCCCAGACGGCGAACGAGACGCCAATCTGCTCGATGATTTCAGGTATTCGCGGGATAAAGGTAATCGCAACAAATCCCTGGGTGAAGAAGAACACAGCAAGTGCTGTTTGTGCACTCTTTAGTCTTTCTGGAGGTAGGGGCACGTGAGCTACTTCTTTTTCGCAATAGTTAGGAAGTCTTCGCGCTCAACAAGCTTGATACGCTCGCGCTCTTCGGCTTCACCTAAGCGCTTTTCCTCGGCATCGATTCTGAGCCATTCTGGCCAACCAACAAAATCAATCTTTCTCGAAGTTAGCAACTCGGTTATTGAATCCTCGGAAGGTGAAGCTGGGCTCCACCAATTGTTCTTGTCTTCAATAATCTGAGCAATGGTTTCAATTGCATCACTCTTAGTGTGTCCAATTAGTCCTACTGGACCGCGCTTGATCCATCCTGTCGCGTAAACGCCCTGGATGTGCTTTCCGTCTGAATCCAGAACCCGTCCCTTGTCGTTTGGAATTACACCGGCTTTCTCGTCAAAAGGGACTTCCGATAATTCAGAGCCAAAGTATCCAACCGCGCGATAAATGGCCTGAATCGGGAACTCACGAAACTCACCAGTTGGCTTCACGTTGCCTGTTCCATCGAGCTTGGTTCTTTCAATCTTGATACCGGCTACCTGGCCGGCTTTTTCCAAGATCTCAACAGGAGCACTAAAGAAGTGCAGGTGCAGTCTGCGCTTAGCGCCAGTTAGCTCATTTGATCGAAGCTCTTCCAAGGTTTTCACCATGACCCTGGTTTGGTTATTGCTATCAATAGCTTTCTGTGAACCCTCGTCATATTGGAAGTCCTCGTCATAGACAATTGTGTCTACGCCTTCTATGTGAACTGCCTCACGAAGTTCTAACGGCGAGAACTTCACCTGAGCAGGTCCTCTTCGACCAAAGACGTGAACATCAGTAGCCTGTGATGCGCGAAGTCCCTGGTACACGTTGTCTGGGATGTCAGTTGAGAGCATGGCTTCAGCTGGCTTTGAGAGAACTCTGGCAACGTCCAAAGCTACGTTGCCGTTTCCCAAAACCGCAATTTCCTTGGCGCTTAGGTCCCAGCTACGTTCAAAGTCAGGGTGAGCGTCGTACCAGTTCACAAAAGCAGCCGCACCAAAAGATCCTTCAAGATCTATACCTGGGATGTTTAGGTTGGCATCTTTTACGGCACCGGTTGAGAAGATAACTGCGTTGTAGTGCTTTTTTAGATCATCAAGAGTTATGTCTTTGCCGTATTCAACGTTTCCAAAGAATCTGATGTCGCCTCGGTCAAGCACTTCATAGAGGGCTCTAATGATCCCCTTGATTCGTGGGTGATCTGGCGCAACACCGTAGCGAACGAGTCCATAGGGCGCAGGAAGTAAATCAAAAAGATCGATAGAGACGTCAAAGTCACGAAGTTCGGATTTGATGATCAGGTCAGCTGCGTAAATACCTGCTGGACCAGCACCCACAATCGCAAGCCTGAGCTTAGACATTTATCTATTCCTTTTTTACTAAAACTTATTTACTGCGCTCTATGATCGCTTCAGCAAAAGAAGTCAAAGCTTCACGAACTGGGCCTGTTGGTAATTCGTCCAATGCACTAATAGCTTGCGCAGCCCATCTCTTGGCTTCTTGGTAGGTTCGCTCCGTTACAGGGTGGTCCTTGAGAGCCTTAAGAACGGTCTGGAGTTTGGCTTCATCGTCGAGGCCGGAGTCAATTATGTCAATCAACTTGGCCGCCTCCAAATCGTTCTTGGCTTCCTGCCTTAGATACATAACTGGCAGGGTTGAAACGCCTGCTCTTAGGTCAGTACCTGGAGTCTTTCCCGAAACCGAACCGTCCGAATGGACATCGATGTAGTCATCGATTAGTTGGAAAGCGATACCTATCGCTTCACCGTATTTTCTTACCGGCTCACGAAGTGCCTGATCCGCGCCGGAGAAAATCACACCTAGTTCAGCTGATGCTGCAATGAGCGATCCGGTTTTATCTGCAAGAACTCTTAGATAATGCTCAATTGGATCTTCGCCATCTTGTGGGCCAACTGTTTCGTTTAGTTGACCGAGGCAAAGTCTTTCAAAAGTATCTGCCTGGATAGTAAGTACTTTTTCACCCAACTTGGAAACCAACTGTGACGCTCTTGCAAATAGTAAATCGCCGGTCAAAATTGCTACGTTATTTCCCCATATTTCATGAGCTGAGTCAACGCCTCTTCTTCTCGGTGCGTCATCCATCACGTCATCGTGATACAAGGTTCCGATGTGAGTTAGCTCTACCACGACCGCAGCTTTAATAACTTCATCGAGATTTGCTTCGCCGAGCTGCGAGGTAAGAAGAACAAGGATCGGTCTAATTCTTTTTCCACCGGCATCAATCAGGTGCCGAGTGGTTACCTTGGCAATCGGATCTGTGTGCTTGACGGCCTCTATCAACTGCAGCTCAACTTTGTCTAAGCCAATTTCTAGTTTTTTTAGAAGTTCCTTATCAGCAACTTTCCTTAGTTGCCTGGGTAGTGCTGTGCGCGCCATCTAGACCGCCTTAGGTTTAAAGCCGCTATGAATGGCGACTATCCCAAAAGTTTGGTTTAGGTAACTTACGGATTCAAAACCAGCCGCTTCAATGATCTTTACCAATTCCTGCTGGCTTGGCCAAGCATCGATTGATTCGGCTAGGTAGCTGTAAGCCTCTGGAGTCTTACTAACCAAGGCCGACAGGGTTGGAAGAATGTTTCGCAAATAGAAGCGGTAAAGGCTGTTGAAGAACTTGTTTGGGATTCTAGAGAACTCACAAACCACTAATTTGCCTTCGGGCTTTAGGACCCGAAGCATTTCTGCCAGAGCTACCTCAGTTTTCTCAACGTTTCTGATGCCAAATGAGATAGTTACGGTGTCAAACTCTTGGTCAGCAAAGGGAAGATTAGCAGCGTCGGCAAACACGAACTCGAGTTCCGGGTGCCTTCTTCTTCCCTCTTCCAGCATGCCCCTGGAAAAGTCTGCTGCCACCACTTTCACGCCCTCGCGCAAAAACACTATGGAGGAAGACCCGGTACCAGCCGCTAGGTCCAGAATGGTTTGACCTGGCTGGGAATTTACTAGTTTGGCTACCTTTTTGCGCCAGATTCTGGCTGAGCCGAATGAGAGTAAGTCGTTAGCTTTGTCGTAGTTTTTCGCTACACCATCAAACATCTCCGCTACTTGTTGCGGTTTTTTGGATAGGTCGGCTTTACTCACTATTCAATCTTAGCTTTGACTTAGAATTTAGAGAGCCGGCCATTTTGGTCCCAATCAGAACTGGTTTGAATGTCAAAACTTGGAAAACTCCGCGTTCTAACGCGCGAGATTGCCACGCCTGAAGGCTTCGACATAACCAAGCACTTTCCTGAAGACGCCACCGTATTCATTCGAGGCGGACAAGGAATAGTCGGTTTTGGCGAGGTAGCTAGATTCGAGACTTCTGGACCAAACCGCATCTCAGACCTTGCAAGCATTTGGCGCGATCAGGTTTCGCTTGCAGAAGTGACCGATTCGCTTCGTATTCAATGCACAGGGCTCGTGGCATTTGGTTCTGTAACTTTCTCTGAAGACAGCACGATCAATTCGGCCCTTGTGGTGCCAAGACTTGTTCTTGGAACTAGAGATGGCCGCAGCTGGATTACAGAAATTCTCCCTGAAGGAGAAGATTCAATCACAGCTGATTTTATGACTCAGCCATCAACCTATAGAGCTAATGAAAAGCTAACGTTTTACGACGGTGCGATGAGCGCTGAATACTTTATGAGCCAAGCCGAAGTCGCAATCGAGAAAATCAGAGCCGGTCGCATTCAAAAAGTTGTGCTGGCCAGGGACATAGTTGCCCAGCTACCCAGTGGTTTTGATCTTCGAACTGCACTTAGGAATCTCGCGGTTAGATACCCAAGTTGCTGGGTTTACAGCGTGGCTGGGAACTTCGGTGCATCGCCAGAGCTTTTGGTTCGGGTTTCGCACGGGCAGGTCTCAGCTCGAGTACTGGCAGGAACAGCAGCCAGGGGAATAACCGATGACACTGATAAAGAAATTGCCGCCGGACTGCTAGTTTCTGAAAAGAATCTGCATGAACACGAGTTTGCGGTTGATTCGATGGTTCAGGAACTCTCGCCGTTTTGCACGACAGTTGATACTGATGAAAAGCCATTCACCTTGGCTCTGCCAGATGTTTGGCACCTTGCCAGTGATGTTTACGGAAAGCTCAAGAAGAACATTTCTGTTTTGGATTTAGCAGCGTATTTGCATCCAACTGCGGCTGTTGCAGGAACATCAAGAAAAGCCGCGCAGGATCTGATCAGTGAACTGGAGCCATTCGATCGCGGCGGATACGCAGGTCCAGTTGGTTGGATTGGTGCTGATGGTGACGGAGAGTGGGCTATCGCAATTCGCGGTGGGTTCATCGAACAAAACGTTGTTACAGCTTTTGCAGGGTGTGGTTTGGTTTCCGAATCCGATCCGCAGGACGAACTGGCAGAAACCGAGCTGAAGTTTGCTCCGATTCGTGGCGCTCTGAGTTAGAGCTTTATTTCGATTAGCACTCGGCCCGTTTTGGTAAGTGCCTCACGTAACTCAGTTTCGTTGGTGGGGCAAAAGTAGCTAAAGCCGTAAGCGTTTGCCAGCGACCAGTAGTCCACTTTTTGACCTGTTCTAAACACTCGGTCAAAGACCGCCTCTTCAACAACGTTTCTCACCTCGAGTTTTTCAAACAGGGAGCCGCCTTGATCATTGACCATAACCAACTGCAAGTTGAGATCTTCTTCAACATCTTCAATCATCGAAGATGCATCGTGAAGCAAGGTTAAATCTCCGATGATTGCCCGAGTGAAAGACCCTTCGCCACCAAGAGCTATTCCGGTAGCTGTTGCGATGGTCCCATCAATTCCAGCCAATCCCCTATTTGCAAATACCTGTATTGCTTTTGCGGGAGCCCAAGTGTCAGCTTCGCGGATCATTCGAGAAGCACCAAGCACGATAGTGTCTTCGATTTCACTGATGTCGTAGACGGTTTCAATAATCTTTCTTCGATCAAGGGATTTTCCGGTTTCTTGAACGGAGAGCCAGTTGTGTGCCGCTACTCTCCACCTCGCAAGCCAGTCGTTACTGACTTCACCGTTGACTGTAATCTCGTCAGCTATTTCACTTGCGTTGCCATAGGGGTTGAACGGTCCCATTAATTTGGATTTGATGACAACTAGTTCAATGTCTTTGCGCGCGATTAGTTTTTGCACCTGACGGCTAAGAGTTGGTTTTCCATAAACCACCACGCGCTGAATTCCCTCGGTCAGATCTTTTTCTTCTTCCAAAAGAGCTGGGTAACCGATTATGGCGTTCGCTCCCACGCGGCATCTCGAGCTAGGCTCAGCAAAAATTGGCCAGCCAAATGCTTCAGCAGCTTCGAGAGCTTCCAGCCCTGCTTCTGCTCCAGCAACCATGACTGTGTTTTTTTCGCCTGACAAAATAGCGAAGGTTGGTTGGTAGTTTTCCTGATCACTGAGTCTGGCTCCTGGGTAAAGATCACTTGCGTTTGGCCCAGCAGAAGAAAGCGGTTCTCTAAAACAAAGATTTAGCTGCACGGGTCCGGCAGATCTTTGGTTGATGCCAAGAGCTGTTGCAACTGCTTGCTCAGCTAGCTCTATGACGAAGTTGGTGTCGACTGGATCAGTTGGTGCTTCGACGTCTATGCAGGATCTAACTGAATCTCCAAAGATGCCGACCTGGTTGGTGGTTTGGTTTGCTCCCACTCCACGTAATTCAGCGGGGCGGTCAGCGGTTAGCAAGATAAGCGGAACGCCGCTGTGGCTTGCCTCCAGCACAGCAGGAAGCAAGTTCGCTACCGCAGTGCCAGATGTTGTGATAATCGCAACCGGCCTTCCGCTGGCTTTGGCAGCACCCAGTGCAGTGAAAGCCATGGAGCGCTCGTCGATGCGAACGCGAAGCACCAGCCGGTTAGAATCGTGAAGCTGTTGAGCAGCAATAGCAAGGGATTGTGACCTAGATCCAGGTGCGAGAAATACTTCCTCAACTTCTAGTTCTGATAAAGCTGCGAGGAGGTTTGCTGAAAAAACTTGAGCTGCCGACTGCATTGGAGTTAGGACTTATCCTTACTGGCACTGTCGCCAGAATCCTCATCCGGTTCTGTCTCTGGCTTTTGGGCTTCAGGTTTTTCTTTGTCTAACTTGTCCGATAGATCGCGCAAGAATGCTGGGTCATCGTCAGGGGCAACTATTTTGGTCTTACCAAACCTGTTCTTGGGGCCACCAGCTGGTCTGCCAAGAACCAGGTAGAGCAATCCACCAATGATTGGGACAAATAGGCAAATGACGATCCAGGCCCACTTGGGTAGGTTTCTAACTTCATTCTTTTTGGCGCTGGCAGCAAAAACAGTCACAAAAACAGTGAATAGCAACCAAGCGGCGAAAATGAAAAGCAGTGTTCTAACCATGGTTTAACTCTAAGCCAGATACAAACCTAGAATGAAACTATGAAAAATCCTTGGATAGTCTTCATTGCTGCTCGATTGGGTCTATTCGCGGGCTTCTTGGCGATTTTCCTTGTTCTTGGCTTCGATTGGCTCTATTCCTCACTGGTTTCCGGAGCCCTCGCGTTGGCAGTTTCCCTAGTATTTCTGCAGAAACAGCGGGATGCGCTTTCCAAAGAGATTTACAAGCAGTTTGGTAAAGACAAAAATTCAGCTGTTCCAGATACTGACGCAGACTTCGAAAACAGAATTCTAGATTTAGAAAAAGACGACGACAAGCCCGAGGGTAAGAAGTAAGGCGTAAGCCAGAGAAGCAAAGCTCGTTAGCTTCAGAACCAAAATTAGCTCTTTAGCAGTTTTTGCCGTCAAAACAATGATGGTCGCTGGAGCCAACAAAAATATAGCCCCGAAGGCCAAGAAGCTTGCCGGATAGAGCAGTGTGAAGTAGAGAAGTATCAGAAACGGGAACCAGATCATAAGAAGAAATAGTCTCTTGGACCACTTGGCTCCCATCCGAACAGCAAGGGTTTTCTTCGACGAGCTCTTGTCGGTTTCAATGTCACGAATGTTATTGACCATCAAGACAGCAGCCGCAAAGCTTCCAGCCGCGATACCGCCAAGTAGTGAGTTGAGATCGACAAATCCTATTTGAATGTATGCGGTGCCCATTGTTGCCACCAACCCAAAGAACACAAAGACAGCAATTTCCCCTAAGCCTGCGTACCCGTAGGGATTCTTGCCTCCGGTGTAAAACCAGGCTGCAACAATTGAAATCAGCCCCACTGCAATCAGCCACCACTGACCGGTTATGACAACAATCTCAAAACCACTTGCTGCCGCTAGTAGGAAAAACAACATCGCAGCAGTTTTCACTGACTCTGGCTTAACGGATTTTGACCCGGTAAGTCTCAGCGGTCCAACTCGCTTGTCATCTGTTCCTCGAATGCCGTCAGAATAATCGTTGGCAAAGTTGACGCCTATTTGCAAAAACAAAGCAACACCTAGTGCGAGAGCGGTAAGCAGTAAGTCAAAGCTCTGCATAGCATCGGCGGCTCCTGCTCCAATTGCTACAGGTGCAATTGCAAGCGGAAGCGTGCGAAGCCTTGCTCCCTCAATCCAGAGGCGGATGTTTTTCTTTTTCAATTCGACTCCTGAGAAAACAACTTTGAAACCGATATGGTGTCTATTTTTGATGTTGCAAGCTTTGGCAGTTTATCAACTCGGATTACCCGTATTGGCTTTCCGGCAGGACCTAACAACGAAGCAAGTTGATTTGCGATGTCGTCGGCTACCTCTGGTGAGCCAACGTAGCAAACCCCAACTCGCTCACCCCAGGTCTCATCGCTTATTGCCACCGCTGAAATCTCTTCAACTCCAGAAAGTTCTGAGCCTAGGTATTCAACTCGATCCAGTGAAACCTTCAGTCCCCCGGAAATAATTACCCGATCAGCTCTTCCCAAGATAACCAACTTGCCTCCCTCGGAAAGTTCCGCAAGATCGTTGGTGAAGATCCAATCATCTTGATCCTCAGCCAAAGTTTTTCCCTGAATAAGTAATCTGCCATCGGGTGCAATTTTTAACCGTACCCCTTCAAGCGGAATTCCGTCAAAGACGCAGCCGCCAGAAGTTTCAGTCATGCCATAGCTGATAACTATTTTCAGGCCAAGTTCCAGAGCTCTTTCTTGGAGCTCAAGCGCGGTTGCTTGACCCCCGACCAAAATGGCTCTGAAACTTCTGAGTGCCTCGAGTAATGCTTTATCGCTTTCGCAAGCAGCAACCAGCTTGGCGAGCTGGGTTGGAACAAGCGAAGTGTATTTATTGCTGTTGCTCATCATGTTTGCTGAACGCAAGAATGCCTCGGTAGTAAAAGGTAAAGCAGTATTCATCATCACCGGTTGAGTATCAGCAAGAACCGATCGCAACAGTACCTGCTGCCCTGCTATGAAATTAATTGGTAAGGCTAGTAACCACTGACCAGCTGGACCCAATCTTTCCTGCCCGGCAGTTGCCGCGTGCTTGATTGCTTGGAGTGAAATTGAAATTCTCTTCGGGGCTCCGGTAGAGCCCGAGCTCTCCACAACACAAGCTATGTGATCATCAACAAATTCTGGTGTTGGTTCAATCACTGGCATCACGCCATTGATTGCCGGTGATGAAACAAAAAGAGCTTTTTTAGAAGCGATTACATCCAGCATCACTTGCAAGGCTTTTACGGTTTCGTTAGCAGGAAGTACGACTAATGGCTTGGGCATTTTTGATTAGAAGTGCCAAGGATATGGCGCCCAGTTTGGAGCGCGCTTTTCCAAGAATGCGTTCTTGCCTTCAGCAGCTTCTTCAGTTGAGTAAGCCAACCGAGTCGCCTCTCCTGCAAAAAGCTGTTGTCCAACAAGACCGTCATCAACTGCGTTCATTGCATACTTCAGCATTCGAATCGAAGTGGGAGACTTTCTCATGATTTCTGCGGCCCATTCGAGTCCTACTTTTTCTAAGTCTTTGTGAGTTACCGCTAGGTTTACTACCCCCATTCTCACTGCCTTATTGGCGTCATACTCTTGACCTAAGAAGAAGATTTCACGAGCAAACTTCTGACCAGCCTGGCGCGCAAGATAAGCGCTACCAAAACCACCATCGAAGGATCCAACATCGGCATCGGTTTGCTTGAACTTAGCGTGCTCGATACTTGCGATACTCAAATCGCAAACAACGTTCAAGGAGTGTCCCCCGCCTGCTGCCCAGCCTGGGACCAAGGCAATAACAACCTTTGGCATGAATCGGATCAGCCTCTGAACCTCGAGGATGTGAAGGCGGCCCGAGTATTCAGGGTCTAGGTTTTGTTCATCGTCTGCGTACTGGTATCCGTCTTTGCCACGAACTCTTTGATCGCCGCCGCTTGAAAATGCCCAGCCACCGTCTTTAGCGGATGGTCCGTTGCCAGTTAATAAGACAACACCAACTTTTGAATTGGTCCTGGCGTGCTCGAGGCTAGCGGCTAGCTCGTCTACTGTTTTTGGTCTAAAGGCATTGCGCACTTCAGGCCGGTTAAAGGCAATTCGCACAACGCCCAATGAGTTGTGCTGGTGATAAGTAATGTCTGTTTGCTTCTCAAAACCTGGCACTTGGTGCCAAATGCTGGCGTCGAAAAGCTCAGAAACTTGATTTGCCATGCTCCTAGACTAACAATGTGAAGCCTCGCCTGAATGACTTAGTTGCTACCGCCAAGGTTGTAAGCATTCCGCTGCGCACCAAATTCCGCGGGCTAACTGAACGAGAGTTACTGGTATTTGAAGGACCTAATGGCTGGAGTGAATGGGCAGCCTTCACTGAGTATCAAGATGAGGAAGCCGCCACCTGGTTACAAGCCGCCATCGAGTGGGGCTATGAAACGGTTCCAGAACCGGTTAGAAAACAGGTTCCCGTAAACGCCATTTTGCCTGCGGTTCCAACTGAAGAAGTGGCCAAAGTTCTTGGCCGCGCAGGAAGGTTCGCAACTGTCAAGATCAAAGTTGCCGACCCAAAGCAAGAGATTGCAGACGATATAGCCCGCGTTCTTGAAGTTAGAAACTTATTCCCCGATGTCAAATTGCGCCTAGATGCCAATGGCGGATGCAAAGTTCATCAGGCGCTAGAGCTGATTTCTGAGCTAGAAAGAAATTCTATTGATCTTGAATTCTTCGAGCAGCCGGTTGAAACAATCGCCGAACTGGCTGTGCTTCGAATTGAGATGTCCCGGCGCGGGCAAAAAGTATTGATTGCCGCCGACGAATCAGTTAGAAGAGCTTCCGACCCGCTGGCTGTTGAACTTGCGGCTGCTGCTGACTTGCTAGTTCTAAAAAGTGCCCCTCTTGGCGGAATCAATAGCGCTCTAGCGGTTGCAAATTCTTCAAAGCTAAACATCTGCGCCTCGAGTGCTATGCAGTCCTCAATTGGTTTAGCTGCCGAATTGCACTTCGCTGGTTGTCTTCCCGAACTAAGTTATGACGCCGGACTTGGCACAGGCTTCCTCTTTGGAGGAGATCTATCTTCAGACCGGTTGATTCCTGAAAATGGCATCCTTGAGCTTCGTCGTCCAGAGATTAATACTTCATCGCTAGAAATCTTGAAAGCAGAAGATCACAGGTTTGACTGGTGGATCGCTAGGTTGGAACGCTGCTCAAGGATTCTAGGTTTAGAGTCCTGAGTAAACGTGCAAACCCTTGAAGAACATGTTCACGATGGTGAAGTTGAATACAACTGCAGCAAACCCGACAAGTCCTAACCAGACCGCACGCTTACCGGTCCAACCTCTTGTTGCGTTGGCGTGGAGGTAACCGGCGTAGATTGTCCAAATAATAAAGGTCCAAACCTCTTTGGTATCCCAACCCCAGTAGCGGTGCCAGGCACGCTCTGCCCAAATTGCACCTGCAATCAATGTGAAGCTCCAAAGAATAAAACCAACGATGTTGAATCGATACGCGAGCTGTTCAAGAGTTTCTTTCTTTGGAAAGATTCCCATTACGCGCTTGAAATTCGAAACTCCCTTGGTCTTTGCTTTTTCAACCCAGTTAACTGTCTTTAGTAGATAAGCGGTTGATAGCGCAGCTGCGATGCTGAAGAATGCCGTTGCTAAAAGTGCTACCAAAACGTGGATCACTAGCCAGAAGCTTTGCAGTGCTGGCATCAGCGACTGAACCTCTACGTAAAAAAGCGATACAGCCGTGCCGAGTACTAACAGTACAAATCCAACTACGAATGTGGCAAGGATTCTTACTTCTTGAACGCGAATAGAAATCAAGAAGATCATCATGAGAATTAATGCACCGGTAATTGAGTACTCGTAAAGATTTGACCAAGGAACTCTCGAGGCGGCAATTCCTCGCATTATTACGCCAGCTGCCAAAACCAGGGTTGCGATGACAGCCAAAGAAAGCCCGACTCGCTCTAGAGCCGATGAGGCCTTGACCTCTTTAACTTTTTTGCTGGCGGCTTTAGAAAGGTGCCAGCCCGATACCAAAAAAGCAGCGGTGAAAACCAGCATAGAAACAAAAACCACCAGTAAAGAGGTCTGGGACAGGCTTTCATTCAGGACAACGGAGTTCATTTACTTCCTTTTTTTATCTCGTTAGTTAATTCTCTAACAACTTCTTCAAGTCTTGGATCGTCTCGCTTGGAAAGTGCTGCAACTTCAAAACCCGAAGCTGTGCTTTTAACCCAAACTCTGCGGCGAGGAGTAATCAGCCCAACAATCACTCCACCCAAAGCAAGTAGTGAAAACAGCAGCACCCAAGCCTGACCTGGGTTGTGTGCGATATCCAGCGAGGCAAATCGCTTGATGCCATCAAAAGTTACGGTACCCAAACCATTTGGAAGATCCTTGGTTTGACCAAGTTCCAAAACCACTCCTGGGCTTGGAGCATCACGACCAGCGACCTGAGTAAGTCTGTCGGTATCCAGTGCATACACGTTCAATGATTGACCACTGTCTAGCCCAAGATCACCGGTGTAGACATTCATAGAGATCAGCGGGTTCACGACCCCAGGGAACATCGAGGTGTATGCACCGGTTGAGAGCTCTGCCGCTGTTGGATAGAAGAAAGCAACAATTCCAATTTGCTCTGGTTGATTGTCTGGAACCTTGATGATTCCAATGGACGTCATGTTGTTATCTTGAGGAAGAAAAATTGTTGCACCCGAGTAGCTGATGTCCCCGTTGGCGTCTCGAACTGTGATCTCTGGAGCGTAGCCGTGACCGGTTAGGTACAGGCTGGCACCTGGCTCATCTAAAGGCGAGTTGACCTGAACCAGCGAGGTTTCACCTGGATCGTCGGGGGAGGTTTTTCTGGTTACTGTGGCACGAAAATCTAGCGGTGCTCCAATATTGGTCTCGTTGCTGAAGTCGTAGTCGACTTCAAACTTATCCAGCGTGACGCTAAGCGGCGTCAGAGTCTCCGGGTTGAAAAACAGACCTGGCGACAAGGAGTCAAACCCTGCAAGGTTGTTCACAAAAGTGTCACCCTCTGCCAGCACTCTTTGTCCCGAGAAGCTGTAGCCACCGCCAACTCCGACTGCTATGAGTACTCCAACAAGTGATAAGTGAAAAACCAGATTTCCGGTTTCGCGCATGTATCCCTTTTCAGCACTAATTGAATTCCCGCGCTTGATCACTCTGAAGTTTCTGCTTTTTAGAATCTGCATTCCTACCTGCACTGGGTCTAGGCCTTTTGGGGTAGTGGACTTTTGATATGCAGGCATGCGAGATAAAGATGTTGGGGTCTTGACTGGTTCTTGGCGAATAGCTTCATAGTGCACCTTGGTTCTTGGAAGAACGCATCCAACGAGTGAAGTAAAAAGAAGAATGTAAATTGCAGAGAACCAAATTGATCCGTAAACATCAAACAGCTGGAAAAAATCTAGAACCGGAGCTAACCCGGGATTGTTATCGAAGAACTGCGCTACACCGTTTGGATCAGCCGAGCGCTGAGGATAGATCGAACCTGGAACAGCCGCAGCCGCCAAAAGTAATAGAAGTATGAGAGCGGTTTTCATACTGGTTAGTTGTCGCCAGATCCATCTGGACCAACCAGTTAGTCCTATATCAGGAGCGTCATAGCGCTGGGGTAAAGACACCGAACACCCCCTGAATCCAAGATGCGAAACCGATCCACAGTCCGGTAGCTAGTGCGATACCAAGAAGAATCAAGATCACGCCACCGGCGATGTTGAAGGTTCTGATGTGCTTTTTCACAAAACCTACGGACTTGGTAGCCCAACCAAACCCTGCGGCAATTGCAATGAATGGCAATCCGATTCCGATCGAATATAAAAACGCCAATAGCGCTCCGCGACCCGGCGAACCGGCATCAGAAGCGAGAGTCAGAACAGCGGCAAGAGTTGGACCGATGCAAGGGGTCCAACCTAGACCAAACGCCACACCCAATAGCGGTGCTCCAGCGAGTCCAATCTTTGGTTTCAGAGAAGTTTTGAAACTTCTCTGCAGGAAAGAGAACTGACCGATTAATACCAGTCCAAGCAAAATTATGATCACTCCAAGAACTTGCTGCACCCAGGCCAAGTTGTTGATGTAAATCAACATTCCGATTCCACCAAACAGTGCACCGAAGGAAACAAACACTGCGGTAAAACCCAGAACGAAAAGAATAGATCCGATAATCATTCTTGATCTTTTAGCAGAGCCATCAGCGACACCGGTGATGTATCCGAGGTAGCCAGGAACCAGTGGCAGCACACAGGGCGAAGCAAACGAGATAAGGCCCGCTAGCAAAGCCAGTGGAATGGCGGCAAACAGTGAACCGTTTAAAACTATTTCAGCGGGATTCAATTTTTCTCCCTGACCACGGTCTTGATTAGCTCCTCAAGAATTCCTTTATCGATTCTTCCAAGAACTCTCGCAGAGACGTTTCCTTCGGAATCAATAACCAATGTTGTTGGCACCGCTTGCGGGGTAACTACACCGGTGAATCCTAAAACTACAGATCCAGTTTTGGCATCCATGACAGATGGGAAATTTAGATTTACTTGCCTCGCAAAAGCTAACGCTGTTTCGGGGGTATCTCTAACGTTGACACCGATGAATTGAACTTCATCGCTAAGAAACTGATCCTGCAGTTCAATTAGTTCCGGCATCTCAACTCGGCAGGGGGCGCAACCTGCGTACCAGAAGTTCATAACGGTAATCACACCGGTCAGTTGATCGCTTGAAAGGGTGTCTCCGCTTTCACTGACTCCAGACCAGTCAGCAGCTTTTGGTCTCGAGCCCAAAGCGTATTCGGTTACTGTCCCATCTCCTGCGATGTAGTTCTTGTTATCGCCTTCGCGGAATTGTTCGGCCAACGAGTCAGTAGTGCAGCCAGAAGAAGTTAGAACAAATGCCGCAAGAGTTATGGCGATGGCAACTTTTTTCAAACAGCACCCCGATCGGTGGCCTTCACGCGAAGTGGTTTGGCGGGGTCTTGATAATCAACTTCCGTTAGCGTGCCTTCTACAAATTTGAAGCTCGTGATGCTGGAAAGATCACAGCGTCTTTGACGAGGATCGTGCGAGAGTCTTTGGCCTTGGCTGTAGCGGTGGACCATCCAGATAGGTAGCTGGTGGCTCACCATAACCACTTCTCCTGAGGCAGTTTCTGCCCAGGCTCTTTCCATAGCGCCCACCATCCTGCGTTGGATCTCAAGGAAGGGCTCTCCCCAGGATGGACGAAATGGATTGTGAAGGCGAAGCAAGAATCTAGGGTTTCGAGCGATGGTTTTCAGGCTCACTGAGTGACCTTCAAAGATGTTAGCTGGCTCAATGATTTCGTCCTCCACTTCAATTGGAACATTGAAGCGCTCGGCAATTGGCTTTGCAGACTCGAGTGTTCTTTGAAGAGGGGAAACGAATAACCGAGAGATTTTGGCGCCACTAGATCGGATGTGATCGGCTGAAACTTCAGCCATTTGGTGCCCCAACTGGGATAAACCAAAGTTTGGCAAACGCCCATAGAGCACACCATCGGGGTTGTGTACTTCCCCGTGGCGCACCAGATGGATACGGGTTGCGGGCATAACACTAAGTCTACCCTCCGCTAAACTTGGGGCCTGAGCCAGAAAAAGAAAGCAAACTTGATGCGCGAAAGACACTTAGTAAAAGACCTAGCGGCCATGAAAGATGGTCCCGTTGTCCTAGGTGGTTGGGTTGAAAAACTTAGGGACCAAAAACGCATTCAATTCATCATTCTCAGGGATGAGTCAGGCGACGTTCAGGTCACCTACCCAAGACCCGAAGATCAAGATGCGCTGGCAGATAAAGTCTCGACTCTTACCAACGGAAGCTTCATTTGGGTCATGGGTCGCCTGGTCCACGACGAACGAGTCAAGCTTGGCGGTTTAGAAATCCAACTGGATGATCTAGAGATCGTTACTCTTTCTGAGCCAGAGACCCCAATTGCTGATGACACTTCGATTGACAAGAGGCTGGACTGGCGCTTTCTAGACATGCGGCGTCCAGAAATGAATCTGGTTTTCAAGGTGCAAACCACCATTGAGGCGGCTTGGAGAAGCTACTGGCTAGCAAACGGTTTCACAGAGATTCACTCCCCGAAGCTCATGGCATCAGCTTCGGAGTCCAACGCAGAGCTATTCAAGCTCGAATACTTTGAAGGTTTTGCGTACCTGGCCCAATCACCACAGTTTTATAAGCAGATGGCAATGATGGCAGGGCTGGGACGCATCTTTGAGATTGGCCCAGTTTTCAGAGCGGACCCATCTTTTACCTCTCGTCACGCGACTGAGTTCACATCAATCGACATGGAAGTTTCTTGGATTGATTCCCACGAAGACATAATGAATATCCAAGAAGAGCTTATGGTCGCTGCAATCTCAGCTGTCAAGGAATTGCATGGCGAAGAGATCAAGCGACTATTTGATATTGATGTGATTGTTCCAAACAGACCTTTCCCAAGAATCCCACTTGCGGAAGCCGTTGACATCGTGAAAGCCCGCGGTCATGAGGTAGTTCGCGGTGGCGACATGGATCCAGAAGGCGAAAGGCAAATTGCAGCTCACGTTGCCGAAACTTTCAACCACGAGTTCGTTTTTCTAACCGACTACCCTTCTACTGTTCGTCCGTTCTATCACATGAGACACGAGGGGAACCCTGAGCTCACCAAGAGCTACGACTTGATCTGGCGTGGAACAGAAATCACAACCGGTGCCCAGCGTGAGCACCGCGTTGATGTTCTTATCGAACAAGCTAAGCAAAAAGGCCTTGACCCAGAAGGTTTAAAAACTTACATCGACTTCTTCCGTTACGGAGCTCCAACACATGGTGGTTTTGGAATGGGATTACTTCGAGTAATCATGCTGATGTTGCATCAGCCAAGTATTCGTGAAGTTGGTTTCTTGTTCCGCGGTCCAAACCGACTAGAGCCCTAACTAACCGTTTCCTCTAGAGCTGCAAGAAGTCGAATTGGATCGATTCGCCAGTAGCCGTGAGTTTTTCCATTAATTTGTAAGACAGGTATCTCTTCGCCGAAAAGATTTAATAGCTCTTGATCTTCCAAAATGTTGATTTCATCAATTTGAACCTGAATGTTGGCCGCTACACCAGCGTGAACGCTACGAAACTGGGAAACCACGGTCTCTACAACCATCCTGGCCTCATCACATAGATGACAGCCCGGTTTGGTCAAAAGCTGGAGAGAAATAACTGTAGCCACAGGTTAAACTTAGCGGGTGTCCGATAAAGCTAAGTCCGCAAAGAAAGAGCAGTCCAAACTATCCGCTGCTTTCTTCGACGTTGATAACACCATCTTGCGCGGATCCAGCAGCTTCTTATTTGGTAAATCCGCTTTTGAAAGAAAGTTTTTCAGCAGAAAAGATTTCTGGCGCTTCGCCTGGCATCAATTTGTGTTTATCTGGAAAGGTGAAAACAACACCAAGCTAAGCGCCTTAAAAGATAGGGCACTATCACTTGTGGAGGGTCAGAGAGTTTCTGATCTTCAAGAGCTTGTTGATGAGGTTTATGAAAAGCACATCAAGCTGAAGCTTTGGCCAGAGACTGTAAGGCTTGCGAAAGATCACATCAAGCAAGGTAGAGAAGTGTGGTTAGTTACCGCAGCACCTCAGGAGCTAGGTGATGTGATCGCTCACGAGCTTGGTCTCACTGGTGCCATTGGTACCAAGGTGGAGAGAAAGAACGGAATACTCACTGGGAAATTAGTTGGGAAACCTATTCACGGTGCTGAGAAGAGAAAGGCCCTAAAGGCCCTTGCTAAAGATAGAAACTTGAGCTTGAAACGCTCTTATGCCTACAGCGATTCACAAAACGATCTTCCGATGCTAACTGCCGTTGGACATCCGGTTGCGGTGAACCCAGACAAGATTTTGACGAGATACGCTAAGGCAGCTGATTGGCCGATTTATGATTTCAAGAAGCGGGAACTAAAAGCTAACCGCGAATAGCGCGGTTACTTCTTATTGCGACGCTGGTGGCGAGTCTTGCGAAGTAGCTTGCGGTGCTTCTTCTTAGACATACGCTTGCGACGCTTTT
>NZ_JBIIAL010000002.1:0-130443 GCF_044239955.1 Rhodoluna sp.
CCTAGAGCTACCTACTGGGCAATTGGAATCATCAGCGGTTTGTTCGCTGTGGTTTCCTTCGCCATGGTTACTGGCATGGGCGCTGGTGCAATCATCGACCAGGTTGTCGAGCGCTCAAGCGGACTAAAAGACCCTTCTGCTGTTTTGTTTAGCTTGGCAGCCGAGTACGTGTCACCTGAAATTGTTTTGGTAATGGCACTGCTTGTTGTCACCAGCTTGTTCGCCGGACTATTGGCGTTCCAGAACGCTGCAGCAAGGTACTTCTTTGCTATGGGCCGCGGTGGCGTTATGCCTTCAGCGTTGGGTAAAACCAACGATGCTGGCGCGCCACAAAATGGAGCACTTCTAACCTCTGCAATTGCAGCAGCTGTGATCATTGCATTTGCCGTAGCTGGGTTAGATCCATTCCTAAACTTGTTTAGCTGGATGAGTGGTGTCGCAGTTATCGCTGTGGTGGCCGTTGAGATCATGGTTTCAATCGCAGTAATTGCCTTCTTCCAGAAGGACGGTAGTGGTAACCTGTGGAACTCCAAGATCGCACCTGGACTATCCATCGTGCTTCTTATCGCAGGTCTTTACATGCTGATGGCCCGATTCAACTTGCTGGCTGGAACTGCTGCAGATGGAGTAGACCCATCGCTACCAGAGTCTGGTTGGGCGTTGAGCGGACTGGGCTGGTTCCTAGTGCTGTCCCCATTCATTGCATTTGTTGTTGGCTTCGTGGTGTCATCCACCAAGAAGTCCAAGAACGCTGCTTTGATCAAGGACTTCGCTTAAGAAACAAACTAGAAGCGATCAACTGGGGGCCAATACAAAAATTGGCCCCCAGTTACTTCCAGAAAGGGTTTTCGTGGACAACGAGTTTGACCTTGACGTCACATTTGATGAGCAAGCCGATGAGTCGCTGATTGCTTCTCTAAGCCCTGGGAAGTTATCTAAACTCATCGAGAATCTTCCTCAAGATCTAGTTGAGGCAGCAACCGGAATTCTTATGCAACGCAGAACTTACTCGGATGTTTCCCAGGAGCTTGGCATAAGGCAGTCAGAGTTGGTTAGAGCAGTTCATCGCGCAAAAGTAATGATCAGTGAGTTCCAGAACTAAATTGAGTAAGCCACTAATTGGACTAACCACATACCGCCAGCGAGGCCAATCCGGCATCTGGGATACCGAGATGGCTTTTATTCCAAGTTTCTATATCGATGCCGTTGAAAAATCCGGAGGAGTAGCGGTACTGCTTCCACCTCAAAGACTTTCTCCCCTAGAGGCTTGGGAGACCCTGCAGAACCTTGATGGACTTGTTGTCACCGGCGGAAGGGATCTTAATCCCGCCAGGTACGGCCAGGAATCTGCGCCTCTTACCGATGAACCAGACCTTCTTCGAGACGAGACAGAAGCAACCTTGCTCAAAGCCGCAATTGACAACAATTTCCCATTCCTAGGTATCTGTCGCGGAGCACAACTGCTCAACGTAGTTATGGGCGGAACTTTGATTCAGCATCTGCCCGATGTAATTGGAACCGAGAAGTACCAGATTGAAAGGGGAGTTTTCAATCCAGTGCCGGTTCAGATAGAACCAGGCAACAAGTTGTTTGAGATGGTTGGCTCTGAAGTTAGCAATGCACTTATGTATCACCACCAGTCAGTAGACCAACTAGGTAAAGATCTTGTCGTAACAGCCAGAACCACCGATGGCGTCATCGAAGGCCTAGAACTTCCCAATCATCGCTTCGGTGTAGCAGTGCAGTGGCACCCAGAACAAGACCTAGAAGACTTACGAATTTTCACCTCGTTTATCAAAGCCACAAAGACAGTCTGAGAGAGCCCAAAGTGAGCTACACCCTGATCAACCCAACCACCGAAGAATCGATGGAAACAATTGAGCACCTTGATGTTGGTCAAACCGACCAGGCAATTGACAGGGCTGAAAAGGCTCAGCAAAAGTGGGAATCCTTATCGCCAGCAGATAGAGCAAAACTTCTGAGACGTTTTGCAATTGCAGTAGATCAAGACATTGAAAACCTCGCTCAACTGGAGGTTAGAAATTCTGGACACCCAATCGATCAGGCTCGCTACGAAGCCGCCAATGTTTGCGATGTTTTGGAATACTACTCCGGTGCCCCAGAAAGACTAATGGGAAAACAAATTCCTGTGTCCGGCGGAATAGCAGTTACCTTCCACGAGCCAATCGGTGTGGTCGGAATGATCACACCTTGGAATTACCCAATGCCCATCGCGGGATGGGGATTTGCTCCAGCACTTGCAGCTGGTAATGCGGTGGTGCTAAAGCCGGCCGAGTGGACACCGCTAACTTCAATGCGCCTCGCAGAATTATCCCTCGAAGCAGGTCTTCCCGAGCACTTACTCCAGGTTGTAAACGGGAAAGGCCAAGTTGTTGGAAACCGATTGGTCACCAATGAGAAGGTCGGCAAGATAGTCTTCACCGGATCAACCGCAGTTGGCAAGAACATAATGAGCCAGGCCGCAGATCAGGTAAAGCGCATAACTTTAGAACTGGGAGGCAAAAGTGCAAATATCATTTTTGATGACGCAGACATTGCAAAAGCGGCCAAGAGTGCTCCCTACGCGGTATTCGAAAACGCCGGGCAGGATTGTTGTGCAAGATCAAGAATTTTGGTGCAGGCAAACGTGTTTGACAAATTCATGACCGCACTCGAACCAGCGGTTGCTGGCGTAAAGGTTGGAAACCCAAGTCTTTCAGGAACCGAAGTTGGACCGCTGGTAAGCAAAGAGCATCTCGAGACCGTCAAAGGCTTTCTAGATGGTGCTGACGTGGCCTTTAGAGGAAGCGCTCCATCGGGTAAGGGCTTCTTCTTTGCACCAACGGTAGTCGTAGCTAAATCCCTAAACGATCGTTGTATGGCCGAAGAAATCTTTGGCCCGGTTGTGACGGTATACAAGTTTGAAACCGAAGCCGAGGCAATTCAGATCGCCAACGCAACCGAGTATGGCTTATCAGGTTCTATTTGGACCAAGGACAGTGCTCGAGCAATCAGAGTCGCAAGATCTGTAAAGAGCGGCAACCTTTCTGTGAACTCTCACTCTTCTCTCAGATACAGCACACCATTCGGAGGAATGAAACAGTCAGGTATGGGACGAGAGCTTGGCCCAGATGCGCCGCACCACTTCACTGAAGAAAAAGTTGTCTTCTTTAGTCAAGAAGACTAATCACTTTGGCGAGAAGCTAAGCCGCTGGCCAGCTCCAAAACAGTTAGCGCACCAAGTCGAACAGTTCTGCCATCAGCACTATCTGCCATCGCGTCTATCTCGGTAATGTCGACAGATTTCACTTGCTTGGCTTTTCCAATTTCAAATGCGAATTGTCTTAGTTCATCTGCGGAAATTCCACCTGGCGCAGCAGCTGGGCACGCAGGAACAACAGAGCGGTCACAAACATCCATGTCAATATCAACATGCAGTTTCTTGTTGCCTAGAAAATCAAGTGCTTCGTTCAAGACACTTTCAACAGATCTGTTTCTTAGAGCAGATCTTGGAATTACATGAATTCCGTAATCCTTTGCTCGCTTGGCATAGTCAGCCGAATTCGAAAAATCATTTATGCCAATTTGAACAACGCTTGACCCTGGTAATCCTGCTTCAATCAATCGTCTTACAGGTGAACCGTTAGATACTCCATCACGAAGATCGTGATGGGCATCAAGTGTTATCAGCCCTGCAGAAGAAAGCTCTTCAGCAAAAACTCCTCGCATCACCGCATAGGTAATTGAGTTATCGCCGCCGAGCGCAATTGATAGATCTGTTTGCGTTGAAACTTTGTTTGCGAGAGCTCTGGTTCTTTCTTCACCGTCTTTTGAATCAGGAGTTTCTGAGTCACCAAAATCCAAAAACTTCAGCTGTCTAAGATCTTGGTTTTGGCTGTGACTAAAGGTTGAGTACCTGGCTAGTGCGACTCGAATTTCTGCTGGGGTGGCATTGGCTCCGGTAGCGGAAATGGATGTCTCGGAGGCTAGGACTCCAAATAGTCCTAGCTCAGCCCTCTCAGAGCCAGCTGGCTGGAGCCAGCTGGAGGCTCTTGGCCAGAGCGGATCTTCGGTCATTTCCGCTCCATTTCAGACTGGGTAATACTCGAATTGATTTGAGATTACCCTGTTATCAGGCACAAGAAAACATCAAAGTTGATGGAGGAACCAAATGACCCAAGCAACACGTGGCGCACTTCACGCAGCCACTGGCTCGACCATGACCGCGAAGGGTTGGGGTCAAGAAGCAGCTATTCGCATGCTTCACAACAACCTAGATCCAGCAGTTGCCGAGTATCCAGAAGAACTTATTGTTTATGGCGGTAGCGGTAAGGCAGCAAGAAACTGGGCCAGCTTTGATTCGATTGTTAAAACTCTCACCAACTTAGAAAACGACGAGACCATGCTGGTCCAGTCTGGAAAACCAGTTGGTGTTTTTAGGACTCACGAGTGGGCACCAAGAGTCTTGCTTGCAAACTCCAACTTGGTTGGTGACTGGGCTAACTGGCCAGAGTTCAGGCGTCTTGAGCATCTTGGACTAACTATGTATGGACAGATGACCGCGGGTTCTTGGATCTACATCGGAACCCAAGGAATCTTGCAGGGTACCTACGAAACTTTTGCAGCAGTTGCTGCAAAAAGATTTGGCGGCACTCTTGCTGGAACACTTACCCTAACTGGTGGTTGTGGCGGTATGGGTGGAGCACAGCCTCTTGCTGTGACCATGAACGAGGGAACCTGTTTGATTGTTGACGTTGACGAATCACGTCTTCGCAGAAGAATTCAAGATCGCTACCTAGATGAACTTGCAGACAACTTGGACGATGCAATCGAACGTGTAGTTAGGTACAAGTCTGAAAAGAAAGCGATATCAGTCGGTCTTGCTGGAAACGCAGCAACTATCTTCGCTGAGCTTCTAAAGCGCGATGTTCCAATCGATATCGTGACTGATCAAACCTCCGCTCACGATCCGCTCTATTACATTCCTGAGGGAATCAGTGTCGAAGAATCCCGTGCCTATGCGGAATCCAGCCCTGAGGAATTCACTCAGCGGGCTGAGGCTTCCATGGCTAAGCACGTAGAAGCCATGGTTGGCTTCATGGCTAAGGGTGCCGAAGTATTTGACTACGGAAACTCCATTAGAGATGAAGCTAGAAAGGGAGGCTATTCAAACGCCTTCAAGTTCCCTGGTTTCATCCCCGCATACATCAGACCGCTGTTCTGTGAAGGCAAGGGACCATTTAGATGGGTAGCGCTTTCTGGAGACAAGAAAGACATCTATCGCACCGACCAGGCCATCTTGGAACTCTTTCCTGAAAACGAACACTTACACCGCTGGATCAACATGGCCCAGGACCGGGTTCAGTTCCAAGGACTCCCTGCAAGAATTTGCTGGCTCGGTTATGGCGAAAGAGATAAAGCTGGAGCTGTTTTTAACGACCTAGTCAAAAAAGGCGAAGTGTCGGCTCCGATTGTTATCGGTCGTGACCACTTGGACTGTGGATCGGTAGCAAGCCCATACCGCGAATCAGAAGACATGCTAGATGGTTCAGATGCAATTGCTGACTGGCCACTACTAAACGCCATGATCAACATCGCTTCCGGTGCCTCATGGGTTTCCATTCACCACGGTGGTGGTGTTGGAATCGGAAGATCAATTCACGCAGGTCAAGTTTCCGTCGCTGACGGAACAGACCTTGCCGCTGAAAAACTAAACCGCGTTCTGACTAACGACCCAGGCATGGGTGTCATTAGACATGCCGATGCTGGTTACCCACAAGCAGAGAGTGTGGCAAGAGCAAAGCACGTGCACGTGCCTATGCTCGATACCGAATAGCTAAATGTCAACTGCAATAACAAACATTGGTTCTTTGGTCACCAACGATCAAACTCTTGGTCTCGGTATCCTCGGAGAAATCGAATACGCTGCCGTAGTTATTGAAAATGACAAAATCGCTTGGGTTGGCAGCACTAGTGATGTTCCTGACGCTGATCAGAAATTAGACGTCGCCCGCAAAGCTGTAATTCCAGGCTTTGTAGATTCCCATGCGCACTTACTTTTTGCAGGAGAAAGATCAAAAGAATTCCAAGCTCGCATGAAAGGCGAGAAGTATTCCGCTGGCGGAATCAAATCAACCGTTGCAGCCACCCGCGAAGCAACAGATGAAGCCCTAGAGCAAAACATGCTCAGGCTGGTTCGTGAAATGCAGAAATCAGGCATCACAACATTTGAAACCAAATCTGGTTACGGGCTAACTACCGCTGACGAAACAAGAGCACTAAAAATTGCTTCAAAGCACACGACAGAAACCACATTCCTTGGAGCGCACGTCGTTCCGAGTGAGTACTCGGGCAAGGAAGATAAGTACGTCGAACTTGTGTCCGGAGAAATGCTTGATTCGGTATTGCCTCACGCCAAGTGGATAGACGTGTTCTGCGATCAAGGAGCATTCGACGTCGATCAATCTAGGCAGATCTTGCAGGCCGGTAAAGACAAAGGCCTCTTGCCGCGCATTCACGCCAACCAGTTAACCCAAGGCGGGGGAGTTCAGCTGGCTGTTGAGCTGGATTGCGCTTCGGCTGATCACTGCACTCATCTTTCTGAAAGCGACATTGAAACCCTTGCGGGATCAAACACTGTGGCAACACTGGTTCCAGGAGCTGAGTTTTCAACAAGAGCAACCTATCCAAATGCAGCTAGATTATTTGACGCAGGCGTTACTGTTGCACTCGCTACAGATTGCAATCCGGGTTCTAGCTACACAACTTCGATGCCTTTTTGCGTCGCACTAGCAATTAGAGAAATGGGTTTTACCCCAGAGCAAGCTTTATGGTCGGCAACGATGGGTGGTGCCAAGGCCCTTCGCAGAAACGATGTCGGCTCCCTGTCTGTTGGCCAAAGCGCGGACCTAGTTGTCTTGAACGCACCAAGCTATTTGCACCTTGGCTACAGACCAGGTGTGGATCTGGTTAGTGGAGTGTTCAAATCAGGTAAATCTATCTATCAGGAGAAAAAGTGAGCGTAACTCTAAATTCAAGTGGCCTATCAATGGACGAGGTAGTTCGGGTAGCAAGACACGGTGAGAAGCTTGAGATCTCCAAAGAGGCACTTGAGAAGATGGCAGCTACCCGTGCGCACATCGAATCTTTGGCTGCTGCCGAAACTCCTGTCTATGGAATCTCTACCGGCTTTGGTGCACTCGCTAATAAGCACATCGCTCCAGAAGACCGAGTGCAATTACAAAAATCCTTGATTCGCTCCCATGCCGCAGGTATGGGTGATCCAGTTGAAAAAGAAGTTGTTCGTGCACTGATGCTTCTTCGAACAAAGACTCTAGCTAGCGGCAGAACTGGAGTTAGACCCGTTGTTGCCCAAACATATGTTGACCTACTGAACTCTGGAGTCACACCGATCGTTCACGAGTATGGCTCACTTGGTTGCAGTGGCGACCTTGCACCACTGGCTCACTGCGCGATGGTGTTGATGGACGAGGGAAGAGCAACTGGTAGTGACGGGGTAGAAAGAGATGTTCCAACTCTCTTGAAGGAAGCTGGCATCAAGCCAATCGAATTACAAGAGAAAGAAGGCCTCGCACTTATCAATGGAACAGATGGCATGCTTGGCATGCTGATTCTGGCATTGGCTGATCTAGAAAAACTCTGCGACCAGGCAGATGTAATTGCCGCGATGAGCGTAGAAGCCCAAATGGGAACCGATCAAGTCTTTAGGCCAGAACTACATGAAGCCCTAAGGCCTCATCCAGGTCAAGCGAAAAGTGCCGCAAACATGTTTGCTGCCCTTGCTGGTTCTGAGGTCGTTGCCTCTCACAGAGAAGGGGACGACAAGGTTCAAGATGCATATTCGCTTCGCTGTGCCCCGCAGGTCGCAGGAGCCGTTAGGGACACCGTCACTCACGCGAGTCTTGTTGCAACTAGGGAGCTTGCTTCAACAATCGATAACCCAGTGGTTCTGGAATCCGGGGAAGTTACTTCCAATGGAAACTTCCACGGGGCGCCAGTTGGTTACGTTCTTGACTTCCTTGCTATCGCAGCAACTGATCTTTCGTCTATTTCTGAGCGTAGAACGGATCGCATGCTCGACAAGTATCGCTCGAGCGGCCTAAGTCCTTTCTTGGCAGGAGATGCTGGTGTTGACTCAGGACTAATGATCGCTCAATACACCCAAGCTGCACTAGTTTCCGAAAACAAGAGACTCTCTGTTCCAGCAAGCGTTGATTCGATTCCTTCTTCTGCGATGCAAGAAGATCATGTATCCATGGGCTGGCATGCGGGAAGAAAACTTAGAAAAGTAGCGGACAACCTTCGTCGGGTTCTAGCCATAGAGCTTGTGACCGCAGCAAGATCGCTAGAGATGCGCGCTCCGCTAAAGCCTGCCAAGGTCACAGGTGAGATGTTGTCCAAGCTAAGAAAAGTAGTTCCAGGTGTTGGACCAGACAGGTTCTTGGCTCCCGAACTAGAAGCCGCTGAAAGCCTGCTTCGTTCCTAGTCGATATCTCTTCTCATGCTTGTAACGAGCGCAACTATTGAGAACACTGCTCCATAAGCAAGTAGCACCAAAATCGCTACGCCCGGAGTTAAGTAATCTGACGTATCGACTCCAATAGCAACAGACTCAAATTCAATCGCGAGCATGCCTGTTATTGCACCGGTAGGTAACCACTTACCAGCATCAACAAAGAGCAACAGAATGATTGGCTCAACAACAAACAGCCACACCAGAGTGGAAACAATTGCAATCAACTGGTTTCTAATTAGTGACCCAATTGCGACACCAACAACCCCAAGAACTGCACCGGAAAGTAGTGCTGCAAGGAACAGGTTTACAAAGACTGATTCGCCAGGTTCAGCAACATCTTCAAACAGGCTCAAGGTATACCAACCGGCGACAACGGCAATGCCAGCGGAAATGATCTGCATTAGGGCTCCAGCAAAGGCTGCAACTAGCAGCTTGGCTCCAAGAACCCGAGCTCGCTTAGGAGAGGCCAGGAAAGTAGCAACTGCAGTTCCGTGCCTGAACTCACCAGACATAATCAAGATTCCAAGAATGATTGCAAAAATGTATGAGCTAACGGCGTTCGCGTAAACGGCATCGACTATGGCCTGATCTTGTAATGACCCAAACAGTCCGGTTTCATCATCCACGATAACTAGTGGAGTTACCACAGTGCTAAGAACAGCAATAAAGATACTGGCAAGAGTCAAACCGTAGGTTGATTTTGAATAGCTGAGCTTTCTAAGCTCTGCGAAAACTAGCTTCATTTGTCTCCTCCAACAGCAAGCTTTAGAAACGCCTCTTCCAGAGTTCCAGCCCCAATAACTTCCCTTAAACTTCCCTGAACCATCAATTCACCATTGTTGATGATGATTACATCATCGACCGTGCTTTGCATCTCTGCTAACTGGTGCGATGAAACCAAAATTGTCTTACCTTGACTTGCTAGTTCCCTAAGGAATCCTCTCAACCAAGCAATACCAACTGGGTCCAAGCCATTTGCAGGCTCATCTAAAATCAACACCTTTGGGTTTCCAAGTAGTGCCCCTGCTAAACACAAACGCTGCTTCATTCCCAGCGAATACTTCTTGGCTGGTTTTTTCGCCGCGTCTTCGAGATCAACTAGTTTTAGGACCTCATCTACTCGCTCGTCTTGGATACCAGCTGCCGCTGCCATCACTTTCAAGTTTTGTCTTCCGGTTAGGCCTCCGTGAAAACCACGAGAGTCTAGAACTGCACCAATTTGGCTAAGCGGGTTTGTGAGCTGTTGATAAGTGCTACCAAGGATCTTGGTGCTTCCGGATGTCGGAGTAGCTAAGCCGAGTAGGCAGCGAAGGGCTGTTGACTTCCCGGCACCGTTCGGACCCAAGAGCCCAGTTATCTTCCCCGCGGCAACAGTGGCACTCAGATCGTTCACTGATGTGACTTTGCCGTAGCGCTTGACTAGGCCTACGAACTCAATTGCAGCCAACTCTTACCTCTTCTAATTTCGTGGTGGACTTCTTGTCAACCAATTAAGTCTATCTAACCCGCTTTTTCTCGCGCGCAGCGTTTTATCTCGTGCCAGAATAGAGCAATGACTACACATACACATGTTGCTTCAATCAAAACTAACCACGGCGAAATTAAGGTAAACCTTTTCGCCCTTCACGCGCCAAAGACAGTTGAGAACTTCGTAGGTCTCGCAACTGGAGCCAAGGACTGGGTTCACCCAAGTCGCGGTCCTCAGGCAAAAGGTACGCCGCTTTACAGCGGAGTAATCTTTCACCGCATAATTCCTGACTTTATGATTCAAGGTGGAGACCCAACCGGAACCGGAATGGGCGGCCCCGGCTACCAGTTCGGTGACGAGATTCACCCAGAACTTACCTTCAACGAGCCTTACAAGCTAGCCATGGCTAACGCCGGACCTGGCACCAACGGCTCACAGTTTTTTATCACCACTGCCCCAACGACTTGGCTCTACGGCAAGCACACCATCTTTGGTGATGTTGTTGACGAGGCTAGCCGCAAGGTAGTGGACAAGATTCAGGCTGTTGACACCAACGCGTCTGACAAGCCGCTTGATGATGTGGTGATTGAGTCCATCTCAATCGAAACCATCTAGAGCTTTCTCTTGGCAAGATTGAAATCTGCTCAGCCAAAAGTTACTGTTTGGCTGATCTCGATCAATCTGCTGATTTGGCTAGCTCAGGTCATTCCTGGCTCTGGTGTGACCAGCGCCTTGCTCTATGCGCCTCTTCTAACAACTGTCGAACCGTGGCGAATGCTTACGGCAGGCTTTGTTCACTCGCCGGATAGCCCTTGGCACATTTTGATTAACGCCTACTCGATCTACATCTTCGGTCGAGTGATAGAGCCGATGCTTGGGCCAGCAAGATTTTTGGCGCTCTATCTAATTTCCATCATTGGCGGATCGGCGATGGTTTTGTGGCTTGGAAGCCCTATTACTCCAGTTGTTGGAGCATCGGGTGCGTTCTTTGGACTAATGGGTGCGTACTTCATCATGCTGAAAACAATTGGGGATAAGAGCGGTCAGCTGCTTGGATTGATTGCCGTGAACTTAGCTTTTGGGTTTTTCTTCCCAAACATCTCTTGGCAGGGTCACCTGGGAGGTTTACTTGCCGGAATGGCAGTTACTGCCGTTTACGCCAGTACCAGATACAAGCCTGCGCTAACCCAAAAGATTCAAGTTTTGGGTGTGCTGGTTCTGATTCTTGCGTTTATCGCGGCTGGAGTATTTTTTCGGTTAGTACCGATGTTTTCCTAGAGCGTTACTTCCAGCGAGTCGACATCATGAAGCCGACCATGGCAATTCCAAAACCAATCAAGATGTTCCAGTTGGAGAGATTAAGTGGCGTTCCAGCTCCTAGCGGGTACTGCGCGCTGGTCACGTAGTAAGTGATGATCCAGAAAAGCCCGACAATCATGAAGCCAAACATCACAGGCTTGAACCAAACCGGGTTTAGGGCGTCTTCAGAATTCTTAGTCTTGGCCACTTTTTCAATCTTTGGCTTGCGCTTAGGAAGCTTTAGGGAACGTTTTTTTGGTAACGACGAGTCGTCTTCAGGGGTCGCAGTCAATTTAGGCATGGTCATAATTCTACAAGTAGGCTTTCAGTAAGATGACCAAGATTCTCGTGCTGGATAACTATGACAGCTTTGTGTATACGCTCAGTGGCTATTTACAGCAGCTTGGAGCCACAACCGACGTTGTGAGAAACGATGCCGTTAGCGCCAAAGAGCTTCCAGAACTAATGAAACAGTACGACGGAGTGTTAATTAGCCCAGGACCTGGAACCCCTAAGGACGCAGGACTCAGCATCGATGTTGTGAAGAATGCGCTGGAAACCAATCAGTCCGTTTTTGGAGTTTGCCTGGGTCATCAAGCAATCGCTGAGGCAATGGGCGCAACAGTTACCAGCGCTGAAGAGTTAATGCATGGAAAAACTAGCGAAGTTGAACACGACAACAGTCTGGTATTCAAAGATGTTCCTAAATCCTTTAGGGCTACCAGATATCACTCGCTGGCTGTAGTCGACGGAACAGTTCCTAAAGAATTGGTTGTAACTAGCCGAACCAAAGGCGGAGTAATCATGGGATTACAACATCTCACCAAACCGATTTATGGAGTGCAGTTTCATCCTGAGAGTGTGCTCACCGAAGGTGGGTACCAGATGCTTGGAAACTGGCTAGAGTCAATCGGCCTCAAGGGAGCAGCAGCTAAAGCTAAAGAGCTTTCGCCAATGATTAAGTTCTAAAAGCTACGGTGTTGGAGTAGGTGTTTCCGAAGGCGTAGGTGTTGGCGAAGGAGCAGGCGCTGGAGTGCACAGCAGCGTCAAAGTAACAGTTTGCTTTTGTTCTGCAAGACCTGCCGGCACCGACTGGAAAGCAATAACTGAACCAACGGTTCCTGTGCAGCCCGCAGGAGACTCAATGACAACTGTGAACCCAACGTCAGGACCTTCCATTGCGCGTCTTGCCTCAGCCGCTCCCAGGGTCAGTACCGATGGAACCTGCACTTTGCCGTCTGAGACCAGAAGCTTCACAGCAGTTCCCTCTTTGACCCCTGCGTTTGCCTCTGGCAAGGATTCAATAACAGCTCCCTTGGCAATAGTTGCGGAGTTAGCAGATGTTATTCCACCAAGAACTAATCCAGCATCCTCCAAAGCTTCCTTAGCTTCAGTTTCTGTCAAACCTTCCAGGAACGGAACAGAAGTTTCTGGTTGACCGGAAGATACATAAATTTCGATGGTTGAACGAGCTGCAAGTTTTGTTCCGGCTGGCGGGTCAGTCTTTATTACGACACCTTCTTCAACCGTGTCGCTTGTCTCCAAAATTCTTAGGACCAAGAAACCTTGATCCTCCAGGACCTTGCTACCGTCTTCATACAAGGCGCCGCTAATGTCGGTTACCTCAATGCTGCCAGTGTTATTTGGATCCACTGGGGTGAAGGCTCCACCCAAAGCGATAAGCCAAATAATCAGTCCTACGAGTGTTACAGCAACTCCAGAACCAATACCCCAAAGCAACTTAGCCGAAGGCTGATCCTTCGATGGGCGATCACGTAACTTGATGGAAGTTGTTGGTTCACCGGTTGTGTATTCAACACCAATTTCTTTGAAGAAATCTTCTGGATCAATATTGCCAATAACTTCGGTTGGAGATGCTTCTTGTAAAGGCGCAACTGTGGTTTTTGGTGTGAAACCAGTTTTGGGAAGTGACTCGCCACGAACTGCTGCCATAAGGTGCTCTCGGAACTCCTCAGCGGTCTGGAAACGCTCTTCGCGATCTTTAGCCAGTGCGTTTAGAACGACCTGGTCTAGTTCGGGGCTTATTTCTGGATTGTGCTCTGAAGGAAGTGACACCTGCTCGCTGACATGCTGGTACGCAACTGAAACAGCAGTGTCACCTTTGAAAGGCGGCCTTCCCGCCAACATCTCAAACAACAACACACCCATTGAATAAAGGTCAGTTCGAGAATCAACTGTTTCGCCTCGAGCTTGCTCGGGAGAGAAGTACTGAGCGGTTCCAACAATTCCGGCGGTGTGTGCCTGAGTCTCTGAAGAATCAGAGATTGCTCTAGCAATACCAAAGTCCATTACCTTTACTTGACCCTCTGTGGTAATCATGATGTTGGAAGCTTTGATGTCGCGATGAATTATTCCGGCCTTGTGTGAAATCTCAAGGGCTGTAAGGACACCCTTGGCAAAGTCAACGGCTTCTTTTAGTGTCAACTTCTTTTCGTGCATCAGATCACGTAGGAGTTTTCCATTTACGTACTCCATGATGATAAATGGAGTCTTGATTTGGTTACCGTTACTGTCAGTGGAAAGCTCTTCACCGGCATCGTAGATACGAACAATGGTCGGGTGAGTCATCTTGGCAGAGGCCTGAGCCTCTTTGGCAAAACGCGACTCGAAAGCGTCATCGCTAGCTAGATCGGATTTTAGAAGTTTGATAGCAACCTTGCGCCCAAGGCGCAGATCGACACCTTCAAACACATCGGCCATACCCCCACGACCGATTAGCTCGCCCACTTGATAGCGGCCAGCTAGGACGCGTTCTTGCTCAGACAATGATTTCTCCCCAGTTCTCTACCTCTAATAATACCAATCGCATATGAGCTAATCTCCGTTCGAAGTCGGCGAAGGGCTCACCGAACCAGTAGGTGTTGGGGTCACACTAGGAGTAGGTGAAGGGGTAACAGTTGCTGTCGGAGTTGGAGTCGGCTGTGCTTCCCCCTGGATGTAGTAGAAGATCCTGACAACTGAACCAACAGGCACTTGTCCTAGGCCTTCGGCCTGATAAACATCAAGAATCCTCGAATCACTTGGGTCAAGTGCCTCGCCAGGAATTGCTTCCACAACCAATCCCTTTTGAGTCAGGATCACGGAAGCATCGGCAACCTTTTTACCAACGACGTCAGTCAAGAACACGCTTACAGTCCTATCCTGTCTTTGGTCTGGAGGAACCGAGGGTTGCTTGGAAACAGCAATCGAAGGCGTTGGGCTTGGGGATGACTCTGAAACCAAACTCACCACGATCGCAATCATCACTCCAGCTGCCGCCACAACCAGCACTCCGATAAGCGCAAGCCAGGGCCAAACAACCGGAAGCTTTGTCAAGGGTTCTGTTTCAGGGGTTGATTCCAAATCGTTGACCCTTGTGACGGGAGCACTTTCTGGATCAAAAACCTCTGTTGCTGAAATACCTTCTAGCTGTAATCTCAGGGCCCTTGCTCTGTTTGATAGATCAAGAGCGGTACCAGGTCGCTGGTTTGGTTTCTTAGCCAGGCAGGACATCACAAGTTCTTGAACTCGCTTGTCTATGTCATCTCCAAATGGTGGCGGCTTGTCGTTGATTTGAGCCATGGCAATAATCATTTGTGATTCACCAGTGAACGGTCGTCTTCCGGTCAGCGCCTCATAGGCGACGATGCCGAGTGAGTAAATGTCTGTGGAGGGAGTCGCGGGTTTTCCAGTTGCCTGCTCGGGAGCCAGATACTGAACTGTTCCCATAACCTGACCAGCTGCGGTTAGGGCAACTTGGTCAGCAACCCTAGCAATACCAAAGTCGGTAATCTTCACTTTGCCCGACGGGGTAATCAGCAAATTTCCTGGCTTGATGTCCCTGTGAACAAGGCCATCCTCGTGAGCTGCGTGCAGGGCCTTGGCAGTTTGCTCAATAATGCTAAGGACTTCTACCTCGGTAAGCCTGATTCGCTTTTCAATAATGCGTGCCAGTGAATCACCGGCAACAATTTCCATAACCAGATAAGCAGAGCCAGAACCCTCACCGTAGTCGTAGACATCTGCAATACCAACGTGGTCAACCCTGGCTGCGTGACGAGCTTCGACTCGGAATCTTTCAAGGAAACCAGGGTCTCCCATGAACTCAGGCTTCAAGATCTTGATGGCAACATCTCTCAAGATCACTTCATCGTGCGCTCGCCAAACTTCTCCCATACCGCCAATAGCTATGCGATCAACTAGTCGGTAACGGTTTCCGTAAATCTGTCCAGCTTCTGGCTTCATGGACCAAGCACCGCCTTGAAAAATGACCTTGCAACAGGGGCGGCAGTTGCGTTTCCACCTGATCCACTGTCTCTACCGCCACCATCTTCGATCACAACGGCAATTACAAACCTTGGATTTACTGATGGCGCGAATCCGGTGAACCAAAGTGTTGGGCGGACACCCTCACCGTTCTCGGCTGTTCCGGTCTTACCAGCCACCTCGATGGTCTCAAGCTCTGCGTTAGAAGCGACACCGTTTTTGACTGACTCGACCATCATCAACCTGATGCTCTCGGCGGTTGCTGCTGTTATTGGTTGCGAGAGAACGCTGGGTTGTGGAGCATCGATTACAGAAAGATTTGGGCTGATGACACTTTCGATAAGGTTAGGCTTCATAACCACACCCCCGTTAGCAACCGCTGCCGAGACCAGAGCCATCTGGAGCGGGGTTACTCTCACGTCGTACTGACCAAAAGAGCTCAAACCCAATTGAGCATCATCTAGATTTGCTGGGAAGGTACTAGGTGTCACAACCATTGGCACTCTAAGTTCTTTACCGAAGCCGAACAATTCCGCCTGAGCTCGCAAGCGATCTTGACCAAGAGCTAGTCCAAGCTCAACAAAAGGCACATTGCAACTAAGCGACAAGGCATCAATCAGTGAAACCGTTGGTGCTGTTCCTCCGCAGGGACGCTCGGTTGAATTAAAAACCTCCGCAGTTGAGCCAGGGAGCTGAACGGAAACTGGGTTCTGGAAAGTGGATTCGTTTGTGTAAAGGCCAGACTCTAAAGCCGCCGCCGCCACCACAAGTTTGAATACTGAACCGGGGTGATACAAGTCACCAGAGATTGTTTTATTTATTAGAGGATTGTTGGGGTCTTGTTCTAACCTGGCGTAGTTATCGGCAACAGATTGATTGTCGTGACCGGCAATCTCGTTGGCATCAAAACTTGATTTGGAAACCATGGCCAGAATATTTCCAGTTACCGGGTCAAGTACCACGACCGATCCTTGAAGATCCCCCAGAGCATCCCAGGCAGCCTGCTGCATTAGTGGGTCGATTGTTAGCTCAACCGCTGCACCCGATACTGGGTTTCCAGATAGCACTGCGTTGAACTTTTCAAAAAACTGCGATGAGCTTTGACCCGACAGGTAGGAATTCAGCGCAGCTTCGACTCCAGTTGCGCCGCGGAAGACAGAAAAGTAGCCGGTGACAGCTGAATACATGTCATCTTCGTATACACGCAGGTATCGGTACGCGTCATCCGATTCCACCGAGGTTGCTATGGCCTTACCGTCAACAAGAATCGGACCGCGCAGGGTTTTGTAGCTTTCGTAAAGGTTTCTAACATTTCTTGGATCCTCAGCTAGGGCCTCACCATCCAAAGCTTGAATGGCTGATGCCGAGATAAACAGCGACAAAAACATTGCAGCTACCACCAACGAAACTCGCCTGAGTTCTTTAGTCATCGGATCACCAACTTAGATGCATGATCTGTTGTGGAGTCAGAAAGTCTTAGCAGCATCGCAATTATTACCCAGTTGGCCAAAAGTGATGAACCACCAGCTGCAAGTAGCGGTGTTGTAAGTCCAGTTAGTGGCAAGATTCTGGTAACCCCACCGATAACAACGAATACTTGCAAAGCGATTACGAATGCAAAGCCCACAGCAAGCAGCTTGGCAAATTCATCTTTGTGACTGAAGCCAATTTTTAGTCCTCTTGCTACCAAAAGGAAATACAGAGCCAAGATCGCAAAGAACCCAATGAGACCAAGTTCTTCAGCGAGGCTAGAAATAATGAAGTCGCTTTCGGCTAGTGGAACAAGTTGCGGGACACCGCCACCTAACCCAGAGCCAAAGATGCTTCCGTTGGACATGCCAAAGATTCCCTGAACGGTTTGGTAGCTTCCGCCGACCGCGTTGTAGTTTTCTTCATCAAATGGGTTCAGCCAAGTCTCGAATCTTCGTGCCACGTAGTCCAATACCCTAGATGCCACTAGCCCCCCGGTTACCAACATCGCAATACCGATACCGGCGTAGAAAGCTCTTCCGGTGGCGACGTAGATCATCACTAGAAATAATCCGAAGTACAAAATGCTGGTTCCAAGATCGCGTTGCAAAACTAGAACGCCGATACTGGCAAGCCAAATCAAGAGAATTGGGCCAAGGTCTCGTCCTCTAGGGATTCTTACTCCCGAAATCTTTCTTCCAACTACCGCGAGAGAGTCTTTGTGATTTACGAGGTACCCGGCAAAGAAAATAATTAGAGCCACCTTGGCAAGCTCACCTGGTTGAAAAGTGATTCCGAATATAGAAATCCAAAGACTTGCACCATTGATGGTGGTTCCAATCACCGGAAGCATCGGCAACAGAAGCAGCACAATTCCAATAAACATCGCGGTGTATACGTAACGTCGCAAAAACAGTTGTGACGGTATGAAGTAGATAACTAGTGCGGCAATTGCCATCGCCAGCGCCGTCCACATCACCTGCCTGGATGCAAATAGCTCAGTACCACCAGAAGCAAGAGTTGCCAGATCTAATCGGTAAATCATCGCGATACCCAAACCATTTAGGACAAAGGCAATTGGCAAAATCAGCGGATCTGATTCTGAAGCTTTCCTGCGCAAGATAAAGTGCACAACCAAAACAAAGATCACAGGCGGTAGCCAGTAAGTAAAGAGGTCAACTGTCATCTTTTCCAGAATTGAAAGTTGAATCTGGGCTAGCTCAAACGCATTTAGACCAGCTGCAAAAAACAGAAGCAACGCTTCTAGATTTCTACTTCTAGGAACAATCTTGATCAGCTTGGATATCTGCAGTGAGCCAGTAAATGAACTCATTTACTCACCACCAAGCTGAGAAACGATTCTTTCCGCTTCCTCTACAGACTCTGCTGAAATTGAGCGCTCGAGCGCTTCGCGCTGGAAGTCGGTCAGTGAATCAACCGAAACGTTGGTGACCTCGTAAACGCTGGAGAACTTGAAGGGACCCAGCTCTTCTTTGATGCCCTTGTAGATAACTACATAACCTTCATCGATTCCTACGAAGTAGCGGGTTTGGGTGTAGTCGATTGCAAGAGATACTCCATAACCAGCTATACCTATTAGCAAAAGATAAGTTGCGATCTGTCTAAATCTTCTAGCCCTGACTCTTCCCTTAGTTTCTTTCAAAATCTTTTCGAGTAGCTCTTCGGATTCCGGGGCAAAGCGCACGGGGTCTTCAGGCTTTTGCAGAAGTTCAAGTAGTGTCAGCGGGTTTAGTAACCTCAGCACCTGCATACCCTTGCGCTGTTCGATAACCACGTCGTTAGCTGCGGAACCAACAAGGTTTCGAGTAGGAGAAAAATCGATCTCGTCTTTGGCGTCGACCACGTCTACCAAAACAACAGTGACGTTATCAGGAGCTCCAAACTCCAAAGCTTCACCAACTAATAATTGACAAGCTTCTTGAGCGTCAACCTTGCTAAGCAAAATGTTGTTCATGAGTTGATTTGGAACTACACCTGAGAGCCCATCACTGCAAGCCATCCATCGATCGCCTGGCTTGGTCTCGTAGGTGTCGATGTCTACCTCTGGGAATTTTTCGATATCTCCCAGCACCCTCATCAAAACACTTCTGCGCGGGTGAGTGAGGGCTTCCTCCTCGGTGATTCGTCCAGTATCAACAAGTCTTTGAACAAAAGTGTGGTCGGAGGTGATCTGCTTCACAACACCATCGCGTGCGAGATAAATTCTTGAGTCACCGATGTGAGCGATTGTTACCTTGGTGCCCGTCACCATTAAAGCCGAAAGGGTTGTCCCCATTCCTGCAATTGCAGGGTGCTGCTTGACGCTGGCGTCAATTTTTTGCTTGGCTTGGTAAATGTAGTCAATAAGCTTTTGCTCAGCCTCTGCATTAGTTCCTAGTGGTTCATCAGCCAGTGCGAGATGTTGGGAGGCAATTGCGGAAGCGATGTCTCCTCCGGCATGACCACCCATACCGTCGGCTACAAAAAACAGATTCACACCGGCGTAGCCTGAGTCTTGGTTTGACGACCTAACTCGACCGATGTCGCTGGCAGCAAATGAAACTGTTTTTATAGCCAAGAGTTAGGCCCTTAGCTCGAAGGATGTTTGGCCCACTCGGACCTGAGTGTTCATTGGAACTACCGAGGTTGTTCCAACTTTCTTGCCATCAAGCAAAGTTCCGTTAGTCGAGTCAAGATCTTGTATCAACCAGTCTCCGTTGATAAATACCAACTTGGCGTGATGGGTGGAAGTGAATTCATCGTCAACAACTAGGTCGCTGTCTCCAGCGCGGCCGATGGTTAGCTGTCTTCCGGCAAGGGCAATTTCGGTTCCAGTTTTTTCACCAGCTGTTACAACAAGCTTGGTGGCTTTTTGCTCGGCCGGCTTTGCGCTTCCTGGCACAGAGCCGGCTGCTGCAACAAAAGTGTTTGGAAGATTTGCCGAAGCGACCTTAGAAACCACTTTTTGCCCGAAGAGATCGGCTCGAATCACCGAGATAATGCTGAAAATGAATATCCACAAAAGTGCCAGAAAACCCGTTCTAACCAGAAACAGAGCTAATTCACTCACTTGGCCCTCGCTATAACGTTGAACAGAAAGTCAGTTCTTCCTGCTGAAAAAGTGGTCCCGTTTTGGAGAACCACTTGGTCAATCTTCCTACCGTTTATCTTTACTCCGTTGGTGGACCCTAAATCTCGCAACACCGCGCTGGAGCCATCCCAAAGGATTTCAAAGTGCTTTCTACTTAGACCATTGTCCCCGATTTGGATGTCTGCCGTGGAATCTCTACCAACAGTGGTTTTTGAAGAAACCAGGGAATGGGCTACTCCCGCTACCTCAAGAACTGGCACCCAGGCTATATCCAATTTCTTGCTGCTGGAAACTACAGATAGCTGGCCCAAGGCCAAGGAAGCATCTGGGGTAAGGGAAAGCTCAAGAACTTCACCGAACTGGAATCTTTGGTTCTTAGCGTGCTCTGAACAAAGCCTAGTTAGCTCGTCAATAAGCGCTTCACCCAAATCGCTTAGCCGTTCATGGTCTTGGGGGCTCAGCTGAACCAAGTAGCTATTGGGCACCAGGATGCGATCGCGGCTAAGGATGGATGCCTTGGCATCCATATCTTGCTTGATGGCCGATGCTATCTCTACTGGCTCTAGGCTTGACTTGAAAGTTTTGGAAAACAGTCCAGTGACTTTCTTTTCAAGACCTTTCTCGAACTTATCTAAGAATCCCAAGACATTCCCTTGTTCGGCGGTAAGTGTTCAGTTTACCAACATCACCAGTGATCGACTGGTAAAAAATTAGCCACAACACCTAATAACTGCCCGAAACGCGCTTACTTGATTGATTTAGGATTCTCTACATGAAGAAAATACTGATTTTTCTGGATGAAGTACGATCCGCAATCCGTGAGGGAACGTATCGGCAAAACATGAAGATTTATTTTCTACACAGAATCGCAAAAGTAACAGTCAGCATTCTTGCCTTGGCTTCCAAGCTACCGGGAATTTCTGGGCTCCTTAAATTCCAGCCTGGAAAGTTCGGTTTTTTTGTCAGAGACACTTACTTTCTTACATACAACGCAGGACTAATGTCTTGCAGCACAACTGCTTTGTCTGACATCACCGCATCAGGTAGAAAAGTGACAAAAATCAAATCAAACTTTGGTATGAGTCTTTACAAGAAATGGCTACTGAGAAACAATTGGAAAAGTTTTTTTCAAACGCCCACACAGGAGAACTCTCCTGAATTTGTGTTACCCGAGGGTAAAACCTACCCCAAAGACATTCATGACTGGTGGGGTAGGGACTACGCGGGTGTTCCATTCAAAGATGTGCTGGACGCTGTCGGTTTGATTTTTCGTCTTTCGCCAAAGGTTGTGAAACTATCTGATGGCTTTGTCGAAAAATACGGGATCAACTTGGAAGAAACCATCGGTGTGCACTACCGAGGCACTGATAAGCAAACTGAGATAGAAACCCCAAGCCTCGCCGAATTCATTTCTCAAACAAGGCAGTTCATGCAGCAAATGACTAACCCTAAGATTTTGCTGCTAACCGATGAGCCTGCTGTCGCCATCGGCTTCGAAGCCGCTTTCCCAAAAGCTGTAATTACGATCACTGAACTTGCAACGCCGGGTGGTTCAATTGGCGCCCACATACTTGATTCGAAAAATCCTGAAGTCCAAGGTCAGATATTTCTTGCGATCTTGTCTTTGGTTTCTAAATGCAAAAAGGTAGTCACTCACACTGGAAACGGAGCACTCTGGGAAGTGCTGTTTAGGGAAAGTACCGAAGGTCTAAAGCAGGTTAGGACCTAAAAGCCTTAACAGCAAAAAAGTTGCCGGTGGAAGCTTTACTATCCAACCGTTGCGCCAATGCGCTTACCCCTGGTGTGTGAGGGGCTGCAGGCTAGATTTTCAGGAACTTGCACGCAATCGTCACATAGCAATATTAAATCTCTACAGGCCAGAGAAGAGCAGTCACGGAATTTCTTGGTTGGCCCATCACACGCTTCACACTTACCAATTACCTTGGCATCTGACGAGAAGTCGATGTCCATGCGGTCATCAAAAACATAGAGTGAACCTTCCCAAAGTCCTTTGTCCCCAAAAGCTTCTCCGTAACGAACGATTCCACCCTTGATTTGATAGACCTCCTGAAAGCCACGGTTTTTCATAGCAACAGAAAGAATTTCGCAGCGGATACCGCCGGTGCAGTACGTGACAACAGGCCTGTCTTTCAGGTGATCAAACTTTCCTGATTCGATTTCCTTTACAAAGTCATGGGTAGTTTCAACATCTGGCACCACAGCATTTTTGAACTTTCCAATTTTTGACTCAAATGCATTTCGGCCATCAAAGAAGACGACTTCGTCGCCGCGTTCTTGAACTAGTTGATTTACCTCTTCTGGCTTTAGGTGTTTACCGCCGCCTATAACTCCACGGGGTCCAACTTGAAGCTCCTCGGGAGCTCCGAATGCGACCAGTTCTGTTCTTGATCGAACGCGAAGCCTTGGAAAGTCGTTACCCGTGCCATCGGACCACTTGAAATCGATGCGGTTAAATCCCGGGTACTCCTTGGTGGCTCTGGCGTACTTCTTTAGTGCGGCCATGTCTCCACCCAAGGTGCCATTGATACCGTGCTTGGATATAAGAATTCGACCCTTGAGGCCTAGAGATTCACACAGGGTCCGCTGCCAAAGCTTCATGGCCTCAGGGTCGGGCACCGGAGCAAAGCCGTAGTAGAGGATTATTTTCTGGAGTTCCACATGAAAAAGCCTAGCCTCTAGAACCTTCTAGGATGAAGTAATGAAATTGACTCCAGGCATTGACACCAAAGCACTAAATCCCGCAACTAGACCCCAAGATGACCTTTTTAGGCACGTCAACGGCAAGTGGTTGGACACTACTGAGATTCCAGAGGACAAGGCCATCTATGGGTCCTTTCATATGCTTGCCGATGCATCCGAGGAAGCAGTCAAGCTGATCCTGGAAGAGGCATCGGCAAATCCTGCCCCGGGAGTCAGTCAGCAAATCGGAGATCTTTACGCATCGTTTTTGGATGAGGACAAAGCAAACGCTCTAGGCGCAAAGCCAATCGAGGCAGATCTTGCTCGTATCAAAGGCCTGAACAATCTTTCACAGGTAACCACGATGCTCGGTGAGTTTGAGAGAACCGAAGTTAGTGGTCTGTTTGGAATGTATGTCGATAATGACCCAAACGATCCAACCCGTTACTTGGTGAACCTATACCAAGGTGGCCTTGGACTTCCTGACGAAGCGTATTACCGCGAGGAAAAGCACGAGAGCATTCGCGAGGCTTACGTAGTTCATATTCAAAAGATGCTTGAGCTAGCTGGCTGGGACCAAGCTGCAGCTAAACAAGCAGCAGCAACCATCTTTGAGTTTGAAACCAAGCTGGCTTCAAATCACTGGAACAACGTTGAAACCAGAGATGCCGAGAAAACCAACAACCTCACCGATTTTGATTCTCTTAAGAAACTCACCTCAACTTTCGATTGGAACCTGTGGTTCGAGGGCGGAAAGATTAGCCCGAAAGTTCTAAACGAGTCGATTGTCATGATGCCTTCATTCTTTGAATCATTGAAAGAAACTTTCTCCGAAGCAAACCTAGAGGCCATCAAGGCGTGGATGAGCTGGAAACTAATTAGCCAAGCAGCGGCCTATCTGTCTCAAGATTTTGTAGATGAGAGATTTAGCTTCTATGGAACCACATTGACAGGAGCACCGGTAAATCGCGCTCGCTGGAAACGAGCGGTGAGCCTAGTTGAAGGATCTCTTGGTGAGGCTGTTGGAAAAATCTACGTCGAGAAGTATTTCCCACTTGAAGCCAAAAAGCGCATGGACGAGTTGGTTCAGTATCTGATTGACGCATACAAAGACAGTATCGAGAATCTCTCTTGGATGAGCGATGAGACCAAGAAGAAAGCCCTTGTCAAGCTAACCAAGTTCACACCAAAAATTGGTTACCCGGTGAAGTGGAAGGACTACTCGAGCATCAAAATCGATCGCAACGATTTGATCTCTAATGTCAAAAACGTAACTTCTTGGAATCTAGATCGCGAGATGAAGAAAATTGGCTCGCCACTTGATCGTGATGAGTGGTTCATGACACCACAAACTGTAAACGCCTATTACAACCCTGGTTTCAACGAGATTGTTTTCCCAGCAGCTATTTTGCAGCCACCGTTTTTCTCTTTGGAAGCTGACGACGCGGTGAACTTTGGTGCCATTGGTGCAGTAATTGGCCACGAGATTGGTCACGGCTTTGATGACCAGGGATCAAAGTATGACGGCGATGGGGCACTCATTAGCTGGTGGAGTGATGAAGACAGGTCAGCTTTTGAGAAACTAACCTCTAGTTTGATTTCTCAGTTCAATGAACTTTCTCCTGAGCAACTATCTGATGACAACAAAGTTAATGGTGAGCTCACAATCGGTGAGAACATCGGAGATCTAGGTGGCCTGGGGATTGCATATAAGGCTTACCTGATGTCACTGGGAGGAAAAGAACCCGAGCTAATCGATGGACTAACTGGCAAGCAAAGACTATTTCTGTCTTGGGCACAAGCTTGGCGCACCAAGGGACGAGATGAGATGGTTTTGCAGCGCCTAGCTACCGACCCACACTCACCGCCAGAGTTTAGGTGTAATCAGATTGTTCGAAACATTGATGCTTTCTATGAAGCATTCGAACTGTCTTCTTCTGACAAACTTTGGTTAGAAGAGTCCAAGCGAGTGAGTATTTGGTAAATGAAACTTTGGCTAAGAGTTATCTTCCAGCTAATGAGCTGGAGATTTAGAGCAAAGATTAACATCGATGAAGTAGCTATTCGCCGCTTTAGAGTTTGGCCAACAGATCTAGATATTTACGCCCATATGAATAACGGTGTTTTTCTCACAATTATGGATTTAGGTCGCTATGACCACGGTAAGAGAACCGGTATTTGGAATAAGTGGAACAAAATCGGTTGGTATCCAGTGGTGGTGGCAGAGAATATCACCTTTAGAAAATCTCTCCAGCTTGGGCAAACTTTTGATCTGGAATCAAAAGTTATCGGTTGGACCGACGAAGCTTTTTATTTTGAGCAAAGATTTGTGGTTGGCAAAGAAATCTACGCGAGGGCAGTAGTTCGCATCAGATTCCTCAAAAGATCCCGAGGCATCGTTACTCCTAAGGAAATCTTGGAATACACACCCTGGAATGGACCGCTGCCGATTTTGCCTCAGTGGGTAGCCAACTGGTCAGCAGCATCCTCGTTACCTAAGGGTAGAGAACCCGCACCTAGCGAGTGGGACTCATAAAGAATATGAACCGGCAGTCACTTTCCAAGCAATCTGTTGAACTCGTTCAGACCTGGCTGAAAGACGCCAAGGGGAACGCTGAGTCATCGGCGGCTGAAGCAAGACTGTCAGCCTTACTCAAAGATCCAAATGGCCTTGAATTCACTCTTGCGTTCGTGGACAGGGTCATTAGACCAGAGAACATCAGGGTTGCAGCTAGAGAGCTCAGAAAACTCACCAAGATTGTTCCAGCGGCGTTGCCACCGCTTGATCGCTTTGCAATCAAGTTAGGTGGCTTCCTAGCCCCTTATTTTCCTTTTCCAGTTATTCCCATCGCGAGATTTGTGCTTCGCTCATTGGTTTCGCACCTAATTGCAGACGCAAGGCCAGGCAAGCTAACAAAGCACTTATCAAGGGTTAGAGCAGATGGTGTACAGCTGAACCTCAATTTGTTGGGCGAAGCAGTTCTTGGAGAAGCAGAGGCAAGCAACCGACTTGCAAAAACCTTCGAACTTTTGCAAAGACCCGATGTTGACTACGTTTCAGTCAAGGTTTCTTCGGTTGTTTCGCAATTGTCGATGTGGGGATACGAAGACAGTATCGCGAGAGTAATCGATCGGCTTGAGCCTCTCTATAACTACGCGAACCGCGAGAAGAAGTTTATAAACCTAGATATGGAAGAGTATCGAGACCTTTGGCTCACCATTGAGATCTATAAGCAAATGCTTTCCAAGCCAAAGCTAAAAAACCTTAGATCCGGAATCGTGATCCAGGCTTACCTTCCTGACTCCTACATTGCCCTAAAAGACCTAATTGCGTTCTCCCAGAAGAGAGTGCGCGCAGGTGGGGCGCCAATCAAGATCAGATTGGTAAAAGGCGCAAACCTAGCCATGGAGCAAGTAGACGCCAAGTGGCATGGTTTCGAATTAGCCACCTACAACTCAAAAGTTGAGTCAGATGCCAACTACAAGCGCCTGTTAGAGATCCTGTTGGATCCAAAGGTAGCGAAGTCTGTAAGGACCGGAGTCGCCGGCCACAACCTGTTTGATGTGGCTTACGCATACCTACTGGCAAAGAAAAACGGTGTGCTGGACCGAATTGACTTTGAAATGCTCAAAGGCATGGCTGTTGCTCTTTCAGCAAGTGTGAAGAAAACCGTTGGAAATCTTCTTCTTTACACCCCAGTTGTCTCCCCTAAAGAGTTTGAAGTGGCAATTGCCTACCTAACCAGAAGGCTGGAAGAAAACGCCTCTCCTGACAACTTCATGTCTGGTGTCTTTGAACTCACCACAAACAAGAAAATCTTTGAGCGCGAGAAAGAGCGCTTCCTAAACTCCGTCAAATTGATTAGCAAACTCGGTACCGAGCCAAACCGCAAGGCCAACAATTCGGCAGCTGCGGCTAAAGCCGCCAGTAGGGGAGAGTTTGTAAACCAGCCAGATAGTGATCCAGCGATTGTTTCGGTTAGAGAAAACGCCAAGAAGATTCAGAAACTTTCAGAATCTCTTTCCAAGCAGATTGCAAAAACCAAAAACGCAGGCCTACCTCTTCTTGATTCCCGAATTGAAATCGACAAGCTGGTCAAAAAATCACTCACCGCGGCACCCGCTTGGGGCAAAGAGCACAAGAAGCGTCAGCAGCTACTGGTTAAGGCTGCCAACGAAATTGAGAACGCTAGGTCCGAACTGATTGCAGTGATGATGGCAGAAGCTGGAAAGACAATTGCCGAGGCTGATGTAGAAGTTTCAGAGGCCGCCGATTTTGCTAGGTACTACGCATCTTTGATTCCAGAACTAGTAAATAACAAAGATGCTAAGTTCACGCCCGACAAATTGACTCTTGTAGTTCCGCCTTGGAATTTTCCAGTGGCCATTCCAATCGGAGGAGTACTGGCAGCACTTGCTGCCGGCAGCACTGTGATTTTAAAGCCAGCACCAGAGGTTAGAAACTGCGGTGTTGCTGTATCCAATGCTTTGTACAAGGCAGGCATCAGCAAATCTGTTTTGCAAGTGGTTGCTGTTCCAGACAACGAAGTAGGACTGCACCTAGTCGGGCACCAATCTGTTGACAGCGTGATTCTGACAGGTGCTTTTGAAACCGCGGAGCTATTCAAGAAGCACAAACCTTCGATTCGTTTGGCAGCTGAGACAAGCGGAAAAAATGCCCTGATCATTACTCCTTTTGCTGATTTGGATCTGGCCGCGGCAGATCTAGCCAAAAGTGCGTTTGGTCACGCCGGTCAGAAATGTTCTGCAGCGAGCCTTGCAATTCTGGTGGGACCAGTTTATAAATCTGAAAAGTTTAGCCGCCAATTGGTGGATGCAGCCAAATCCATGAAGGTGGACTGGCCTGGCAATCTTGCAGCTTCTATCGGGCCAGTCATTCAAAAGCCAACCGGCAAGCTAGAGCGAGCTTTGACAACCCTGGAAGCTGAGGAGAGTTGGCTACTGGTGCCAAAGCAGCTTGATTCAACCGGAAGGCTTTGGAGCCCTGGAATAAAAATAGGCGTCAGGCCAGGATCGTTTTTTCATACGACCGAGGTCTTTGGTCCAGTACTTGGAATTATGAGAGCAAATGATTTGCCAGAAGCGATAAAGCTTCAGAACGGTCCGGATTACGGCTTGACTGCCGGAATTCATTCTCTTGATAATCAAGAAGTGCTTACTTGGATTGAAGGCGTGAAAAGTGGAAATCTTTATGTGAATAGAGGTATCACTGGTGCAATCGTGAATCGTCAGCCATTTGGAGGCTTCAAGCGCTCTTCAGTTGGTTCAGGACTAAAAGCCGGGGGTTCGAGCTATCTAACCCAGTTTGGAACATGGTCAAATACAGCAAAGGTCAATAAGCTAACTCCCTCAGCATTCTTGAAAGCTGCGAAGGCTTCGGACGAGATTGCTTGGAAAGAGATTTACTCTCCAAAGGAGCTAGACGGTGGAGAGCTGGAAGTAGAAGGTAACTACAGAAGGTATCTTCCAGCGAACCTAATTGTTCGCGTCGGATCAACAGCCACACAAAAAGAAGTTGACCGAGTACTGATGGTCGTGAAGCGCTCAGGATTCAAGGTTCCGGTGAGCGTAGCACCAGGGTTTATTGGCAAGCTAAGCCATGAATTTGTCCAGACCGAGAACAGCAGTGATTTTGAAAAGCGAGTAGTCAACGAACCAAGTTTGGGACTTAGAATTTGGCAGCTCGGGTCCAATGAGGGCTGGGTTAGAAAAGCTAGAACCAAGCCTGATATTCACGTAATCACCGGTGAGGTCCTAGTGTGCGGGCGCCTTATGGGGTTGAATCTGGTGCGCGAACAAGCGGTATCAATTACTCAACACCGGTTTGGTGCGTTGCAGAAGAAGCTTCTCTAGAAGCAACTTTTGGTGAAGCAGTCTTGTCCCGCAGGATCTAATAACTCTGTTGGCGGCCACCAGTAAAGGACTGTTTCCATAACTCGATTTGATCTAGGCATAATTGCAGAGCTGGCTTGTCTTGTGACAGGAAGGCTTTGTACCAAGAGGCTGTTTTCTCAATTACTTCAGCTGTATCCCAGCTTGGATGCCACCCAAATGTCTTTATGGCGAGGTCGCTATTTAGCCCGAGCTTCCCAGCCTCATGCAGCTCTGACTTATCCTCTTTGACCTTCACGCCAATTAGATAATTTGACATGAGCTTTAGAACAGAAGCCACAGAAAATGACTCCGCTTCGATTGGTCCAAGATTGAAAGCACGGTCAAACTTCATAGCTTCTGGCCCAAGCATGCCAGAAAGAATCGTCAAATAGCCATCGACAAGAGATAACACGTGTTGCCAAGGTCTTGTAGAAGAAGGAAAGCGAATTTCCATTTCTTTATTTGATTCGTAGGCCCTCACATAATCAGGAATTAGACGATCCTCAGACCAATCGCCGCCACCGATAATGTTTCCTCCTCGCGCAACCGCTATAACCGGAAAGACTGTGCCCGTCCCTCCAAATGAAGAGCGATAACTTGCGATTATCAACTCGGCTGCGGCTTTAGAAGCTGAGTAAGGGTCTTGGCCCCCAAGTTCATCTGTTTCGACATACTGACGGTCTGTTTCAAGGTTCTTATAAACCTTGTCGGTGGTTATGCACAAGACACCTTTGATCGAGTCAACTCCTCGAATTGCTTCAAGGACATTGGCGGTTCCTTGTGCGTTTACCTCGAATGTTTCCCTAGGAATTCGATAGCTTCGCCTTACTAATGGCTGTGCAGCCAAGTGAAGAACCAAATCCGGTTGAAATGTGACTATCTCGTCTCGAAGGTTTTCAAAATTGCGAATGTCCGCGATTTTTCCATCAATTATTTTCCCAACCTCAGCCTCTCCAAACAAGTTTGGAGAGGTCTCTGGTTCTAAGGAATAGCCAAAGACTTCGCAACCCAGTTGATTTAACCAAATGCAGGCCCAGGATCCTGTAAAACCGGTGTGCCCTGTGACAAAAACTTTCTTGCCTTTGAGCGAGTTAAAGCGGTCGCTCACGTTAGCCCTTGTTGACATATTCAGCTATTGACTCAGCGACGAAGTCGAGCATTTCGTTAGTTAGTCCCGGGTAGGTTCCAACCCAAAAAGTTTTATTCATCACGATGTCGGTATTTTTCAGGTCTCCGATGATGCGGAAATCCACACCCTTGTACGCGGGTTGTTTAAGAAGATTTCCAGCAAACAATAACCTTGTACCGATTTTTCTCGAGTCTAGAAACTTCAATAATCCAGCCCTGTCGACAGAACTTTCTGGGTCAAGTGTTATGGGGAAACCAAACCAAGACGGATCAGATTTCGGCGTAGCCACGGGGAGAATCAGTCCCGGGACGTCCTTAAGTTTTTTGAATAGGTAACTGAAATTAGCTTTGCGAGCGGCTGTAAATGCGTCAATTTTCTTCAATTGTGATAGACCTAAAGCCGCCTGCATGTCCGTTGCTTTTAGGTTGTAACCGATATGGCTATAAATGTATTTATGGTCATAACCAAGAGGAAGATCACCAAGTTGCCATTCAAAGCGTTTGTGGCAAGTGTCGTCATGACCAGTCTCGCAATAGCAATCCCTGCCCCAGTCCCTGAATGACTCGACTTGCTTTCTAACAAGTGGGGATTTAACAAATACAGCCCCGCCTTCACCAGTAGTAATGTGATGCGCTGGATAGAAACTCAAAGTTGCTGTGTCTCCAAAACTTCCAGTCTTTTTCCCGTCATAGGTTGAACCCAAAGAGTCACATGCATCCTCAACCAACCAAAGACCGTGTTCTTTGCACAATTCACTGACGGTGTCCAAGTCGAAAGGATTGCCAAGAGTATGCGCCATCATAATAGCTTTAGTTTTTGGGCCAACCGCTTCTCGAAGTTGATCGGCAATCGCATCATATGTTCCAAGCTCTATGTCGACCACAACTGGCTTAAGACCATTTTGAATGATTGGATTGACAGTGGTTGGGAATCCTGCAGCGACTGTAATAACTTCGTCGCCGGGAAGGAGTCTTTTCTTTCCAAGCTTCGGGCTAGTTAGGGCACTTAGAGCCACTAGGTTGGCACTTGATCCACTATTGACAAATACTGCGTTTCTGGCCCCGACATACTTAGAAAGTGCCCTCTGAAAGAGATCGTGGAACCTGCCTGCGGTTAGCCATCCATCCAAAGAGGCATCGACTAAAGCTGCGTAGTCGTCAGGGAACAACACTTTCCCCGAGACTGGGACCGCGGACTCTCCCCGGACAAAGGGAGCCCGTTCTAGCTGGGTCTCAGCAAAACGAGAGACGTCTGAAAGGATGGCGCTGCGGAATTGGTCTTGGTTCACGGTTCCCCTTTTAAGGCTTCAATTGTTCAATAGTAGAGCAAAGCCTTCAATAGACTGGGGGCTTACAGGCAATAGCTGGGGAGTGGAAGTTCAGATATGAAGGCAGTTTTGTTGGCGGGCGGTCTCGGAACCCGCATGAGAGAAGAAACTGAGTTCCGGCCAAAACCCATGGTTGAAGTCGGCGGTCGCCCGGTTTTGTGGCACATCATGAAAGTCCTTGGCTCCCAAGGGATTACTGATTTCATCATTTGCACTGGATACAAAAGTGAGTACATAAAGAACTACTTCTACAACTACGGCGCTTCAAATCTTGATTTTACCGTCAGATTAGGCGACCAAAGCAGCACTGTTTTCCATGGATCGCATGACGAGTTCGACTGGAAAGTGACGGTAGCGGACACGGGTTTAAGCACCATGACCGGCGGAAGAATTAAGCAGGTTGAAAAGTACCTGGATGGAGAGCCCTTTCTAGCCACTTATGGCGATGGTTTGGCAGATATAGATCTTCGAGCCCTTCAGGATTTTCATAGCCAGCATGGCAAAACAGCCACAATGACAACCACTCAAGCTGTAAGTCGATTCGGCGTGGTTGATATTGAGCCAAACGGTCTAGTGTCTCAATTTAGAGAAAAACCTAAAGTTAGCGACTGGATCAACATTGGCTACTTCATATTTCAGCCTGAGATTTTCAAGTATCTTGACACAAACTCAGTCTTAGAAGAAGAGCCGCTACGAAAACTGGCTCAAGAGGATCAAATTGGAGCATATAAACACAGCGGTTTTTGGCAACCTATGGACACCTTTAGGGAATCGCAGATGCTGAACGAAATTTGGGACTCAGGCAAGGCCCCTTGGAAGGTCTGGTAAAAACCTTGGGTAAAAAATTAATTTCAATCGTGATTCCTGCATACAACGAATCCGATTGTGTTGATGAGCTATTTCATAGGCTAAAGAACATTTTTGAATCCGAGTCACAATACGATTTCGAGTGCGTTTTGGTTGAAAATGGCTCCGAAGACGACACATTTGAAAAACTAGAGAGAATTCATAAAACAGATTCCCGATTTAAAGTTCTTCAACTCGCACGAAATTTCAGAATGGACGGCGGACTAACAGCAGGACTAAGTGTAATTAAGGGTGACGCTTGCGTCTTAATGACAGCTGATCTCCAGGATCCACCAGAACTAATTCCAGAATTCATCAGACTCTGGGAGCAAGGGTTTGAGAATATTTATGGGGTGGTTACACGGCGTGACGGCATTAGTTGGATTAGAGCTATGAACTCCAAATTGTTTTACTGGTTTGCTGGAAAGCTCACCTCTGGAAGAATTACAAAGAATGCAAGTGACTTTAGGCTTGTTGATAGGAAAGTCTATGAAGCTGTGAACAAGATGACGGAACGGAATCGTTTTGTAAGAGGGCTGTTCGCGTGGGTCGGGTTTAGGTCTACTGGTGTTGAAATGATTCGCCCCCCTAGATTTGGCGGAGTATCTAACGCTCATACCTTCAAGGTTCTAGATTTAGCTTTCAAGGGCATTTTTGCTCACTCAAACCTTCCCCTCAGATTCATAACCGTTTCAGGTTTCGCGCTATCTGCCATCGCAGTTGTAACACTTGGGATTTATGTCGTATCGGCAATTCTATATGGGGTACCTTTTAACGGATTTGGAACACTGGTTTCCATTTCCCTAGCTGGACTTGCCATAACTACGTTGCTTCTTGGGGTAATCGGTGAATATTTAGGCTTAGTGTATGAAGAGGTTAAGCAAAGACCGAATTACGTTATTTCAAAGAGAATTGGCATCGATTAAAACCTGAATCCAAAGCTTTGGGGTGCATCGGTCAACTCGGACCAAGATTCCTTAATTATTTGATATATCGCAAAACTTTTTTCTCAAGTTCCTCGGGCAGATCTGGGGTCATGCGGTGAAGTGGGTTAGAGACCATAGTTCCATCTGCATTAACAGAACTGGTTATCTTTGGATAGTAAGTTTGCTCGGGGTCAATAGGAACCAAATATGCCTGTGGGCCAGGGTTCTGAAGAGAAGTCAATACATCTTCGGAGAAAGGGTTGTCTGGGTTTAGTTGAGCCACTGGAATTGAGAATGCATCAAATAGTTTTTTCCAGTCGGGTAAACCTAATCCCGTGGATGGGTCGCAACCCACATAATGACCGTCGAAGTAGCTTTTTTGAGTCATCCGAATAGACGCGTAACCGTTATTGGAAAGAATAAAGGTCTTTATATTCAAATCATTTGCTCGGACCGTACCCATCTCTTGGAGGTTCTGAGCAAAACCCCCATCTCCCTCGATGTGAATAACTCGATTTGGGCCGGAAAAAGCCAGCCCAATTGCCCCACCAAGTCCGTAGCCCATACTAGCCAAGCCTTTGGTTGTAATGACGGTCGCATTAGAGGGTTGAAGCAGAGCTTGCATTGCCACGGTCTCAGATGCACCACTACTAGAGGGCACAACAGCATCACCCTTTTGGACGATTGCCGATAGCTGAACGTAAAAATCGTAAGAGTTTATGAAGCCAGCTCGAGTGTGGTTCACAGATTCTGATAGCGGAAGGGCATTCTTGACCTCATTCGCAAACTCGATCCACTCGCGCCAATCCGGTGAGCTAAGTCTGTGAATTTGAGGAAGCAGCTTTTCTATGAAGTCATTTGCGTCGCCCTTGACCTTGAATTTAGCGTTAGGATGAGGCTTTTCTAGTTCGGCGCCATCAATCTCGACATGGACTACTTCTCCATTAGGCACGAATTCTTGCCAATTGAATCCAGTTTGCTGAAGCCCTAATCTAGTCCCCAACGCGATCAACAGATCGGATTGCTGCATTACTAAATTCGCATATCTTTGACCCCAAGTATTGGGTCTTCCGAAGTACGAAGGTGCTCTGGAATCCATTCTGTCTGCGGCGTTCCAAGTCGTCATTACGGGAATAGGGAGGTTTTCAAGCTCGCTTTCTAGTGATCTAGCCTTTTGCCTAGACACCCCACCTCCAATTAACAGCGCTGGACGCTTTGCCGTGGTCAGAGCTTGCAGAATCTCCTCTGAGACTAGACTCCCTGAATCAACAATCGCCTTACCAAACTCCGCCTTAGGAAAAGCCACAGGGTCAATTGGGCTACCTTGAGCATCCAAACAAAAATCAATAAACACGGGACCCTTTTTTGGCCTAAGCCCTCGGATAACGACATCCACAATTTCTTGGTCTGGAACTGGCTTTCGAATCTGAAGTTGAGCAACAGTAATTGACTTTGTCAGCTCCATTCCGTTGATTTCTTGGATCCCCGTTTGCCTAATTCCTTCAGGGCTCAAGTCGGAGCTTTTGACCTGGCCACCAACAACCAACAAATCTCTGCTCTCCAAATAGGCCCCGGCCATGGCAGTGATGATATTCGTCAAACCTGGCCCCGCAGTCACTAAAGCAAAGGCCTTGGAACCATTTAGAGCATCACTTTCGTTGAAAAATTCTGCTGCTATGCCAGCGGTAACTTCATGGACTACTGGGACACAGGTAAAAACGTGACTTGCTGACTCAAGCAAATGCATGATGTTTCCGCCAGCTACGTAAAAGCAATGGGTGTAACCCAAGTCCTTGAGCACACCTACAAAGTGATCAGAATACTTCAATTAGCGCTCCCAAGATCGGCTCGTGCAATTAGTGATTTCAAACTACCATTCAGTTCTGCAATAGAGCCAAAAGTTTCGAACGCACCAGCAAGCCTTAACTCCTCCTCAGAGAAATTGGACTGAGCAACCCCTATAGATAGCAAACCAGCGGAATTTCCAGCTACAACGTCTTCCACTCTATCTCCCACCATAAATCCACATGCCACCCCGAGCGCAGACATACAACGAATAACTACCTCAGGATTAGGCTTAGGCGGGAAACCATCCGTGCCTTGAATGTGTCTGACGTGATTATTCAAATCTGAATTTTCCACGACCAATTTGGCAAGACGAACAGGCTTTGATGTAGCAACCCCAACAGCAAACCCAAGACCATTGACTTGACTCAAAAGACTTTTACTCTCTGGATAAGTCAAGTTTTCCTGACCTATTTCAGTCTCCAAGTTGTTCCTAAATAAGGAAACAGCTTCCGACAACTCCTTCTGATTAAGGTCAATGGTAGCGAATAACTCCTCAGCCCTAAGTCCGATCAACTTTGATACCTCGTTAAAACTGATTGAGGGCATGCCTTGTTCAATTCTTGTGACGCAAAGTGCCCTGTAAATTTGTGCAGAAGAATCAAAAAGAGTTCCGTCTAAATCGAAGATAAAAGCTGCTGGTTTATTCAAGATTTCACGCACCAAAGAACCAATTCAACCTGAAGTTTTTCATCGTCAAGACACCTCAATAATAGATCCCAATAACTTGCCCCTCGTTACTTCAGCGGATTCACTGCGGGATAAACGTGGCGTAGGACCAAGATTGGATAGATTCTACCAGCGCAGAGTGCATTCCTCTAGCTTCCAAGCTACAATCGGATTTGGAACCTACGAATAGGGGGAGACGAGTGAACAAAACCGAAAAACAAATGAGAGATATTCTCACGCGTGGCCGAGAGGAATTCGGAGTCGTAAGCGTTAAGGCCGAATTTGAGGCAGAGGGAACTCGAATTGACGAATTACTTAGACTTGTAGACATATCAAGATCCGCAGGACTACCTTTGACTGTAAAAATAGGGGGTTGTGAGGCCATCAGGGACCTACTTGAGTCTAAGCAAATTGGAGTCAGATACATAGTTGCTCCAATGGTCGAAACACCGTATGCCTTAACTAAGTATGTTGCTGCAAAAAACCTTACTTTCACTGAAGACGAGCAACAAGATACAGATTTTCTCTTCAACCTAGAAACAATAACCGGATTTGAAAACCTTGATGCAATGGTTTCCGAAGCTTCTAAGCCAAACGGAGCTTCAGGTCTGGTTTTTGGTAGAGTCGATTTTGCAGGATCTCTAGGATTGACTAGGGATTCAATAAATTCACCCGAAGTTACTCAATATGTCTTGACCGCATCAAAAGCCGCAAAAGACAACAATCTTGATTTTGTAATGGGAGGTGCTGTTTCTAGCGACTCTTTAGATGTAATCCGTCAAGTTGCTGCAACTCATCTCACGAGATTCGAAACCCGAAAAGTAGTCTTTAGTGGTGCTGCCACAACCATGAATAATATCGAGCAGGGACTTGTGAATGCCGTGCATTTTGAAATGTTGTGGCTACTGAACAAGCGTGATTACTACGGTCGAATCACGGCGGAGGATGCAAAACGCATTGAGATGCTCGAAACTCGCTGGAAGCTACTTAGCAAATAACGAACTAGCTCACCTACGCATGACTCTGGCTACTAGAACCATCAATGCTTGGTGAACTGAATTATTTAGTAAAAGAAGAATTCATGGTTTCCTTGCTACCACGTAAGTAAGCCCCCAAAGGATTGCTATTTTGAGCCCTGAGATTAGAGGACGGCCAAAAATCCTGACGGTTACCCTGTCCCCCAACCTTGTGGGGAGAAGTAAAGCGACGAAATGGGAAAATGCTGCGACTAGGGGGGACAGTGATCCAAAATGCATCTTCCCAGCAAAAACAATCTCTAAGCCGTGATCCTGGAGAATTTGAGACAATCTCCTTGGGGTAGTGGGGTATCCGTGCGACCAATCAGAATCCCAGAAGTAAGTCCCGTAATCCTGGGCATCGGGTGTGCAAATTAGAATATTGCCTCCGGGGCGAACAATACGTTTCATTTCCTTGACCCAAGCCCAGGCGTCTAAGTGAGTAGAGGCATGCTCGAGAACATGAACAGAGAATATAGCATCCATGGAACCAGATTCAATTGAAACCAAATCAGGTAAAGAATCCTCAACCACCTCATGCCCGTAACGCTCTCGACTAAACTTCGCGAGAGCTTGGGCTGGTTCAACCCCTGTGTATTTGGTAAAAGCCATTTGATTGGCAATTAGACCTCCGGTCCCACGACCAGAGCCAATCTCCAGTAATTTGACTTCTCTAGGGGTGAGTTTGGCTACCCGTATAAAGGTTTTGAGGATTCTCTTGTGAACCCAGGTGAGCAAGCCCGCTGAGTATTTCCAATTAGTCCGCTCAAGGTACTCGTCATACTGTCCCATGTTTACAATGTCCCCTAGTTCAAGTTATTAGGATCAGACTACAGAGTAAATATGTCACGAGTCTTCAAAAGGCAACCATTTGAAATGTGCTAGAAGATACCTACTTTAATAGACTGAGACTATGACTAGTCTTCCCATCCAACGAGCCCTCAAAGGTTCATTTGGCGTAGACATTGTCTTCTATGAATGGCCAGTAGCTGACCCTAAAGCAATTGTTCAAATAGCTCACGGACTAGGCGAGCATGCCAGAAGGTATGACCAGATGGCTATGGTTCTAAACAGGGCAGGCTTTAGCGTTTACGCCGACGATCACAGAGGTCATGGTCAAACAGGCCTTGGCCAAATAGAGCGAAAGCAAATAAAGAAACTTGGAAATCTGGGACAAGGTGGCATGGACGCCACATTCAAGCAGGTCCTAGATTTTTCGAAGCTTATAAAATCAGAAAACCCAGGTAAGCCACTTGTATTTCTTGGGCATAGTTGGGGCTCATTTATTGCACAAAAAGTCATAAACAATGCATCAGATTTGTATGACGCGGTCGTGCTCTCAGGTAGTGCTCTAACAATGCCTGGTTATCTAGCAACAGGTGATTTCAATAAGGTTTGGAAGAAGCTTCCGGGCTCAACCGGTTACGAGTGGCTATCAAGGGATGTTGAAGTTCAAAAGAAATTTGTTGCTGATCCACTAACATTCTTGGCTGCAGCTATGCAGGTTTTTGGTGTTGCCAACTCTTTGAAATTGTTTGGGACTCCATCAAAGAACGTCAGAAGCGATCTTCCAATTCTTGTTCAGGTGGGTGAAGCCGACCCGATCGGCGGTGAGTATTCAAATAAAGCCCTGGTAGAGGCATATCGAAAGAAAGCCGGCATTCAGGATATTGAGTTATTTGTATATCACGATGCCAGGCATGAGATTTACAACGAGCTAAACAAAGACGATATTCTCCAAGACTTAATCAAGTGGATAAATATCCGGATTGGTAAGTTGGCTTAACTCCTAGGAAGCCTGCAGGCAGCCACAGCCTCTTCAATCGAACCCTTCAGAAAGTCATGGGTTTCGGGATGACGTTGCATGTAAGTGACTACATAAGAGCACACTGGAACAACTTTGTCAGTGGAGTTTTGACGCATGTCTAAAAATGCCTCACGAAGCAAGATGGCAGCGTAGTTTTTACCTTGGTGCTCAGGGTTTACTTCGGTGTGGACAAAATGTCTCTCACCGGGCATGCGGCTGTAATCAGCTAGACCAACCCGAGCATCTCCTAGCCAAAGCTCATAGCGGTTAGCTTGCTCGTTGTGTATAACTTTTGGTTCCATGGCTGTTAATCTACTTCCTATGGCCACTTTAGAAAACACCCTTTACTTCGGTGACAATCTAACTGTTTTGAAGCTAATCCCTGACTCTTCTGTTCAACTTGTTTACATCGACCCCCCGTTCAATACCGGCCGCGAACAACAGAGATCTAAAGTAACCACCAGGAGGAGTAACGAAGGCAACCGAATTGGTTTTAAAGGAGAGCGCTACGAGACGGTCAAGTCAACTGTGTTGTCCTACGACGATCAGTTCGCTAACTACTGGGAGTTTCTAGAGCCCAGAATTGAAGAGGCTTTTCGGGTCCTAAACAACTCAGGGACGTTGTATTTGCACCTCGATTATCGTGAAGCTCATTACGCCAAAGTCCTACTGGACGCTCTATTTGGACCAGAGTGCTTTTTGAACGAAATCATTTGGGCCTACGACTACGGAGGAAAGTCCAAGAGTCGATGGCCCGCCAAGCACGACACTATTTTGGTTTTCGTGAAAGACCCAAAGAACTACTACTTCAACTCCGAGGAAGTAGATCGCGAGCCCTACATGGCTCCGGGACTTGTTACGCCAGAAAAGATTGAAAGAGGAAAACTACCCACAGACGTCTGGTGGCACACAATTGTCTCCCCTACAGGTAAAGAGAAGACCGGCTATCCAACCCAAAAGCCAGTTGGAATTCTAAGAAGAATCATTCAAGCAAGTAGTAAACCAGGGGACGTTGTCTTGGACTTCTTTGCAGGTTCTGGAACCACAGGGTTTGTAGCTAATGAACTTGGCAGAAGATTTGTCCTGGTAGATCAAAACCCTGAATCAATTCAGGTAATTAAAGACCGCCTACCTAAAGGCAGTTTTCAGTTTTTGGACTGAATGTACCAATCGTCAAAATCCGACAAATCTGCTTGAACCTGCTGGTATCCGTTCGCCAACAGAAGGCTATTGATTTTTTCACGAGTGTCTGCAAAGTTGTGCTCCACGCAAATCGCACCAAATTGATAGCTTTGGAAGTCAAAGTTTTTTAGAATCTCAAACTCGCTGCCTTCAGTGTCAATTGAAAGAAATTCGATGTATTTAGGAGCACCGTGTGACACCAGTAGATCTTGAAGTGAAATCGTCTCTACTTCGTAAGAAGAAGTAGTTCTTTTTAGTAGCCCGTGACTATTCGGTTCCGCATACTCACTAATTGCTGATAACTCGCCTAGATAATTTTCTGAAAAGCTAATCTTCTGGCCAGAGGCCGAGTAAACACAACGAGTGTCAATTGCGCAGTTTCTATTTTTCCTAAGGGCTTGATGCCAACTTTTACTTGGCTCACAAAGAATTCCAGACCAACCAAAATGTTTTTCCAGAATATGACTGTTACTCAGTGCTGCTCCGTCTGAAGCTCCAAACTCAACAAAGAAACCAGGATTCTTGAAGCCCGTGACAGACAGGGCAAGAATGTCTTGCCCAAGTTGACTCTTGGAGTGTCGAAGAAGCTTGTTTGCCTGAGCCCTTGAGATTTCCTGACCAGACTTCCAAATTCTTTGAATCAGAGTCTTCTTGGTCTTGGAGCTTATGGAATAGCCAAGTGCTAAAAGGACCTTGGCAGCAAGTTCTTTGATTATCGGCACCAGAAGAATCTACCAGCCCCGGCTAATCAACATAGGCCTTAGGCCGACAGCTTCTCCTTCGGAACTCTAGAGACTAAATACACAACAACGGCGCTTAGGAGAATCAAGATCGCCGATACCGCCATTGCCATTCCGTAGTTCTGATCCCCGGGCCGAGAAATCAACCTAAATAGCAAAGTTGGAATTGTTGCCTGCGAACCGTTAGCTAGAAAACTGCTGGCACCAAACTCCCCAATCGAGATTATTGCTGCAAAGCCAAGAGACGTTAGAAGTACACCACGAATCATTTTGGATTCGATAAATCGCCAACTCTGCCAGCTTGTTGCCCCATCTAACTGGGCTTGCTCAATTGGTTCTCTACCAATTGAAACAAGAGCTGGATGAACCAACCGGATGACCATGGGAAGGGCGATAAGCGCTTGAGCTAGAGGAACAATTAGCCAGCTTGAGCGTAAAGGAAACCAGGAAGCATCGAAGGAAACCAAAAAACCAAAGCCCAACACAACACTTGAAACACCAAGTGGAAGTAGAAATACAAAATCTAGGAAGCGGAATCGGGTTCGAGTAAGTAACCAGGATATGAGTGCTCCTAACACAAAAGCAATCAAAGCGGCAACGGCCATATTCCTTAATGAGTTCATGGCTGCATCAACAAAAGTGATGTTGAGAAGATCTCTTGCGCCTCGCGTTCCAAGATTCACAAAATTCTCAAAACCAAAGTTTCCACGAACATCAAAAGCTCTAACTAGCACCAGAATCAAGGGCATTGCTAATAAGCCCACCCAGATGGCAACGCTAAATACAAGAGCCAACGAATCTCTGCGGTCAACCTTTGGCCTTCGTGATCCCTCAAAAACCTGCTCGAGCCCAAAGTTGCCTTTGGCAAGTTTGGTGCCGACCAAGAACGCCAGTGCAGTAATCAGAGTCTGAACCAAGACCAAGGCGGAAGCTAGCTCAAGATCTAGTCTTTGGGTTGCGGCAAAGAAGATTGCTGTTTCAATGGTTTGGACTTGCCCGCCTCCTAGAACCAGAACAATCCCAAAAGATGTTGCTGAAAAAAGAAGAATCAAAGCCGATGCTGAGTAGATTGCTGGTTTGAGTTGAGGTAGGGAAATCAAAAGGAGTGTTCTGAGTCTTCCAGCCCCATCCAGTTCTGCGGCTGCTTCAGTGTCAGCATCCATAGTTGCCCAGACTCCACCTATGGTCTTGACGGCTATCGAGTAGTTCACAAATACGTGGGCCGCAATAATCCAATAGACCGGATCTGCCAAGAAAGTAAGCCCCAGTCCCTGGTAAAACTCGTGGACACTTCGAAACACCGTGAACCCAACGGCTACAACAATGCTTGGGAGCACAAAAGGCACTGTTATAAGAGCCCTAACAAGTTGTTGCCCCGGAAAAGATCTTCTGTATAAGAGGTATGCGCCAGGAATCGCAATGAGTACCGTCACGACCGTCGACAAAGCCGCCTGCCAGATAGTGACCCAAACGATCTCTACGATCTTTGGCTCAATAAGTCGCGATAACCAGTCCCCGGATACTCCAAGCAAGGCAACTTGTGTGACCGGCCAGTAGAAAACTAGCCCGACAAATAATAGGGGTACCAGCCACAGTATTTTTCTAGTCAAAAATTACAGACCACTTGTCCTGCCAGCTAACTCTGTTATTTGCAATATCCAAACTTTCACCAATCGTGGATTTAGCTGGTGGCCCAAACTGCGCCCACTCGGCAGGCACAACTGCTTCGGGATTGACCGGATACACATACATCAGTCCCGGCATAGTTGACTGAAAAGAATCAGATAGTAAAAACTCAACGAGTTCTTTTGCTCCCGCAGGATTGCTTGCACCTTGCAAGATGCCAACATACTCAATTTGCCTGAAGCACTCATCTAGAAGCGGCACCGTTTGAGACATTCCATCTTCTCTAATCTCTGCAGCTGGCGATGAACTATAGCTAAGAACTACCGGGTAGTTTCCTTTACCTGCGGAACCAGAGAATTCCGTGAAGTAAGCCTCTTCCCAACCAGTTGCAACTTTTAAGTTGTTATCTTTTAGCTGTTGCCAGAAACTTTCGAAACCGTCTTCCCCAAAAGCGGCAACCGTGGTTGCCAGAAAGGCAAGACCCGGGGAAGAGGTAAGGGGATTACTAACTACCGTCAGACCCTCATAGGCGGGCAAAGTTAGATCTCTCCAGCTACTTGGTGGAGTTAGATTGTTTTCTTCAAACCAGATCTTGTCGTAATTGAAGCAAACATCCGAATAGGTAACTTCGGAAAGAGACCCGTCAATGAGGTTGTTTTCATCGGCTATACCCCGGAAAGTGTTGTCGATTCCGAACACCACATCTCCAATAGGAGAGTCTTTGGTCAAAACAAGTCGGTTAGTGACGCTTCCTGCGTCCCCGGCTCTCACAATCTCGAGCTTGAAGCCTGACTGCTGTTCAAACTCTGCGATTGACTGATCCGAGATAGCAAATGAGTCATGGGCCACCAGAGTCACAACTTGAGCCTGCGTGGTTGGTGCGCAGCCGGTGAGAATTAAGGCTGCGGTAACTGCGAGTAGTGCGATTCTTTTCATTTCGTGCCCCTTACGTGTAACTAGTTGGGCACGGGATTTATGAGTGTCCTCCCTGCGCTGGCATTACCCAAGATCAGGTTCGACGGTCGAAGACTATAAAGTCTCCCTCTCAGTCTGGTTTCACCAAACTCCCGTGTTGTCTCTAATTCTAGAGACATTTTTGCTCGCGGTAGCTTTTTTTCCGCAGCGACCTACCCAAGGCGGTGCTTGGGGATTAACCTTTATACATGTCACCTGAGCGCAACAAGCAACCAGCGAAAGTTTCCTATACCTTCCTTGGACCAGCGGGAACCTTCACCGAGATAGCGCTTTCTCAGATAAAGCAGGCTAAAGGCGCAAAGCAGGTTCCTGTGAACCATGTTGCTGAAGCGATTGAACTTGTGCTGTCTGGAAAAGTAACTAGAGCGGTTGTTCCAGTTGAGAACTCGATTGAGGGTGGGGTTTCAGCAACTCTTGACGCCCTGGCCGGAACAGAACTGATTCGTATCTATGGAGAGTATCTAGTCCCAGTTACCTTCAACCTGGTAGCCAGGCCGGGAACAAAACTTTCGAGCGTAAAAACCGTAGCAACCCACCCGGTTGCTTATGCGCAAAGCAGAAAGTGGTTGCTGGATAAACTTCCAGGTCACGTGCACCTTCCAACAACATCCACTGCTTCTGCAGCTAAAGATCTTATGGAGAGCTCCTACGCGGATGCGGCAATAGCCGCGCCAACAATCACGAACCATTTCAAGCTCATTACTCTTGCCAAGAACATCGGTGAGAATAAGCAGGCACAGACCAGGTTCATTCAAATTGGCCTTGTGGGGGATTTGTCTAAACCAACTGGAGCTGACAAGACATCGGTAATTGTTGAGCTACCGACCGATAGACCAGGATCGCTTCTTGAGATGCTAGAGCAATTTGCCACGAGGGGTGTCAACCTAACGCGAATCGAATCACGCCCAATTGGCGACAGGCTAGGTCGTTACCGTTTCAACATCGATGCTGAAGGACACGTGTTGGATGATTCAGTCGGGGAAGCTTTGGCTGGTCTTCACAGATTCAGCCCTAAAGTCAGTTTCTTAGGGTCTTACCCCAGAGCAGACAAACAGCAGACCGCTCCATCTGGCAATAACTCAAATGGACAATACGGTGAAGCTAAGAAGTGGCTGGAAGCCATTCGCAAAGCTCGTTAGTCACGCAACCTAAACTCGCTTTGCTCCTTGCCTTGTATTCTTGAAGGATGATCGACCTAAATCTCCTTAGAGAATCCCCAGATGCCGTAAAGGCATCTCAGCGTGCCAGAGGTAGACAAGAGTCACTAGTTGACCAAGCGGTCGATGCAGACACCAAGCGCCGGAAGGCGCTCGCGGAATTTGAAACCCTAAGGGCTGAACAAAACACTCACTCAAAGCTCGTTTCCACCGCCCCTAAAGATCAAAAAGCTGAATTAGTTGCAGCCGCTCAAGACTTAGCTAGCAAAGTGAAGGCTGCTAATGAGTTAGCAAATACTGCCTCTGAAGAGTTAGATGTGATTTTGTGGAAAATCGAAAACGTAGTTAGTGAAGGTGTTCCTTCCGGGGGCGAGAAAGACTTTTTTGTTCTGAAAGAAGTAGGAACAAAACCCTCTTTTGATTTTGAACCTAGAGACCATGTTGCCCTTGGTGAACTACTGGATGTGATCGACATTGAACGAGGCGCAAAGATCTCGGGATCTAGGTTTTATTTCCTAAAAGGCATGGGTGCGAGGCTTGAACTTGCTCTAATGAACTTGGCCTTAGATCTTGCAACCAAGGCTGGCTTTACCGCGCTGATTACCCCCACTCTTGTTAGACCTGAGATCATGGCGGGGACTGGTTTTCTTGGCGAGCACGCGGACGAAATCTATTATCTTCCGGCCGATGATCTATACCTCACCGGAACTAGTGAGGTAGCTCTTGCTGGATATCACCGAGATGAGATTGTTGATCTAAACAACGGACCTCTTAGATATGCAGGTTGGTCAACTTGCTATAGAAGAGAAGCTGGTAGTCACGGAAAAGACACCAGAGGAATTCTCAGGGTTCACCAATTCAACAAGCTTGAAATGTTTAGCTACATCAAGCCAGAACAAGCTGAGCAAGAGCATCAAAAACTCTTGGCTTTTCAAGAACAGATGCTTCAAGCTTGCGAGCTGCCTTATCGAATAATTGATACTGCAGCCGGCGACCTAGGTTCATCCGCAGCAAGAAAGTACGATGCAGAAGCTTGGGTACCAACTCAAAATGATTTCCGTGAGTTAACATCCACCTCAAACTGCACCACCTATCAAGCAAGGCGCCTAAACGTTCGCTATAGAACTGAAGATGGCAAGACAGCCATCGCTGCAACCTTAAATGGAACCCTTGCCACAACCCGGTGGCTAGTCGCAATCCTAGAAAATCACCAGCTCGCTGATGGTTCGGTTAAGATCCCTGCCGCTTTGAGGCCATACCTTGGTGGAGAAGAACTAATCCTTCCCAAGAACGCATAATAGAACTCAACAACGAATCCAACATGCCAAATCTTTCCCCAAGTGACCGATGGCTAATCGGTCTAGACATTGACGGGACACTAGTTCATGACGATGGGTATCTATCTCCAGAGGTTGCCAAAGAGGTAAGTCGGGTCAAGGACCTAGGCCATGAAGTCATTGTTGCAACTGGCCGCTCCGCTCCAAACGCCGTCCCAGTAGTTAGAGATCTTGGGATTAAACAAGGCTTCGTCGTAAGTTCAAATGGAGCAGTGACAGTAGAGCTAGATAACCTGCACCCAAGAGGATTCAAGATAGCCGACGTGATTACCTTTGAACCCGCGGAAGTGCTGACACAGCTGATTGAATATTTACCTCAGGCCCACTTCGCCGTAGAAGATGTCGATGGAAGCTACCGCTTTCATCGACCTTTTCCCTCGTATGCCCTTGGTGATCAAAACTTTGAGACACCGCTTGATGAGCTGATGCATCATCCGGTTAGCAGAGTTGTTGTGTTGTCTCCAGAGCACGACGTTGATGAATTTTTAGGACTGATTTCAAATATCGGATTGTCATCTGTAAGTTACGCCATTGGCTATACCGCTTGGTTGGATATTTCCCCACAAGGTGTCACGAAGGCAAGTGCTTTGGAAGTGCAGCGATCTCGATTAGGAATCGAAAAAAATCAGGTCCTAGTAATGGGAGATGGAAGAAATGACATCGAGATGTTTGAGTGGGCGAAGAATTCTGGTGGACTAGCTTTTGCCATGGGTCAAGCCCCCAAGGAAGTCCAATTGGCTGCAACAGATGTGACCGCATCAGTTACTGACGATGGGGTTGCGCAAGTCCTGGCAGGCCTCGAGGGCTTTTTGTTTTCTAGAGGGAGCTAGTAGGAAGCAATTGCTATAAACTCCTTTACGGAGGTCTGTCCGAGCGGCCGATGGAGCTGGTCTTGAAAACCAGTGAACAGCAATGTTTCGTGGGTTCGAATCCCACGGCCTCCGCCATAAAAGCTGAGAGTTTCCAGAGCTTGACCGATAAAGTTTTGCTTTTGAATAGACTGGAAACTTAGATATAGCTCGGGATGGGAAGTTAGTTGTCGGATAATTTACCAAACTTCGCTTCGCGCAGAGTAATCAGACCTCCTGCGGATCCCAAGAAATTTCCACCCAGACACGGAGATCAGAAGCCACCCGCCCCAGGCAGAAAGTATTTCCGCTGGGCATTAAAGGGATTGGCGGTTGTCGCAGGAGCCGCAGTAGCGGCTGCGGGAATTTCGGCTTTCGACATTTACAACAAACTAAACCAAGACAACATTGTTTTATCTACCGGCGCTGAAGTCGACCTCGATGGCCCAATCAATTTTTTACTCATCGGATCTGATACCCGAGACGGCCAAGGTGAAGAATATGGCGAAGGACTAGTAACCTCCGAACTAGCAGATGTGATCATCTTGCTACACATCACAAAGGACAGAGAGGACGCAACTGTAGTTTCGTTCCCAAGAGATCTATTGGTTTCCGTACCTGAATGCCCGAATCCAGAGGGAGGGGTTTTCCCCGCAATCGAACGTCAGCAAATCAACAGCACTATTTCTCGGGGCGGAGTAGCCTGCACTCACCTTACGATTCAAAAACTTACTGGGCTGGAAATACCGTTTTTAGCAATGATTGACTTCAACGGCGTTATTGAAATGTCAAACGCTGTTGGTGGCGTAGAAGTCACCATTGATCAGGATATTTCTGATGACTACTCCCAGTTTTACATTGAAGCCGGTACTCACACCTTGAAGGGCAAAGAAGCCCTTGGATTCTTAAGAACAAGACACGGTTTCGGGGATGGCTCGGACCTTGGTCGAATCTCAAATCAACAAATGTTCCTAATGTCCCTATTCGACAAGATAAAGCAAGATGGAGTTCTCAACAACCCGATCGCCCTCTACAGTCTTGCTAGTTCGGCTGCACGAAACATGAAGCTATCCGAATCGATTACTGAACTCGACACAATGGTTACTTTGGCCGGGGCGCTCAGGCAGGTTGACACTTCGCGAATGATTTTTACTGCAGTACCGACTTATGCGCTTGAGGGTGCAGATGCAGGCCGCCTAGGCTTAGTCCCGGATGAGGCAGCTGCACTATTTGATCAAATTCAGAATGATCTGCCAGTAGTCAATAATGCAACCACTACTCCGTAGAGGGTTGGCTCAACTTCTCACCACGGGACTCGATAGTAAATTGAGCTAAACTCAATACGTTCTCGGAGACGTCGCATAGCCCGGTCGAGTGCGCCTCACTGCTAATGAGGTAGGGGTGTTAAAGCCCCTCGGAGGTTCAAATCCTCTCGTCTCCGCTCACCATCGAAGTCCCAACATTCGAAACCCCCTTAGGATTTAGATGTGTTGAAAGCAATAAAACTAAGTTTTGCTTTTATGACTGTTTTTGAGAGAGCGGTCTGGATTGCAATTGTGGCCCTTCGGTCAGCTCTTGCATTGCTTGACATTGCTGGAATTATGGCAATTGGATACCTTGCAACATCAACCGTGGCACTAATCTCTGGCGGAAGCGAAACTGGGCCAAGTTTTGAATTATTGGGGTTTTCAGTACCCGCAGTAAATATTGAAACTATCCCACTAATTGCTGGAGTAATACTTGCTCTATTCCTCAGTAAAGCAGTTCTGTCCGTGGCACTAACGAGATGGGCAGCATTCTTTGTTGCGAGTATTGAAGCAAGAGCCGCCAAGACAATATCTGAGATTAGATTCGGTGGGAATCTAATCGGTATAAGAAAATACTCTTTAGAAGAGATGATGTATGCGGTTCAAGGCGGAACAGCCAACGCTTTTGGAGGGCTCTTAAACAGCTTTAACACTCTCGTTTCCGAAGGCTTTCTATTCATTGTTGTTATCGCCATGGGCTTCTTTTTTGTGGACGCTATCGCAACCTTGGCCGCTATATTTTACTTCGGATTAATTGCTTTTATTATTCAATTCTTTATTGGGTCACTAATGAGTAGGGCTCAAGAAGTCAACTACGACAGCTCAATCAGAGTAGCTAGCTCAGTAAACAACTTAATTTCGGTGTTCAGAGAATTGTCAGTTTCGGGCAAGCGAGAAAAGTACATCGACGACATCTACAAAGCCAAAAAAGATTTTGCTAACAGCAATGCGAAAACTTTCTATCTGGGCGGTATGCCTAGGTACATTATTGAAGCTGCTTTACTCGTTGGGTTAGCGCTGTTTTTCTTATCTCAGCTGCTGTCGGGGGACATCTCAAGCTCAGCTGGCAAAGTCGGAATCTTTATTGCAGGTGGCTTCCGGCTCACGGCTGCTTTGCTACCTCTTCAATCTGCACTGCTTTCGATCAAGTCCGCGATTCCTGGTGCGAAGATCGCTCATGACATTCTTGCGGGGGCACCTGAGCTACTGAAGGCCGCAGCTGTTCCAGCTGATGCTAATAAGCAGAACATTGTTGTAGGCAAGCCAATCGGAGTTGTATTTGAGGACGTTTCTTTCTCGTATCCAGATTCGTCTTCTCCTGCAATTACAAATGTGAATTTCACTGTTGAGCCTGGATCACAAACTGCTTTGATGGGAGCGTCTGGTGCAGGTAAATCCACCATCGCAGATATTCTCTGCTTGCTTCTCACTCCTACCTCGGGACGCGTTTATCGAAACACCAACCTTTACGACAAACTGGGTGAAATTGGGGGCCGTGTCAGTTACGTTCCACAAAAACCCGGCATGGTTTCAGGCACAATTTTAGAAAACGTCGCTTTGGGAGAAGAAGTTGAAACTGTCGATCGCGAGGAAGTCATCGCAGCTCTTCAGGCAGCGCACCTTGGCAACTTGATATTGGACCTACCTCAAGGAATCGACACTCCGTTGGGTAAGTTAAAGGACAGCTTGTCCGGAGGACAAATGCAGCGGTTAGGTCTAGCTCGGGCAATTTATTCGAAGCCGAGTTTGTTGGTGATGGATGAAGCAACCTCGGCACTCGACGCTGAGTCTGAAGCGGAAATACAAAAGACACTTGAAGAGATGCGGGGTCAAGTGACCGTAGTAGTTATAGCCCACCGACTGAACACGATTCAGCACGCCGACAAGGTCATATTGCTTCAAGACGGTAAAGTCCATGATGCCGGGACCTTCAAAGAGCTGATTGCACGCAATCCGTCTGTTGAAAAAGGTGTCGAGCTAATGAAGATCGAAGAAAACTAGCTAGACAAACTTCGGTACATCGACCACGTGAGAGTTCTCAGTGACACTCTCGATATCATGTTTTACCATCAGGCTGGCTAAGCCGGCGACGTCTAGAGTGTGCTTCCAATCAAGTTTCTTTTGAGCCTTTGAAGCTTCACCGATTAGTGAGTCAACTTCTGTCGGGCGAACATAACGGTCGTCGAATTTGACGTACTTTTGCCAATCCAAACCTGCTTCCTGGAATGCAAATTCTAGGAAATCTTTTACCGTTGCTGAAGCACCTGTTGCAATCACAAAATCCTCAGGGGTATCTGCTTGAAGCATGAGCCACATCGCTCTTACATACTCGGGTGCGTAGCCCCAGTCCCTCACGGCGTCCAGGTTTCCTAGGTAAAGATCCTTTTGGATACCAAGCTTGATCTTTGCAACCGCACGGGAGATTTTTCTTGTTACGAAGGTCTCACCTCTTCGTGGCGACTCGTGATTAAAGAGGATCCCGTTTACTGCGAACAATCCATAAGCTTCTCTGTAGTTTCGGGTCATCCAGTACGAATAGAGTTTGGCAGCGCCGTATGGGCTTCTGGGGTAGAACTCAGTAGTTTCGCTCTGAGGCGGCGGTGTCGCCCCAAACATTTCTGAGCTCGACGCCTGGTAGAACTTGGTTTCCGGGCAAGCGAGCCTTATACCTTCGAGCAGGCGAGTGGTGGCCAATCCAGTGACGTCGCCGGTAAATTCTGGTTGATCAAATGAAACACGAACGTGTGACTGTGCAGCTAGGTGGTAAACCTCATCTGGTCTAATCGAAAAAAGAAGCGTTGTGAGCCTAGAAGCATCAGAGAGATCTGCGAAGTGAAGAAATAGAGAGCGATTCTCTTCATGAACATCCTCAAAGAGATGGTCAATCCGTTGGGTGTTGAGGTTGGATGCTCTTCGCACTAAGCCGTGGACCTCGTAGCCTTTGGAGAGTAAAAACTCGGCTAAGTAAGAACCATCTTGACCCGTGATACCAGTGATAAGCGCTTTTCTCTTCATGCGGACAAAGTTAGCAGATTTGGGCGCCTAACTTAGTGAACTGCGGTTCAATCCTGGCTACGAAATAAATCCAAGGGACAAAGCTAGATAAATTGCACATAAATCAGGCCGTAGAACTCAATACAGCTGACTATCAAACTCGGTTTCAAATTAGACTAAACGTAATCATTCAGCAATGAGACATAAAAGTCGCAATTGCCTTGGCCGAAAAAAAGAAAGAAATCATGAAAATACTTCTTGTCGGAATGGCAGACAGTATTCATCTTTCGCGCTGGATATCCCAATTTGATTCAAGTGATTTGATATTTGAGGTTGTCTCCGCTTCTCCACATAGAAGAGTTCAGAAGGGCATATCTGAGCGCGCACGAAAATCAAACCGAGTCTCAATTACCTGGTTTTCAAGAGTTTTCTCATTACCTATGTGGATAGCCGATAGGTTTCTTTCCGACTGGGTTCGGGGTGCATACATCGCCTGGAGGATTCGGCGGTTTAATCCAGAGATCGTTCATATCCATGAGCTGCAAAATGCGGGATACGCAACCCGAAGAGCCTTTCAACTTCTTAAGAAAAAACCAAAACTTATAGTTACTAACTATGGAAGCGAAATTGTCTGGTTCTCAAAGTTTCCTAAGCACAAAGCAAAGATAAAGGCGTTACTTGACATAGCTGATGGTTTCAGCGCAGAGTGCACCCGGGATTACAACCTCGCCGCACAGATTTCTTCTGGCTACCAAACGCTTCCACTTATGCCGGTTGCTGGAGGTCTGGCCAGATTCACTGGACCCGAAGGGGTTCGGAACAAGATAGCAATCAAGGGATATGAAAACCATTGGGGTAAAGCCATCGTGGCTCTGGAAACCGTTGCAGGTTTGGGGGCCAAGCTCGGCAATCTTGAGATTGTTTTATACAGTTGCAACGCTCCTGTGCTTAGAGCTGCAAAGAAACTTTCCAAGTCCACTGGAATGAAAATTACCACTCATAAAAAAGGTGCTCTTTCTCACAGCCAAGTAATGGATCTATTCAAATCCTCTTTGATTTACGTAGGACATTCGCTTTCCGATGGGATTTCAACATCAATGGTTGAGGCAATGGCCATGGGGGCAATTCCGGTCCAAACAAACACTTCTTGTGCCCAGGAGTGGTTAGTTGACAAGAAAACAGGCTTTATCTTTACCCCGAATGATTTAGACGCTCTTCGCTCTGCGGTTCTGGACATAATCGAAGGCAAGTTTGACTCTGAAGCAGCAAGGGCTGAGAACTATGCTGTTATTGATTCAAGGTATAACCCAGACAAGCTTTCTTTAATCGCGGCCGGGTATTACCAGAGTCTTACTGCAAGTGCTTGAAGAACTAGAAGGACAAAACATGGATCAGGTCCCCAAGCTAATAGTTGGCGCGAGGCATGTGGATGAGCGAGGATCCTTACTTTTCAACAATGAATTGAACATTCTGAACTTCAGACGAATGTACATAATCAATAATTCAGATAGCCAACCATTTCGTGGTTGGCACGGCCACGAGTTTGAGTCGAAAATATTCATCACGTTGTCAGGACGAATTAGATTTGGCGCTGTCAGAGTCAAGGATTGGTCCAATCCTGACAAATCAGCAGTACCTCAGGTCGAAGACCTTAAAGCCGATTCTCTCGATGCATTCTTTGTTCCCGGGGGTTACGCAAATGGCATTCTTTCACTAGAGCCAGGTTCTCAGGCTCTAGTTATCTCCTCGTCAACGTTGAGCGATAGCTTGGTCGATGATTACAGGATTGAATCAACATTCTGGAAAATCTAGACTTCCTTCAAATCGGACTATATTTGAAGAATTATGTCGAGACATTCAGCAGGGGCGGGTATCAGTAATGGCTAAGACAGAGAGCCCAAAGACCAACCCACTTAAGGCTGCAGACCCCAAAAAAGGATTCTCAAACAAAATCGTCCGCTGGACAAGCATCTCGATTGTTTCGGCCATCATGACTTTGGGTGCTTGGGCGTTTGCATCCCCCATCGGCTCCACTCCAGATGATGACTACCACCTGGTCAGCATTTGGTGTGGGCAGGGCTTCCGGGACGGCATCTGTGAGGAAGGTTCTGAACCCCGTGAAGTAGTAGTGCGTGAAACATTGATGGAGTACTCATTTTGTTATGCATTTAACCCAGACGACACTGCTACGTGTAGGCAAACAGATACGTTTGCACCAACAACAAGAAGTAATGGGGGAGAGAACCCCCGAATTTTCTATTGGGTAATGAGTTGGTTTGCCAGCGATGATTTGACGGCTTCTGTAATTTCAATCCGTTTTTTCAATTCAATACTTATAGTGCTTGGCTTCGCTGCTGTAACTTTTGCCCTGCCTAGACATTTGCGCCGAGTACCGGTTGTAAGCGCAGTTTCCATCGCGGTTCCGCTTGGCTTGTTTATTCTTCCAAGTACCAACCCCTCTGCTTGGGGTGTCTATGCGGTGGTGCTTTTCTTCTCAGCTTTGCTTGGTTTTGTCATAACGAAGGATCGAAGATCCCGCTGGATTTTGGGGCCAATCGCTTTGGCTACTCTTCTGATGTCAGCTGGAAGTCGACCCGACTCGGCTCTCTATACTTTGGTCGCCATTGCTGCGGTAGTTATCATTACCTTCACCCGCAAAATGATCACCCCGGTCAACATTTCAATAGCGGCTGCACTTTTGTTGATGGGAGCAATATTCCTGTTTGGCTCCGCCAACACTTCGGCAACGCTCACCGGTGCGCCAGGCGGCGGTCTAACTACCTTTACGGGTGGACAGCTTTACGCCAACATAATCAATTTGCCCACCCTCTGGGTTGGCGGCTTTGGCGTTTGGGGCCTTGGGTGGCTCGATACCGCGATGTCTCCAATTGTTTGGGTGGTCGGTTGGGGAGTATTTCTCAGCTTGCTTTTCTCAGCGATTATGTATTTCAACGTTCAACAAGGGTTGTCAGTTACTCTAATTTTTGCTGCGCTGATCCTTGTTCCCCTGCTAGCACTTAGCGCGAGTGGATTGCTTGTTGGACAGTTCGTCCAACCTCGTTACTTGACGGGGTTGCTCGGAATGCTGATTGCTGCTGCAATGTTTCGAACCTCAATGAACTCGGGTCCGCTCATGTCTCGCGCTCAAGTTTGGATACTTGGGTTCGCCTTGGTGTTTGCACACATCGTTGCCCTTAGAACCAATATGGGTCGCTACCTAACTGGAATGAGTGAGGTGGCAGAAAATCTCGACTATGGCTTTGAGTGGTGGTGGGTTGGTAGACCAGCTAGCGGTGAATTGTTCTGGTTCTCACCGAACTTGGTCTGGATTACTGGATCGGTAGCCTTTGCCGTATTTTTGGTTTCCCTTTGGAAACTCAGGGCAGAACTTGGCCTTCCAGGTTATAACGAATGGAATAAAGAAACTGCATCAGTTGATTCGTCAGTAACGGCTACTAAAACAGTAACTAAGAAGAGAAAGACCAGTGCCCCTAAAAAAGTACTAGTTGCCAAAAAAGCAAAGCCTCGGAAGAAAACATGAAAATCTATGTGGCGGGCCACCGTGGCCTAGTTGGCTCAGCAACCGTTCGGGAAATTGAAAAAGACTCCAAACACGTCTTTATTGGGCAAACAAGGGCTGAGCTCGACCTGTTGGACAGAGCTGCGGTATTTGCTTACCTAGCTAAGGAAAAGCCAGATGCGGTCATTATTGCTGCTGCCAAGGTCGGTGGTATTCAGGCCAACAACACTTATCCTGTGGAGTTTTTGTCTCAAAACTTGCAGATTGAAACCAACCTTCTAGATGGGGCTCATGCTGCAGGAATTGAGAGAGTTCTTTTCCTAGGTTCTTCTTGTGTTTATCCAAAGTTTGCCCAGCAACCGATTCGGGAAGAGTACCTGCTAACTGGAGAGCTTGAGAAGACTAACGAGGCTTATGCCCTGGCCAAGATCTCTGGACTCAAGCTTGTTCAGGCCTATAGAGCTCAATACGGCCACCGTTGGATATCTGCGATGCCCACCAACATGTATGGCCCAGGTGACAACTTTGATCTTGAGAACTCGCATGTTTTGCCGGCCCTTATAAGAAAGTTCGATGACGCTAAAACCAGTGGAGCTAAATCGGTTACCCTCTGGGGATCTGGGTCACCGAGGCGAGAGTTCTTGCACGCGGATGATTTGGGTAGCGCTTGTATTTTTCTGTTGGAAAACTATGACGACGACATCGCCATCAACGTTGGAGTTGGAGAAGATGTCTCAATCAAGGAGCTAGCCGAAACCATCAAGCGAATTGTCGGCTTCGAAGGATCTATTGAATGGGACTCATCAAAGCCAGATGGAACTCCAAGAAAACTCCTAGATGTTTCGAGACTTACCGATTTGGGCTGGAAAGCAAAGATTTCCTTAGAAGATGGAATCCGCTCTACCTACGAGTGGTACAAAGCAAACCAAAAGGGCTAATCAGCCAATCGTTTCCAAAACTGCCATGGCTGCGTTGTGACCTGCAATGCCGCTAACCGCGCCACCTCGTCTTGCACCTGCGCCACAAACCAGCAAGTTCTCTCTTTTGGTTTCCACTCCCCACTTTTGGGATGCGGTGGATTGTGATTCGTGGTCTTCAAGAAAGGGCCAGGCAAGTGCTCCGTGGAAGATGTTTCCTCCTGGAAGCCTGAGAACATCTTCAAGATCTTGAGTGGTCTTTACTTCTATACAGAGCTCACCATTGGCGTCTTTCATCAGAAGATCTTCGATGTTCTCTGCAAGAACTGAATTCAAAGAGGCGAGCACCGCCTGCTTGAGTTTTTCTCGCATTTCGTCTTGGTCTTTGCCATCAAGTAAAGCGTGTGGGGTGTGTAGGGCAAAGACCGTTAGGGTCTGAACCCCTTGCTCCTGTAGTGCCTTGGAGAGAATGCTTGGGTCAGTCAGTGAGTGGCAATAGATCTCACAAGGCAGGGGATTAGGTATCTCACCCTTGGAGGCTTGCTCAAAAGCACTCTGTAGCTGGCTGTAGTTTTCGTTGATGTGAAATGTTCCACCGAAGGCAGCTACCGGATCCAAGAACTGGTCCTTGAGTTTTGGTAAGCGCTTCAGTAACAGATTCACTTTTACCTGGGCGCCATCCATCTTGGTGGCCGCGGGGACTATGTCTTCTAGACCGGTTAGTTTCTCTAACTCCGTCGGGGAAACATTAGCCAGCACATACTTTCCTTGGATAGAGCGCTGGTCTCCTTGCTGGCTGTAGACAATCGTGTTGTCTTCACCTATGGAGCTAACATCGCAATCAGCCAGCAAAGTAACCCCAAGTTGCTTTGCTACTTTGTAAAGCGAGTCTGTGACCCGGCCCATACCGCCGATAGGGATGTTCCAGTCTCCTGTTTCATTACCAATCACGTGATACAAAAAGCACTTGTTGACATCTAGGTTTGGATCCAGATTGGAACCAAAGGTTCCAATCAGACCGTCTGTGAGAACAACCCCTCTAACTAGATCCGATTCAAAGCTTTCTTCAATAACCTTGCCTACCGGTTGCTCTATGAACTCTTCCCAGATCTGGTCACTACCTGAAAGCTCTCTTAGTTTTGCCTTGGCTTCCGATCTGGTGGGAAGTGGATCAAGCACTGTTGGAAACAATGCTTTAGCTAGCAAGGTGGTCTTTCTATAAAACTCATGCCAAGCTTCTGCGTCTTTGGTTGTCCCGATTGATTCAAATGACGAAGAAGTAGCTAGCTTGTCTTGGTTGTCTACCAGCAGACCTTTATTGGTTCCAGGTTGGGGTGTATAAGAGGAGTAGCGTCTGGGAGCTAGTTGGATATCTAGCTTTAGGTCTTCAATGATCTTTTTTGGAAGAAGTGAAACTAGATAGGAGTATCTCGAAAGCTTGGCCTCTACTCCAGCAAAGGTTTGCTCAGACACCGCTGCTCCACCGAAGGTGGAGAGCCTCTCAAGCACAGTGACTTTTAGTCCGGCTTTGGCAAGATAGCAGGCTGCGGTTAGGCCGTTGTGCCCCCCACCTACCACTACGACGTCTGTACTCATTCTCCAATTATGCGGTACCCACAAAAGGCCAGTTATACGGGTTTTCGGGTTCCTCGACGCATTGCGGAAATGCTTTGGATTGCTGCCAGCATGGGCTCAAACCTTTGGTTTGACTTGGATTTTGGGCCACGGGGTGATTGTTATCAACCCGTTACTGTGACAACGCAAGGGCTTTGTAATGCTGGGCTAGATTACTTGAGAGCCGTGATTACGGTTGGGGGCTCAAGCCTCCTTCAATTGAAAGGAACACCATATATGTCAGTTATGCGTAGACGTAGTACTGCTTTTGCAGGACTCGCAATCGCTTCTGCCCTAGTGCTGAGCGGCTGTGCCGCTACAGACGAAGGCAGTGGATCAGCCAGCTGTGACGTAGTCACAGAGGTTACATGGCTAAACACAATCAAGATCGAAATCCAGGAGCAGTTCATCGAAGCTGTTGACGAGTACAACGCTGTCAACACCGACTGTGTCAAGATTTCCATCATTGAGTACCCACAGGGAGAACCATTCTTCTCTGTAGCTACACCTCTATACGAAGCTGGTAACGCTCCAGTTGTTATGACCATTCTTCAGGAGCTTCCTGACATGGCAGAGCGCGTTATGGACTGGACCGGAACCGACCTAGCTGCACTTGCAGCTGACGGAACTCTTGATGGTGCAAACATCGATGGCAAGCAGGTAGGTATTCCTGTTACTGCTGAAGCTTTCGGTTTGCTATACAACAAGGCAGTTTTGGACGAAGCCGGTGTTGACCCATCAACAATCGCAACTCGCGATGACCTAGAGGCTGCTTTCGAAGCAGTTGAAGCAACTGGTGTTTCTGCAGTTCACTTCTCAGGTCTATGGTGGTCACTTGGTGCTCACTTCACAAACATCTACCACACAACAGCTGCAGAAGATCAGGCTGGCCGTCTAGGCGTTCTTGATGGTCTAAAGGCTGGAGATGTGTCACTTCTAGACGACCCACGTTTCGTGGACTGGCTAGATACCTTCGACCTAATGAAGGACTACTCAATCGACTCAGCTTCCATTGCTGACACCGACTACGACCAGGGTGTAGAGAACCTAGCTACTGGTGAAGTTGGTTTCTGGTTCATGGGTAACTGGGCAGAGCCTAACTTGCTAACCACCGACCCTGAGGGTTCATACGGTGTAATGCCAGTTCCAACCAGCAACACTGCTGGTGCTTACGGTAACGACGGAATCTCTGTTGGTGTGCCTTTCTACATCGTTATCGATGAAGAGCAGTCCACTCCAGAAGAGCGCGCAGGAGCTCAGGCTTTCCTTACCTGGCTACTAACCACTCCAGAGGGTCAGGCTCGTTGGTCAGGTCCAGTTGAAGACGGTGGAATGAACTTCATCCCTGTCTACGACGGATTCACCGTTAGCCCATCCACATTCATGGCAACAGACATCGCTAGCTACATCGCTGGCGGAAAGTCTCTAGCCTGGATCAACAGTGCGTACCCAACTGGTCTGCAGGACGTCTATGGCGCTGCAGCTCAGAAGTACTATGACGGCATCTCCGACCGCGCTGCATTTGCTGCAGAGCTTGAGGGTGCTTGGCTCGAGTAGTATGAAACTGATTTAGCGTCAAGCTAAAGCAGAGCTTTACAAGTGACCCACCTGGGGCTAAAAATCCAGGTGGGTCACTTACAAGAAAGGCAATCGTGGCATCTACAACTGCAAAGAAAATTGCAGCAGTAAAGAAGTTCAGTATCTTCGCCCTGATTCCACTGGCTATTTTTGCCATCGTTCTAATCGTTCCTTTTGTTCGAGGAATCTACTTCACATTTACTGACTGGGATGGCTTCGGTTACGACAACTTTGTTGGTTTTGACAACTACGCAGCTTCTCTAGCAGACGAAAAGTTCTGGGCTGCGATCTGGCTTACTTTTGCGTATGTAGCGGTTTCTTTAGTTCTTGTAAATGTCGTGGCCTTCGGCCTGGCTCTAATCGTGACTCTTCCATTGCGCGGAACCACAGTCCTTAGAACCTTCTTCTTTGTTCCAAACCTTATTGGTGGTGTGATCCTCGGTCTGATCTGGCAGTTCATCTTTGGCCAAGCCCTGCCAACCATCTCGGAAACTTTTACGCTGCCTATTTTTACTGAAAACTGGTTGCTTAGCACCGATACAGCCTTCTGGTCACTGGTTATTGTCACTGTCTGGCAGATGTCTGGTTACATGATGATCATCTACATCACCGGCTTGATGAGCATTGAAAGAGACGTCTTAGAGGCAGCGCTAATAGATGGTGCAACCGGTTGGAGAACCCTTGCCCTAATCAAGATTCCACTTATGGCTCAGGCCTTCACGATCTCGCTGTTCTTGACTCTTCGAAATACCTTCATGGCATACGACGTGAACCTCGCCCTTACAGGAGGCGGACCTTACCGAACTACCGAGCTGATCTCGATGCATGTGTTCAAAGAGGCTTTCGGGTTTGGTTTCTTTGCAACCGGTCAGTCCCAGGCGGTATTGATGTTCTTGATGATTGCCGTAGCGGCAATCACCCAGGTGATTATTTCCAAGCGTGCTGAGGTGCAGCGATGAAGCGCACCAAAGTTATAAATAGAATTGTTTTCTCTCTCGGGGCTGTTTTGGCGGTTTTGTATGCATTCCCGTTCTTTTTAGTGATCGTGAACTCCGTCAAGGAAAAGCGTGAAATCCGAAATGATCCTCTTTCGATTACCCTTGAGCCACTCTGGGAGAACTTTTCTGAAGCCATCCGCCGAATGGACTACTGGCAGTCACTTATCAATTCCATTTTTATTACCACTTTCTCGGTAGTTGCCATCATCATCACTTCCTCGCTATTGGCTTACTACCTAGCAAGAAACAACAATAAGTTCACGAGCATTATCTTTGTTATCTTGGTGGCTTCCATGATTGTTCCATTCCAGGCCCTGATGATTCCGTTCGTTGGACTGTTTGGATCCTTGGGTATCCTAAGTAGCCAACCGTCACTGATTTTCTTCTACGTTGGTTTTGGTGTTGCCATGTCAACATTCCTTTATCACGGGTTTATCAAGAACATTCCCTTCGAGTTGGATGAGGCTGCCTCAATTGATGGCGCATCTTCATTTATGACCTTCCGAAAGATCATTTTCCCGATGCTCAGCCCGGTAACAGCAACAGTTGCAATCATTAATGCACTCTGGATCTGGAACGACTACCTACTGCCATCTTTGGTTTTGGTTCAAGACGACAGAACCTTACCGCTTCGAACCTACGTGTTCTATGGAACTTACACTTCCGACTACGGTCTAGCCATGGCGGGTCTATTGATCTCGATGGTCCCAATCATCATTTTCTACTTCATGATGCAAAAGAGAATCATCGCTGGTATTTCCGCTGGAGCGGTTAAGTAACCTAAGCAGCAGATGCTCAAGCTAACTGACCGCTGGATTTGGGATTCCTGGTTCAGTTTCGATGGTGACAACCACCATGTTTTTTACCTCAGTGCTCCTAGGGATTTAGTAGACCCAAACTTGAGACACAGAAACCCAACTATCGGGCACGCTGTTTCTGCTGATCTTGTTAACTGGGAAGTTTTACCCGATGCGATTACACCCTCGTTGGAACCAGCCTTTGATTCTTGGACCACCTGGACTGGCAGTGTTGTGAAGGACCAGCAGGGGCTTTGGTGGATGTTTTACACCGGGACTTCAAGACAAGACGGTGGAGACATCCAGCGCGTTGGTGCGGCTACCTCCAAGGACCTTGTGACCTGGAACAAGGTATCGAAAGACGCACTGCTGGATGCAGGTACTGAGCACTACGAATTACTTGATTACAACAAGTGGCACGACCAAGCCTTTAGAGATCCCTGGGTGTTTTTCCACAGCGACAACTCTTGGCACATGTTTGTAACCGCGAGAGCTACACACGGTGAAAAGTTTTCCAGGGGAGTTGTTGGGCACGCAACGAGCAAGGACTTGTTGGATTGGGAACTACTTGCTCCTTTGACCGAACCAAATGGCGGCTTTGGTCAGCTTGAGGTTTTGCAGGTGGAAGTTATTGATGGGGTGCCAACACTGATTTGGTGCTGTGGGACACCAGAGCTAAGCGAAGAAGCCAAGACCCGCTATGGCGAAGGCGGAATGTTCTCAGTAACCGGTGAAAGCATTCTTGGACCGTTTGATATCAGGAAAGCTGTCAGGCTGCCACACCCGAGTTTGTATGCCGCTAGAGCAGTAGAACACCAGGGTAAGTGGTACATGCTTGGGTTCATCAACGAAGTTGATGGGGTCTTTGTCGGAGAGCTTTCTGATCCCATTCCGCTAAAGATCAGTGGGAATGGTTTGACCATAGATTTGAACTAGATCTTTTCTGGTGTGTAGTTACAAACATCTCCGGGGCAAAGCCTTGGTGGTTGCTTAGAGAATCTTCTTGCTAGCTCGCAACCAACGCAAATGCCAAATGATGATTCCAAAAACAGCAGTGATATGCACACCCCACACAACACCAAGGGAATGGGTCCAGTAAGAGCTAACCAACCCATGGTGAAACAAGAGACCGAAACAAAACCAAAGCCCATGTACCAGGCAATTTTCTTGGGATTGGCATCCACCCACTCTGGACGCTGGGGTCTAACAATTAGTGAACCTAGAAACATCGAGGGAGAGTACTTAGCGTTGAAAAACAACCTAATAAACATATCCAGCATGAATAGGGCACCAAACGCTCTTAGTGGTCCATAGTTTTCGGTCAACAAAGCTAGCGACCAGGCAAAAAAGCCAATTACAAATAAAATTCCAGCGGCTGCTCTAACAGCTCGTTCGTTGAATACACCGAAATCGATTCCGGGAACGGTCTCACCAAACTCGTGCTTCAATGCCTTGTCTTTCTTAGGAGATTTGAGTTGCAAAATCAAGCAACCCATTCAGTCTAGACAACGACTTAAGCTCTTCGATACTTCTAAATCTTGACCTGGCAATCTGCGGTGAGTAAACCATGAAACAGTTGGCTTTAGCTCTAGATACGGCAACATTCAACCTGTTTCTATCGAGAATAAACTCCAGACCCCTTGGTGCGTCAGCAGCAGTGGATGCTGCCATCGAAACTATTACAACCATGGCTTCTCTACCCTGGAACTTGTCTACTGTTCCTACTGCCACTTCTTGTAAGCCGGCGGCATCTAGTTGCTTTCGAATCAGATCTACCTGGGCGTTATAAGGAGCAACCACCAAAATCTCCGAGGCTCCTAAAACAGCGCTTTGCGCTTTGGCTATCTCAACTACCTTGTTAGCTTCCTCAATCGAGCTAGAGGAATTGCCAACATGGTGAACCGGGACAGTGATTAGCCCTGGATCAAGACCAGATACCTGGTTTCTGTCGGTATCTGGATGAGAGTGAAGTTTGTTCTTATATGAAAGCCAGCTAACTGGAGCATTAATCTGCGGGTGCATACGCCTTGTGATATCGACGAAGTAACCGGAGTCTTCTTCCAAGATCTGGCTATCGCCCATGTAGTGACCAAGGGCTGAGTTATCTACCCCTCCTGGGTGAACAGCTTGGACCACCTGGGTTAGCTGTTGTGGGTCGCCAAGTAAAACTAGGTTTTTGGTATTGGCAGTTACCGCAATTGCATCCACCAGCGAGAACTGAGCTGCTTCGTCAACAAAGATGTAGTCAAAGCCGTGTTCAAGAACCTCCTTGGCGCAAAAGCTCCAAGAGGTACCTCCCATTACTAGTCCTTCTTGTCCTGCTAACCACTTGCCAAGGACCTGATTCGTGGAAGGTGTTGCCCAACCCTTTGCTTGCTTGTCACCGCTTTGGCTCTTTTTAGCCATCGCAGAAGGTGATACCCCAGCCTCCAGGCACGCCCACATCAAGTTCTCAACGGCGGAGTGAGAGTTGGCGACCACGCCAACTCTTTTACCCTGATCAACTAGTTGCTTGATAACTCTCGAGCCCAGATAGGTCTTGCCCGATCCGGGGGGACCCTGGATAGCCAGCACCGAATGATCAAGATCATTTACAGCTTCCGTGATCGCAAATAAATAGTCATCGCCTACTACCTCGGGAAGCTGGCTAAGGGTTCGAAGTGCTGGCTCTTTTCGCATTAGAAGATCAATGGCAGGGTGACGCATTTCTGGTTCTTGTTCCGGTGAGCCCCAAGATGCAGCTAGCTCTTGGACCACCTGTCCGACAGTTTCTGGCTTATTACCAAGCGGTATCCACTCATCTTCGAAGATTGCGTTTGGTTCGAGCATCATGTTTTCAAAACGGGCGTCACGTTCGAATTCAATTAGATTGCCATTTATTGAAAGCACGCGACCGTAGTCAGTGTCTTGCTGGTTGGCACCAAGGCTGTACCTAACAAAGAGCTTCTGATCCTTTTTGAGAAAACAGGTTTGGCCTGGCTCTAGTTGGTATTGGTAGACAATCTTGATTTTGGTTTCTGGGTCTACGCCAAAAAAATCACTTGTTGATTGACTTGTTTGGCAGCCTTGAACAACTAACGCTTTGCGATCTCTATGTAGCGCTTCATAGGTAGCATCTTTTCGTATTCCCCAGTCACGCCAGCGAATAACGTCTTCGCGGTTGTAATAGAGAATCGAGTGGGTAAGAGCTAGCCAAATCTTGGCCCGGTAGTCACCTTGGGGTGAATGACCCCAATCAAAATTTTCCAGCTTGGCTTCAAGTGCAGAAGTTTTTTGAATGAGCCGCTCTAGATCGCGCTCTGCCTTCTTAGCTCTTTGAGATTCGGGAAAATCTTCTCTGGAGTCTTGGCGTTTAGCCTCACGGGCTTTTTTTATATCTTTGGCCCTTTGAAACTCCTGGTATCTGGTGTGTGCTCCATCCAGTGAAGAGAGCCAATCAAATAACCCCATCGTGGAGACGCAGTCATCTTCGTTGTAATCGGTGATCTGCTGCATAACCTCTTTAGCTTTTGGATCCTTTAGTTCAACTAGCTGCCGGTAGTAGTCATACTCATCGATCGATGACCCGGCATCTAAGACTTTGCTTCTTCTTTCAAACTCATAGAACGCTTCTAGCTTTTTGATTGAGTAGCTCGGCTGTGAAACCATGATTGAGCCTTTGACCACTTTGAATAGGTCAATCATGTGGCCTGAGCTAACTAGCTCAGATATTTCTTTCTCTAAGATTCCATGCCTTGCGGCAAGCCTGGTTAGCGCAGTTACCTCGTAGCTGGCGTAATGGTAGATGTGCGCGGTCTTGTCTTGGTTTAGCTTCTCGGTAACAAGTTCAACGAACGCTTTGAGCGCCTTCTTTTCTTGAACTCTGTCGTGGGCAAAGAATGGGACAAACTTGCCATCTCTGAATGATGAACCAAACAGATACTCAAGGCCGCCTTCTTCGGGGTAGTAAGGGAAACCTTCCATGTCAAAAAAGATGTCGTTTGCTGAAGCCGGTGGTAAAACTGCAATTTCAGGATCAGGTAGAACTAAATGGCTGACCTTCCCGGTTTGCTTGTAATCGTGCTGCAACCTGGCCTGGGTTCTAAGTTTTTCAAAAGTGGTTGCCGTGATTTCGACCGGCCGCTCTGAGTCTTTAGCGCTTGCTAGTTTTTCCATGGTGTCAATACCTGCAAGCTTGAACTTTTCTATTTGCGAGCGGTTGATTCCAGCTATTTGCACAAGGTGATCTGTATCAAGTCTTGCCTGCTCGCACAGAGCTGGATACTCACAAACCTTGCAAGAGTCTTTGGTTTCACAATAAAGAGTTAGATCTTCTAGGCACATCGAATTGTCAAAAGTTTTTATGGCTTCAGCAAGCTCTGTTCTTGCAGCCTTCATGGCAGGAACAATCTCTGAATCCTCGAAGTTAGCTAGCTTTCTAGATCCAAGGATCAACCCAGATTCTTTTTCTGATTGGAAACCAAGAGCCACAAGTGCATCGGCGTAGAGAGCTATTTGCAGTAGGTAGTTAGGTTTAGCTGAAGATGCCAACTTGGCATCCCATGCAACGTATTTGCCCTGACTCTCATAGCCTTCAATTTGCCTCGCTCGAAGGATCCTGTTTTCAAAATAGAGCTCGTAGTCATCTCGGACTAGAAAGTCTGGTTTTCCGTTGAATTGAAGCAGTCCAACTCGGTGTTCAATATATCCCTGAAAGATAACTGGCACCTTGGCTCGCATCAGATCCACAGTTGCCGCAAAGGCATCTTTACCTTCGGGTCTTTGGAATTGTTCAGGCCCCAAACAATCGAGCAATTCTTGCTCGAGGGCTGCCTCAAAAGCCATTCCGTAGGTGATGGCCAGATTGTCTGGCTCCACGTAGTACTGCTTTAGAAGCTGATTTAGGCCAGCTACATCTAACTGGCTGGCTATAGCCAGCTGGCTACAGTGATCACAGCCTGAGGAGCGCATCAAGTCGCGGGTATTGAAAGACCAGTGGTTGTCGGCGAGCTTTTTCATTGCCTTCATTCTGGCAGGAGCTAGTGACAATGCAGCAGATGTGAGGTCAGCACTATCTTTTTTTGTCTGAAAATGTTCGAAACGCCATAATTAGATTCAGTACATAGATACGACCCAGGGGGATTCCAGTGCCAACATCAAGAACCCTTGTCGTGGTCGAAAACGAGTCACTGCTTAGAGACCTGATTGCTCGATCCTTGGAAGCTGTCGGCTTCGCTGTCACAACCGCTGCAAATGCTTCAGATGCCAAGCGTGCTTGCAAGGCGGTTGATCCTGATGCCTGCATAGTCGACATCGAATTGGGCCCGGGTCCAGATGGTTTTGACTTTGCGGAGTACTTGGCTCGTGAAGCTCCCGATGTTGGAGTCGTTTTCCTAACTAACTTGCCGGATCCAAGATTTGCTCAAAAAGATCTCAAGGCAGTGAAGCAATCGCAAGCTTACCTACGCAAATCACAACTGGTTGACTCCAAAGAACTAGTGGATGCGGTGAACGCCGTACTAAAAGAGGAAGACGTCTCGAAGTTCCGTCACGATCAGTCAACCGGTCGACCGCTTGCTGACTTATCCAAGCGTCAACTAACTGTTTTGCAACTTATGGCGGAAGGCTTTTCCAATACTCAAATTGCCGAGGCTCGCGGCACCACAGTCCGCGCGGTGGAGGGAATGATTTCAAGAATTTTTCAAGCACTCGAGATTGACGCTCAAGGCGCTGGCAATGCTCGCATCGCGGCCTCCAAAGCTTACATGAGTGCCGTTGGTGCGGTAGCGTCGGATCAGTGACCGATAGCTACAAACCACACCGCCCAACGGCCAAGAGGCTGTTTCAACAGGTTGGGTCTAGATACGCACTTTCAAATCCAGTTTTGGTTCTCTTTTTAATTCCAGCTTTTGGCGTTGGATTAATTTTCGATCAGACCCGATCTGATGCAACTTTTGGGTACCGGTTACTGAGTGCAACGATTGGCTATATCGCAACGATTATTCCTTTGCTGATTGCCAGAACTTTCTTACCAAATAAACCAAGATCAAGTAGACCTGCTTTGATGATGGCAATTTTTCTGCTAGCCGGATTGATTCGTGGGGCAACGCTTCTTGAGCTCTCAATTCTGTCTGGTGAATTTCAAGAGGGTGAGTTGATTTACCGCCTGGTCGGGGGACCACTTTTTACACTTGTCGCCTTGATTTTAAACGCAATTCTGGTTTCTAATTTCGCTCGCCATAAACAAGCTCTTGTCTCTCTTGCTGCCGAGCGCTTGCGGCTTCAGGTTAGATCGGCTGGTGTCCTCGCTCGAGTGCAGCAACAGCAGGAAGAGTTGGTTGACAAGGTCGGGACATTAATCCGGCCTACCATGAGAAAGATTCAAGAAACCTTCACGACCGAATCATCGGCAGCAGCGATTAGTTCATTGAGAGACGCTGCCGATGAAGTGGTTCGGCCACTGAGTAGAGAAGTTGCCGATGGTCAAGATGATTTGAACTTTGAAAGTGAACCTGCAGCTGTTCGAGTGAAGTCTTCTCTTCCGAAGCGAGTAATTCTTGGTGAGTTCTTAATTCCATTTTGGGCAGCAACGATGTCTATTGGGCTTCTAGCATCCAGCACTTTTCTTCTGGAGAGCCCGGCAAATGCTCTCGTTGTTTTGACCTTGATTTTTGTACTAGTTTTTGGCTTTGGAAGAACTATTCAAGCCCTAACTAACAAATTGGAGATTCCAACGCTGTTGGCCTGGATTTTGATTCCACTTACTTATACTGTTCCCCTAAGTGCCTTCTTCCTACTTCAACCGATACTGAACATGCAAAGTACTGATGCGCAGATATTCACCATGATGTTTTTTGAATGGAACCTAGGCCTACTTCTTTTCTTTGCGCAATTGGTCCAATTGCAACGCCGAGAGACCACCGAGCGGCTCGAGGATGTGAACAAGCAGCTGGAGATTATTTCATCTAGGCTCTCCCAGGAACTTTGGCTAAACCGCAAGAGAATGGCAGCGCTGCTACACGGACCAGTGCAGGCTTCGCTCTATGCAGCTGCGATGGGTATGGCACAAACCAAGAACCCGTCAGCTGACTACCTTGCCAAAGTCCAAAAAGATATCGAGGCCGCCCTAGAGCAGCTCAATAACCCAAACCGTCTTGAGTCAGAAACGTTGTTGTCTGTTCTAAACCAAATCAAAGACCTTTGGTCAGACAGCGTAGAGGTATCAGTTACTGTTCCGAAAGAGCTTGAACAAGAAATAACCCACGAGCCTCTCACCTGCGAGGCAACTATTGAACTCACTAGAGAGTTGGTTACTAATTCCATCAAGCACGGTAAAGCCAACAAGGTTTCAGTCAATATTTCAGCAATCGATGCCAGTAGGTTCCGGGTTGAGGTTTCAGACAACGGACTAGCCCCAAACCCAGAGTCCACTCCAGGCTATGGAACCAAAGTCTTGAATGAGCTCAGCTTGAACTGGGAGAGAACTAGATCAGGCGACACAACCCGAGCTTCCGCAGAAATGGTTCTAGCAGGAGGTAGCGTCTAGGTTCTATGCCTAGACCAACCCCAATCCGCAGACCGCTAAGTCTTCCTCACCCTAAGAGGCTGGCTGAAGATCACCCCGCGCGCGAAGAGATGCTGCGTCGTCACGAATTGGCAATGGCTTTAGATCAACCGGGCTATAAAGACCCAGTAACAGGCAATTTTGTGTTTACCGCTAAAGAACTTTCCAACTTTGAGCGCTGCTGCGCTATGGAGTGTAGGCACTGCCCCTTTATGCGCTAGCTGAAATAACTACTGCAAGTTCAGCCTTGGTTGGAGGCTCTGCCCCAACTCTTTCGCAGGTGATGCTCGCGGCAATGGCTGCGACCCTAGTGATTTCAGCTAGCTGCTCATTGGTTACCGAAGCTAGCTTTTGACCCGGAGCTTCACCTAATGCATCCAGGGCAAGAAGGCCCGTGAGCATGTGTGCGCAGAAGGTATCTCCCGAGCCCACGGTGTCTTGAACTTGAACCGCACGAGAAGGAACATCGATACGGATATTGTTTTTGCGATAGATACTTACCCCATCTGGCCCACGGGTTACAAACACAATTTGATCGCTGTTTTGAATCCAATTCGAGACAATTTCGTCGACACTAGATCCGCTCTCCAGGCCGTAGAGCCAGTTAATGTCATCGTCGGAGGCCTTAATAATATGCGAAATTGAGTTGATGCGTTCAACTCTTTCGCGCTCAACGCTTGCCTCAAATCCAAGTGCTGGGCGAACGTTGATATCGTGTGAAAGAGTGAGGGAACCTTCCTTGAAAAACTCAGCCGCCCAAGCTTCAATAACTTTGTTACCTGGACCTAGCGCCATGGTTAGACAACCAAACTGCAGCGCTTTTGCTCCAATTTGAGAAAGCGTCTGTGCGGTTGGTAATTCTTCTCTGGTGAAATTCCAGTCTGCAGTTCCTTCAACATAAAAGGAATATTTGGCACCGCCGGTTGCACCAATTGATGCAATTGCCAAAGAGGTGGCCTCGGGAGCATCAATTGCGTAGTCAAGACCTACGCCGTTTGTTTCTAGACGAGTTCTAATTTTCTGGCCAAAAGAATCTGAAGATATTCTTGCAAGAAGTTGCTGAGGGGTTCCAGCTCTTGCTAGAGCGATGGCGACATTGGCATTTGCTCCTCCAACTACCGCCTGGTAGCTGCCAGAGTCCGCTTTGCTCTCAATTAGGTCAATAAGAGCCTCGCCAATCACCACAATCATCCCTCAATTTTATGGGTCAGGCGTAGGCTTAAGATATGGAAATCAAATTAGCTAAACAAGCAATCATTACCCCTCTTATTGGCCTTGTAGTGGGCTGGACGTTGTTTATGTTCGCCATCTACTCAAACCTCTTTATCTTCCCGGTTTACGACAGCGATGGAATGTATCTTGGGGAAACCCAGGTAGTCAAGATTTCCACCTATCTATACCTGGTTGGAATCGTGGTGTTTGGACTGCTCGCTCTTCGCGGTCAGCAGATGTCTCTGCACGCAAGAGAACTTAGCGGACTTGACGCACCGCTTCCTCGGGCTGCGCATAGATTCACCAACCTGACCGTCGTGATCTCCCTGGTCGGGGGCTCAATTTACGCCATTGGTAATTTCTTGAATGCTTTCACTAGCTTTGGCCAGGAAAACGTGAACCTTTTGGTTCGCCTATTTGATGTTTATGTGCCAATTGTCTTGGCAACCATTCTCGTTGTTTACATCCTGCTTCGCGCTTTTGTTTACCGAAAGCAAACCGTTAAGGAAGCCAAGAAGCAGGGTATGTCCGAATCTGAGAGAGCTCTTGGGCTTGGCTACGCCATTCCAATTTTGTTCACTGCGGTAGCAATCATATTTGGACTGGTTGTCTACGACATCACCAGAACCGATCTGCAGGTTTGGGTCTGGGTGGTTATCCAGGTAATCATCGCGCTGGGTATTTTGCTTGGAACCAGATTCTCCTCAAAGGCAAAATCAGCCAACGCTGCGCCTCCAAGAGTTAGACAGACCTTGGCAGCAGGAGCTGCGAATTTGAACTTTGTACTTTCAATTGTTTTTGGTGCAACAGTTTCAATAATGTCCTTTTCTTTTGGTGCTGGCGCAATCGAGTCTCTTCGAATTTGGCCAGAGTATATAACACCAGCTGAGGGTGAAGAGTTTGTGTTCGATCCAGGTTGGGATATAGCGCCGTTTGAGTGGACATGGTTCTTGGAATCAATGGTGCCAGCACTTGTCCTGCTTTTGATTGCAGCAGTTGGAATCTACTTGTTTATTACCGAGCGCAATCAAATGGCTCTGGTTTCTCCAACCAAGAAAACCGAAAGCAAGCCCGCTTCCAAGACAGCTGTTAGCAAGAAGGCTGCACCCAAGGCCAAGCCCACAGCCAAGGCACCAGCTCCAAGAAAGCGCAAATGATTCTTAGAGCAAGCGCCCTTTTGTTTGATAACGATGGCGTACTTGTAGATTCTCATGCAGCAGTAAATGTTGCTTGGGGAATTTTAGCTGAGGAATTTGGTCTCCAGAATTTTTCTATTTCGAACCACTACGGAACTCGAGCTCAGGATCTGATTCTTAAGCTTGTGGGCGAAGCTAAGTTCGAGGCGGCCAACAACCGGATAAACGAGCTAGAACAAGCTACCGCCGATCAAACCCATGCACTACCTGGAGCGGTTCAGCTACTGCATTCGCTCCCAGCTGGTATCTGGACCATATGCACCTCTGCTAATTCAAACCTTGGCAGGGCCCGTATCAAGGCAGCAGGGTTACCCCTACCCGAGCAGTTTGTTAGTGGCGACGATGTTGCTCATGGCAAGCCAGCACCGGATCCATATCTACTTGGTGCCAAGAGACTTGGCTTTGACGCTGGCGAGTGCATTGTCTTTGAAGACGCCGATGCTGGGGTTAAAGCTGCGCTGGCAGCAGGAGCTGCCTTTGTTATTGGGGTTTCAGCTCAGGCGCTAGCTACCGATGCAGACATTGTGGTTGAGGATTTGGCGGGAATCAGCTTTGATGGAAAGCAGTTAGTAATACCAGACGAAAAGATTCTAAGGAGATAGACATGGCAGAAGTAACTTTTTATGGAGCACAGTGGTGTGGCGATTGCCGCAGATCAGAGTCACTATTGAACACGCTAGGTGTTGATTTCGACAAGAAAGACGTCGAAACAAGCCCAGAATTCACCGAGGAAGCCAAGGCTATTTCTGGAAGAACTAACATCCCAGTTATCGTTTTTGCAGATGGCAAGCACCTAGTTGAGCCAACGGACGCAGAACTAAGCGCAGAACTGAAGGTTCGAGGCATTATTTCCTAGGATATTTTTCCTAGCTATATTGCTTCTTGCCAACTAGGCTTATCTTGTTGGGAACTTCCCAGCAGTAGTCGTTTGCAGTGCACTATGGGTGCATCAGTCTTTACCTCTTATAGCTGTCGGTCTTTAGCCGGGAATGCTTAGGGTCTAGCGCAGTTCGACTAGACCGCAAAGACACACGCAACAACGAAATATCACATTATTTGTGCTTTTTCTTGCCTGCGCGTGCCTACAAAAGAGGAAGCAATTAAAACTATGCCTAATTTCGGCAAATCAGCTCCGCGTCCAAAAACCGGAGCAGCTAAAGGCGCACCACGACGATCCGGATCCGCAGGGTTCCAAGGATCATCTGCTGCACCAAAGAAGTCACACCGCAAGGGTGCAACTGAAGCTCGCGAAATGAGCGGCCGCAAACCAGACCGCGGATCCAACTGGGAACCAAGAGCTCCAAAGACAGACTCGGCTCGTAAGCCCCGTCACACAGCAGAAGACCGCGCAACTCGCGCACCAAGATCTTTCGATGATCGCGCACCAAGGTCAAACGACGGAACCCAAAGACGTGAGTGGTCCGATAAGCCACGCTTCGGCCAGGGTCAGTCCGACCGTCCAGCCAAAAAGAATTGGTCAGACAAGCCTTCTTACTCAGAAAGAAAATCTTCTCCAAGAGCCTCTGACTCGAGAGACTCTAGAGATTCAAGACCTTCCGAATCTAGAGGGTATGAAGCTAGAGGACCTCGTAAGCCTGCAGGATCATCTGATCGTAGCTTTGGTTCAAGATCAGGTTCTGGGTACCGTTCAGATTCATCTGAGCGTCCAGCTCGCAATGATCGCGGCTTCCGCTCAGATCGTCCAGCAAGGGATTTCACCAGCGATTCGTTCCGTGGCTCTTCCAGGGACTCGTCAAGAGATTCTGGAAGAACTTATGAGCCACGTTCAAACTCAAGAGAGTATGACCGCGATCGCAACCCTTACCGCGAAGACAGAGTCTCACGAGACAAGTCTCGCGATTCAAGTTTTGTTGGCGCTCGCGATAAGAACCCAAACCGCAAAGCATTCTTTGAGGACAAGGTTCTAGAGAAGCTAGTTGTTGCTGACGCTTCAGAAATTCTCATTCAGGGAAGTTTCGAAGAGATGGGTCTGCACCCAAAGCTAGTTACAGCTCTTCGTGGCCTTGGAGCTGAAACTCCATTCCCGATTCAGCAGTCGACCATTCCTGCAGCACTTGAAGGAAGAGATGTTCTAGGCCGCGGTAAGACTGGTTCTGGAAAGACAATCGCTTTCGCAGTTCCTATTATTTCGAAACTGGTAGCAGCAGGATCTCAGCCAAGAAAGCCAAACAAGCCCCGCGCTTTGATCTTGGCTCCAACTCGTGAGCTTGCAGATCAGATCGACAGAACTGTTTCGGCTCTAGCTCGCTCGGTTGGCTTCTACACAGCTTGTGTTTACGGTGGTGTTCCACAGCGTCGTCAAGAGATTTCTCTAAGCCGCGGTGTTGACATCGTTGTTGCAACCCCAGGCCGCCTAGAGGACCTAATGGCGCAAAGGATTATTGACCTAAGCGAAGTTGAGACCATGGTCATCGATGAAGCCGATCACATGTGTGATCTTGGCTTCATCGAAGGCGTAAAGCGAGTCCTACGTGCTACCGGTGAAAGCCAGAAGCTATTGTTCTCGGCAACACTGGATAGGGAAGTGGATGCACTTGTTCGCGAATTCATGCCAAACCCTTACGTATACGAAGTTCCTAACGAAACTCAGGAGAACTCAACTATCGAGCACCGCGTGCTAGTTGTTGACCCAGATGACCGTAGCCAGGTACTTCTTCGCCTGGTGCAAGGAGAAGGTAAGTCACTTATCTTCACCCGTACCAAGATGACAGCAGAGCGTCTAAGCGAGTCACTTACCAATAACGGTGTTCCAGCAGCAAGGCTGCACGGAGATCTAAACCAGAACCAGAGATCTCGTAACCTCGAGAGATTCGTCAAAGGTGCCGTAAGAGTCCTTGTTGCAACCGACGTTGCAGCTAGAGGTATCCACGTTGATGATGTTGCACTGGTTATCCAGGTTGACCCACCAGAGGAATACAAGACCTATCTGCACCGATCTGGCCGTACCGGCCGTGCCGGTAAGGAAGGTGTTGTTATCACCTTGATCCCTCGTTCAAAGCGTCGCAAGGTCGAAGACCTATTGCACCGCGCAGAACGTGATGCCAAGATCACCGATGTTCGTCCAGGCTCTGAATTGCTGGAAGAACTAGCTGGTCCGATTGCACCACCTCCTGCAGCTCCAGACATTCTGGACTTCGGAGACTCTCGAGGCGGTGGTTCAAACCACCGTGGAAGAGACCGTGATCGTGATTCCAGACCAAAGAAAAAAGGCAACTACCAGGGTTCTGGTAAAGGTCGTTGGGCCGACAAGCCATCAGGCGAGAAGCGCCCAAGGGCTAAGAAGTATTCGAACTAGCAATAGTTCGAGGAGTAAAAGCGATCGAGACAGCGCTAAAAAACCCCACCCCCTAGGGGGTGGGGTTTACTTTTTAGGCTTGGAAAAGGTTTTCACCTGTTTTGAGGTTAGGGCAAAAACCCGAGCTTTACAGCTAACCCCCTAAAGCTCTAGACTGAGGGAAGCCAAAGACCGTCGGTTTGAGGCAGGACAAATCCCAAGATTTCTTGGAGTTTGGCTTGTTTTGACTAAGAAACACAAAGTGTTTGCCCACGTAGGTGTAGAAGTAAAGATTCTAGAGTTTTGCTCTATTTCCTTATGCTCCTCGCTTACGTGAGGAGCATTTTTTGTTTCTTAGGGCTGCCGACAAATACAGATAATCAAGGAGTGCCATGGCGAACAAGGAAGCTACCGTCGCCGAGCTAACGGAGAAATTCCAAAGCTCGAGTGCCGTATTGCTAACCGAGTACCGCGGACTCACTGTTGGAGCGATGAAGACTCTTCGCCGTTCCATTAGTGCTGACGCAACCTACGCCGTGGCAAAGAACACGCTACTCAAGATTGCAGCTAAGAACGCTGGAGTGACCGCTTTTGACGGTCAGCTAGAAGGACCTACTGCAATGGCTTTTGTTCACGGAGACCCAGTCAACGTGGCCAAGCAAATGCGCGACTTTGCCAAGGCAAATCCTCTACTGGTAGTCAAGGGCGGCATCATGGATGGCGTCACTTTGTCATCAGACGAGGTTAAGAAGCTTGCTGATCTAGAAAGCCGTGAAGTTCTATTGGCGAAGGCCGCTGGAATGTTCAAGGCTTCAATGTTCAAGGCTGCTTACATGTTCCAAGCTCCGCTGGCTCAGGCCGTCCGCACCATCGACGCCCTGCGTGCCAAGCAAGAGACAAACGCTTAACAAAGAAAATAAGGAGAAAATCAAATGGCAAAGCTGACAACCGAACAGCTAATCGATGGCTTCAAGGAGCTATCTCTAATCGAGCTTTCAGACTTCGTAAAGAAGTTTGAAGAGGTATTCGAAGTTACCGCCGCAGCTCCAGTTGCAGTTGCAGCAGCAGCTCCAGCTGGTGGCGGAGCTGGTGAAGCAGCAGAAGAGAAGGACGCGTTTGACGTAGTTCTAGACGCTGCAGGCGACCAGAAGATCCAGGTAATTAAGGAAGTACGCGCGCTTACCAACCTAGGTCTAGGTGAAGCAAAGGCTCTAGTTGATGGTGCTCCATCAACAATCCTTGAGGGTGCAAACAAGGAAACCGCCGAGAAGGCAAAGGCAGCTCTAGAAGCAGCTGGTGGAAAAGTAACCCTTAAGTAATTAGGTTCACTCAAAGAAATCCCCCAGGCATTTTGCTTGGGGGTTTTTCTTTTGACGAGTCACTTCTCATTGCACGAGGTGAGACAGCTATGCTTTTCTAGGTGGGCCAAGAGCCCTAGACCCCAAAGAATAGAAGCTTCCTAAGTGAGTTCAAAAACAAGTTCAGCGATTACATCCGAGATCACGAAGCGTCAAAGGGTCGTTTACATTTTTGTTCTTGGATCCTTATTCATGATCCAAACGCTAGTCACGGACATGTTCTTGCCCGCTTATCCAAAGATTGCCGCTTTTTTTGATGTACCCGATGCTTTTGTTCAGTACTCGCTGTCTGCAGTGACCCTAGGATCGGCAATCGGTTTTTTTGTTGCGGGGCCACTTAGTGACTCTCTGGGCCGAAGACGCCCTGTGCTTTTTGGGCTAGCACTGTTTACAACAGCGTCAATCGGTTTATATCTGGCACCCGGGATTGAGGCCTTTATTGCTTTGAGGTTTTTGCAAGGTCTGGCTGGTGCCGCTATTGCCGTAGTGACCCAGGCAATCATCCGGGATTTGTTTGTGGGTAACGCCATGTTGAAAATGCTGTCTCGGGTTTGGCTTGTTTCTGGAATTGCTCCGATGGTTAGCCCATTTCTTGCAGCTCAATTACTACTTGTTGCACCTGACTGGAAAATTGTGCCGCTAGCTCTGGCAATTCTTGGCGCAGCTGTTTTGTTGATAGCATCCAAGGCTTTAGTTGAGAGTCATCACAAGGACAACAGACGGGCAAAAGGATTCGATGGCGTAGTCCGAAGGTTTTTAGCGGTATTCAAAGATCGCATCCTTGTAGGGCTGGTACTTATCGGAATGGCGCAAACCATTGGGCTCTTTAGCTATCTGAACATTATCCCGTTCTTGTATCAAGACAGCCTTGGGCTTACTCCAGTTGAGTTCTCAATTGCCTTTTCAATCACCGCTTTTTGCTGGTTCTTCGGAATTCAAGTGGGGGCAAAGCTGGGTCGAATGTTTAGAGCCACCTGGGTAATCTTGGCTTCTTTAATTCTCGCAGTTTCGGCCGGGTTGGGGCTTTTCGCTATAGCTAATCAAAATCCGAGTATCGAATCTGTCATTCCATTGATGGCTGTGTACATGATCTCGTTTGGAATGTCTATTACCCCGATACAGACTATTGCCCTACAGGGTCACGGTTCTGAGGCTGGAACCGCTGCTTCTGTATTGGGTGTTATGAACTCCCTAACTGCGGCTTTTGCTGCACCTTTATACCCAATTCTAGGCAGTACTGCTACTGATGGTCTTGGGCTCGCAATCATGCTCAGTCACTTGGCTGCAATAGCCGTATTCTTCCTAGTTGTTAGACCTAAGTCCGTTCCAGCACTTATCAAGGATTAGTTGGGTATCCTAGGAATACATACAAGTTGCCGCATTGGCCCTTCGATGGGGTGGCAACTTCCATAAAGGATGTGGAAATCACGATGAGGATTTTACTCGTCGGCGCGGGCGGCGTAGGCGCCGCAATAGCCAAAATTGCAAGTGAAAGATCATTTTTTGAAGTCATGGTCGTAGCCGACTTTGATGTCAAAAGAGCCGAAGACGTTATTGACTGGATCAGAAAGCGCCACGGTGACGAGGCCGCAGCCAAGTTCATTCCAGCCAAGATCGATGCCTCTAACGCATCCAACGTTGTTGAGCTTTGTAAGCAGCACAACATTACTTTCTTACTCAACGCGGTTGAGCCTAAGTTCGTACCAACTGTTTTCTCAGCAGCGTTTACCGCTGGTGTTGGATACATGGACATGGCGATGTCGCTTTCCGAGCCACACGAAACCGATCCATATCACAAGCCAGGAATCAAACTAGGTGATGCTCAATTTGCACTGAACTCACAATGGGAAAAAGCCGGCCAGCTTGCGCTTGTTGGAATGGGTGTTGAGCCAGGTATGTCAAACATCTTCGCTAAGTACGCTGCAGATGAGCTCTTTAGTGAGATTGATGAAGTGAGCATCAAGGACGGTTCGAACCTGGTTGTAAAAAACGACAAGGGTGTCGAGATATTTGCCCCATCGTTTTCTATCTGGACAGTAATCGAAGAGTGTCTAAACCCGCCAATCATTTACGAAAAGGACAAGGGTTGGTACACAACCGAACCCTTTAGCGAACCCGAGATCTTTGAGTTTCCAGAAGGTATTGGAGCTGTTGAGTGTGTAAACGTTGAGCACGAAGAAATTCCGATGCTTCCAAGAACCATGGATGTCAAGAAAGTAACTTTCAAGTACGGACTTGGAAGCGAATTCATTTCGGTTCTAAAGACCCTGCATAACCTAGGCCTTGATGCCACCAAGCCAGTTCGGGTGCGTTCAGCATCCGGGCCAGTCGATGTTTCACCAAGAGATGTCGTGGTTTCGGTTTTGCCAGACCCAGCATCTCTAGGACCGCAGATGAGTGGTAAGGCTTGTGCCGGAGTCCTAATCACCGGAAAAGACAAGAACGGTAAAGACCGCGCGACTTACATTTACCACGTAGCCGACAACGCGGAAACTATGGCCGAGTATGAGGCTCAGTGTGTGGTGTTGCAAACAGCATTCAACCCGCTTATTGCACTTGAGCTAATTGCCGAGGGTAAGTGGTCAGGCAAGGGTGTTATGGCACCCGAGCAATTCCCACCAACACCATTTTTGGACTTGATGTCTTCATCAACCGGGTACCACCAGAAGTGGTTTGCTCAAGAAAGACTGCCTGCAAATCCACTAGCCCTTCCATAAGCTACTTACATGAACTATCGCATCGTAAAGGCTGAAACTCGCCATGCAGAAGTGCTTGCGGAGCTTATCAACCAGCATGAGCTCAAAATTGATCCAACCTCCACGCCTATAGGCGTTGAGGAGTCGACGGAAGTTATTGAAGGGGTCTATGACCCCGCGATAGCAGCATTTGTTTATACGGACGATGTCGAAGAGCCGAGCGCTTTCTATTCGGTCAACCCTGACGCCACCAGAAAAAGACTCTTTACGGATGTTTATGCTAGACCCGGCTCCAATCTTATTCGGCAAGCTCTAGTTGAATCGCTTAAAGCAGCTGCCGCAGAGTTTCCGGAATACGAACATTGGTTTAGTGTCAACACAAAAGATATCGCGATGCGAGAGTCTCTTGAGTCTCTAGGCATGCAAGTTATTCGTACCTACTGGCACATGAAAAGAGAGTTGGCAACTGGAGATAGCGTGCCGATTTCTACTCCTGGGGTTTCAATTCGATTGGTTTCCGGAGATGAAGATATGCAGACCTCGTGGAAGCTACATCAGGACTCGTTTAGTAAACACTTTGGATTTGCCCCGAGGCCGATGGAGCTCTGGATCGAACAAAACATGGCATCTAGCACAATGGACCCAGAGGCTTGCTTCATTCTTGATTTCGAGGGAGAACCCGCGGGCTTTATTCAGTTGGCAAACGCAAATTATCACCTAAACGGTGGCTACGTTGACGTACTGGGTGTCGCACACAAATATCAAGGCAAGGGATTAGGTCAGATTCTCCTACAACACGGGATTAATCACAGTGTTGAGCAGGGTCGCGAATTCATTGAGCTTAACGTCGATAGCGGAAACGAGTCTGGTGCCCTTAGGCTTTACGAGAAGTTGAGCTTTAAGCCAAATAGCTCTTGGGAGCAGTACGAGAATAAGAATTGGGTGGAGTTTGCCAGAGGACTTTGATGTTGCGGTAATTGGATCTGGCTTCGGCGGATCTGTTGCAGCATTGCGCCTAAGCGAAAAAGGCTACAAAGTTCTAGTGATTGAATCTGGTGCCAGATTTGAAGATAACGATTTTGCCAAGAGCTCCTTTGATCTAAAGAAGTTCCTTTTCTTTCCAAAACTTGGCCTAAAGGGCATTCAGCGAATAGACCTATTGAAAAACGTGCTTGTAATGAGCGGTGCCGGTGTTGGCGGCGGTTCCTTGGTTTACGCAAACACTTTGTATCGACCACCTGCCAGATTCTTCTCAACCGGTAGCTGGGCTGGCATGGCCGATTGGCAAAAGCTTCTTGAGCCTTACTACGACCAGGCCGAGCGAATGCTCGGAGTAGAGGTAAACAAGTATTTTTCACCGGCGGACGAAGCTCTAAAAAAAGTTAGCGACCGTCTAGGTTTTGGTTCTACTTTTCAGATGACACCGGTTGGGGTTCACTTTGGCGAAGAAGGCAAAACTGTCGAGGACCCATACTTTGGCGGTAGGGGACCATCGCGCACCGGTTGCATCAACTGCGGTGAGTGCATGACTGGTTGCAGGCACGGGGCCAAGAACACACTTGTCAAAAACTATCTTTACTTGGCAGAAAAACTTGGTACCAAGATCATGCCGCTAACCAAGGTTGTAAACATCGAGCAGGTACCAAACGGTTACACCCTGACCTTGATTCAAAGCGATAAATTGTTTCCCAAAAAGCGCACCATAACTGTTCCAGAAGTTGTAGTTGCGGCAGGGGCTTTGGGCTCAGCCAAGCTTTTGCATTCGGTTCGTGCCAAAGGAAATCTCGCTGGAATAAGCCCAAGACTTGGCGAGCTTTCTCGAACCAACAGTGAGTCACTGCTTGGTGTTGTAGCTAAGGGTAAAGAGGTTGATTTTTCCAAGGGTTCGGCAATTACCTCGTCTGTTTTCCCTGATGCCGATACTCACATCGAGCCAGTTAGATACGGGCGAGGCTCAGGCTTTATGGGGCTTCTACAGTCTGTTGTTGCCAGTGGACCTAAAGGCCAAGCGCCAAACATCTTTAGGTTGATTGGGGTAACGCTCAAGAACCTGACCAAGCTGCCAAACTTTTACAACCTTCGCACTTGGCCTGAGCGAACTCTTATCTTGCTAGTCATGCAATCTCGCGATAACTCTCTGACTACTTACTGGAAGAGAAGACTTACCTCCAAGCAAGGCCACGGTGAACCAAATCCTGCCTGGGTTCCCATGGGTCACACCGTTGCCAAAGAAATTGCTAAAGATGTCAATGGCACACCAGGTGCCGTTATTGGAGAACCATTCGGTATTCCACTTACCGCGCACTTCCTTGGCGGTGCTGTGATTGCAGAAGATGCTAGCGCTGGTGTGGTGGATGGCTATCTTCGAGTCTTTGGTCAGCCCGGTCTGCACATCGTCGATGGCTCTGCATTGTCTGCAAACCCCGGTGTGAACCCATCACTTTCAATTACCGCTTTGGCGGAATGGGCGATGGCGCACTGGCCAAACAAGTATGAACAAGACACCAGACCAAACCTTGGCGAAGCCTTTAGAGTCGTTGACTCAGTGAAACCAAACAATCCTGCGGTGCCAGAATCAGCTAGCGGAGCTCTCAGGCTTCCTCTCCGAGTGCTCTAGTTGCTCTCGGTGCTTGGATTCAATTCCTTGGCCGATGTAAGTGCTGATGATAATTACAGCGGCACCAATTATTCCCAATATCGCAAGGGTCTCACCACCAAATAGCACCGCAATCACAACGGCCCAAATAGGCTCGGTTGCTAGCAGCAAGCTAGATCTTGAGGCCGAAGTTCTTCTAATTGCCCAGAGCTGAGCTACGAAAGCAAACACAGAACAGAAAAGGGCTAGAAACAATGTCCCTGCCCACTGGGCAGGACCAAAGGTTGCAATAGCGTCAAAGGCACCTGGAATATCCAACACAAAGAAAACAACCGTTGCCGTTAGGCACTGCATCAAAATCATGTTGAAGCTACTAGCCTCACGGTTTTTGGTAAGTACCCCTTGGGCAGTTACGTGTATCGCGCGCACTATTGCCGCGATAAACAACAAAAAGTCACCCCAGTTTGGCTCTTGGATTCCATTGCCTGTTACCAGTAGCCCCACGCCAACAATGGCTCCAACAGCCGCCAAAAAGAACGATCTTGGTAGCCAACGCTTTTTCCAAGCGGACTCCATGATTGGGGTAAAAATAATGGTCAAGCTGATCAAGAGCCCAGCGTTGGTTGCTGAAGTTATCTTCAGGCCATAGGTTTCAACAGTCATAATCGCCGACTGGGTAAGTCCAAATAGGGTTCCAAGCATCAGGTCTGTTTTCGAAAACTTATTGCGCCTGATTAGCCAGATCGCAATCATGGCGAGGGTAGCTATTCCAAAGCGAACCGAAAGCATCGCAGGAACTGTCGCAAATGGAGTTATGGCTTTTGCAGATAGATAGCTTGCTCCCCAGACGATCGCAACAGCTAGGAGAACAAGGTCAACCTTGGAAGCTCTGATTGCGCTAAGCAATTGTCTTTTTCCTAAACAGAGTCAGCACACTTCCTTGAGAGATGGCAGCTCCTAAGATTACGATCACTCCACCAACGGGTTCGTACCAGTGCAGCTTTTCACCTAAGAGTATTACTCCAAGAATTACCGCAATAACCGGTGTTATGTATGTAACGGACGAAGCGATAGCACTTCCCACCACGTCCAGAATCTTGTAATAAAGAAGGTAGGCAACACCGCTACCAAGAGCCCCCAGCGTCACAATTGCGAATACCGATTGCATGTCTGGTGTAGCGGTGATCAGAGGGCCGGACAGTAGATAAAGAGGCAGCAAAGTCAGGGAAGCCGTTCCAATCTGCCCGAAAACCGAAACTTCAGTGGCTAGATTCAGGGGCGCCACGTACTTTCGAACATACGGGGTTCCGATTCCATAGAGAATGACCGCAACCAGCATCGCAAGAATAGCTAGCGGATTATTCTCGCCAAATCCTTGCCAAGCGCCCAAAACAACCAGCACTCCCAGTAAACCAATGACAATGCCAGTTATTACATGGGGTTTTAGCTTCTCGGTTCTAAAGGCAATTAAGATCACAATCACGGTAGTAATAGGCGTCACGGCATTGATGATTGCCGCTAAAGCACTGGTGACCTGGGTCTGAGCATAGGCAAACAGCACAAACGGAACTGAGCTCATCAAGATGCCGGCAATAGTTAAACGCTTCCAAGCCTCGAAGCTTGTCGGCAGCTTGGATTTGAAGATAAACATGGCAATCAGCATGGCAAGGGCACCAAAGAAAGTTCTGGCAAAAGCGACCCCAATAGGAGTTAAAAAGGTGAGCGCTAGTTCAATAAACAAGAAGGAAGCGCCCCAGATCAACCCAGCAATTGCATACATCGCAACCCAAGGCTTTTTTGTGCTGGAACCTAAATTCGTCAAACTATTTGTGACCCATTCGACGCTCGAGAATTACCAAACCAAAGACAATTGCCGAGCCAACACCGAACATCAGTAGCTCTAGCCCGAAGCTAGCCTCCGGCATCAACACCGCTCCAGTTTCGCTTTGCCAAGGCCAGAGAGCCCTGAGTGATCCGATCATCAACCCGGTCATAACAACCATCGTCATCTTTATTTTGTTGGCAAGTAGCCACTGCAGCAAAGACACAAAAGAAGCTAACCCAAGAATTGCTCCTAAAACAAAAGTTCCAAGGTAGCCAAAGTCACGATCATTCACAGCCGCCAAAGTTGGCGCATACATGCCTAGTGCAAGCAATAAATAAGATCCGGAAATGCCCGGCAGTACCAATGCGCACACTGCAAACGCTGCAGAAACCACAATCACAATGAAACTTGGATCAGCATCCGCAGCCCTAGGTATAGAAGTAAAGGCGAATGCTGCCGATGCCGATAGCACCAACACTAAATAATGACTGAGCTTCCAACCCATACCGGAAAGCGTTATTGGAACAAAAAGCGATGCTGCAATCAGTCCTGCAAATACAGCCTTGGTTACTGTTGGATACTGCTCCAAAAGCGGCTCAACAATTCCCGCCCCAACAAAGATTGCGGTCACCATTCCAATAAGCATTGGAATCAGTAGAGACCAAGAAATGGCTTTGAAGTGGGTGCTAGATTTTGCAAAGTTGGCTTTGGAGAATCCGAAGAGCAAAACTATGCCGCGCACTGCTTCAGCCGCAGAATCAATCACGCGCTTGTAAACACCGGTAATCAAGGCAATGGTTCCACCAGAAATACCAGGAATCAACTCCGCGATTCCAATTAGTGATCCGCGAACGAAATTCAAGAGGGTTTCTAAGATGCTGATTGGTTTTTTAGTATTTCCAGGAAGATTACTCACTCGTATAGTTTCCCAGATAAGGGCCTATTTGTTCTTCGACCCACTAGGTGAGCGCGGTCCAAGCAGTGCTCCGCCAACAATCAACCCAGTTGCTAGTAGCAATTGCCAGCTAAGTGAGTTTCCACTCACCACCACCAGCAGAGCGGTTGAAAGTAGCGGAGTCAAAAATGCCAGCAAACCAATTCTTCTCGGATCGCCTAACTTGAGAGCTGCATCCCAGAGGTAGAAAGCTCCTCCCAGTGGGCCAACTCCAAGAACCAGAAGAAGTAACCAATCAGCTGGGCTTATCGAAGCAGCTGGCTCGAAGAGGAAGTGGGCTCCGATTGCTAGAACCCCCGAGACCAGAGCGAAGAGCCCAATTGCTGCGGTAGGAAATCGCGGAACCTTGGTGGTAGCCAAAGAGTAAGTTGCCCAGATCACTGCTGCCGCGAGAGCGAAGAGGTAACCGACCTCAATTGAAAGAGAGCTCAAGCCTGAACCGTTGTAAGTTATAGCGATCACTGCACCCGCGAATCCGGAGACAGCAGCAAGAACATATCTGAAGTTCAAAGAAAGTGATTTAGTAAATATCGGGCTTAGCAGGACAATCATTAGCGGCCAAAGGTAGTTCACAAGATTTGCTTCAACCGCAGGAGCTGTTTGGAGTGCGAGAAAAAGCATAAAGTGATAGCCAAATAATCCGTAAACACCAATTAGCAAAGTTTTGATTGGAATCTTCCAGGGGGTTAATCCAGATCTAAGCGCGGGTAAAGAAACCAGTGCGCCAATGATTAAACCAATTCCGGTTAACAAAAAAGGCGGAACGTTAGAAAGTAAAGTCACAAGAGAAGCTAATGAAGCCCATAAAAAAATTGCGCCAAGGGTAAAAAGGTCCGCTTTCATCCCTAAAGTTTATGGGACAAAAGTACAGGGGGAATAAAAACAAGAAAGTCCAAAAACAAAAAGTTTTTTCAAAAAACACCCCTTACTCACCAGTGTCTTCAAGGATTGGTGTTTATTTCATTCCTAGGAGAGAATGGAAGGACACGAAGGAGTGATAGAACGTGTCCAAAGTTCTAAACCTAAAACACGATCCTGCCGGAAGGCGCCGAGTACCAGAGAAATACACCCCGATTAGCAAGACGAGGGTGAAGAAGTTACTAGCCCAAGAGTGGGCTACATTTCGTTCCCTAACTACAAACTCAGGCACACACAACAAACGTGCGAGCAAGGTTCTGCCGCTAGGCGTAACCTCGAGTTTCCAGCACTGGGATCCACACCCAATATCAATAGTGTCCGCCAAGGGCGCTTACTTCAAAGACGTAGACGGTCGGAAGCTACTTGACCTATCTATGGGCTTTGGAGCGATGTTGGTTGGCCACCTCAACAAAGACGTTGTGAAGGCAGTTAAGAAAGCAATGCGCTCTGTTGGAACGCTATTTGTTACCCCTGGACCTCTGGCAACAGAGGCAGCTGAAAGGTTCCAGAAGCGGTTCGACATAGACATGTTGCGCTTTACCAACTCAGGTACCGAATCGACAATGTATGCGATTCGTGCTGCCAGAGCAGCAACCGGTAAAAGGGCAATCATCAAAATTGAAGGTGGATACCACGGTGGATACGATCCACTTCTGGTATCGGTGAAGGCACCAGTTGAGAAACTTGGTTCCATAACCGCACCAAAACCTTATTACCCATCAGAAATTGAAGGTGGCGAGGTCTATGTTGTTTCATACAACGACACCGTTCGACTAGAAGCCATCATGAAAAAACACGGCAAGGAAATTGCCGCTCTGATGATGGAACCCATTATCGAAAACCTTTCGATTATTTTGCCTGATGAGGGTTATCTAAAAGCAGTTAGAGAATTGTGTGACAAACACAAAATCGCACTTATCTTTGACGAGGTTAAGACCGGTCTAACCGCAGGTGTTGCTGGAGCTGCAATCAGAGTTGGAGTGAAGCCAGATCTAATTACTCTTGCCAAGAGCATTGGTGGTGGATTACCACTTGCTGCTTTTGGAGGTAGGAAAGAATTCATGCAGACAGTCGTTGACGGTCGCATGGCTCACTTTGGTACCTACAACGGAAACCCACTTGTTGTTGCCGCAGCAATTGCAGTTGACAACATTGCAACTCTAGAAGCTCTAGACAAAGCAGAGTCAATCAACAACGCAACCCTTGATGCAATTGACAAAATAATCGACGAGTATGCTCTTCCAGCTCACACAGTTGGATTCGGAGTGAAAGGTGCCGTTATTTGGTCACCAACCCCAGTTCGCAACTACCGCGATTTCAAAGCAACTGACTTTGAGGTTGCGGAGCTGAGCTGGCTATGGGGCCTAAACCGCGGCATCATTACCCCTCCGGGTCTTGATGAGCAGTGGCTGGTTTCTTTTGCACATACCCAAAACGACATGAACAAGCTAGTTCGTTCGTTTAGAGAGTTTGCCAAAGCAATCAGGGGCTAGCAAAACTAGGTTTGAACCCATGTGGACCAGTCACTGGTCCTCATGGGTTTTTACTTTTAGGCCTTCTTTAGCATCTATGATTTGTTATTACATAGCTGTTTCACACCAACAAATGAGGAGCCCCAAGTGAATGCACCAATGAGATTTGGTTTGATTGGTACCGGTCGAATAGGTCAGGTCCACGCCAGCAGTGTTGCCAGAACTGAGGGTGCAGAGTTGACCATGGTGGCTGATGTTTTCGTTGAAGGGGCCAAGAAAACAGCCGAGCAATACGGCGGTGTTGCAACCGCTGAAGCGATGGACTGCTTCGATTCATCCAAGGTAGATGCCATAATCGTTGCATCCCCAACCCCAACCCATTTGGATCTAATCAGCGCGGCAATCGATGCCAACATCCCCATTCTGTGTGAGAAGCCAATTGATCTAGACATCAAAAGAGTTGACGCCATGCGCGATAAGGCAGCCAAGGCAACTATTCCAATCGTGCTTGGCTTCAACCGCCGTTTCGATCCACATTTCAACTCGGTTCACCAGAGAGTCCAAGCGGGTGAAATTGGAAAGCTAGAACAGCTGGTTTTGATCTCTAGAGACCCTGCCCCAGCCTCAAAGGAGTACTTGGCGGTTTCTGGAGGTATCTACCGGGACATGACAATCCACGATTTTGACATGGGTAGATTCTTTGTACCAAACATCGTTTCGGTAACAGCCAATGGTTTCAACCAGTTCTCAAGTGAAATCAAGGAACTGGGCGATTATGACGCCACCAGCGTTACTTTGCGCGGTGCCAACGATGAATTGGTGCTAATTACCAACTCCCGCCATGCCATCTATGGGTTCGACCAGAGAATGGAAGCCTTTGGCGACAAGGGAATGCTGAGGGTAGAAAACCTTACAAACACCAACGTGAGGCTCTATAACGAGTCAAGCGCTGAAGTTAAAGAGCCGTATCAGAACTTCTTCCTTGAGCGCTACATGGACTCTTACCTACTGGAGCTAGCAGAATTCATGAAGAAGGTGCGTGGCGAGGCCTCCAACAGTCCTGAGTTTGAAGATGGCCGAGCTGCACTGGTTCTGGCTAACGCTGCCTTGGAGTCTTCACAGACAGGCAAAACTGTCCCAGTTTCGCTCTAAAAGTTTGTTATGACAAATTCTTGAAGTTGTGGCAGACTTGTAACCGGAGGTAGTCAATGGTTTTCGATCTAATAACCACGGGTCGAATTGGCGTGGACATCTACCCCTTTCAAACCGGAGTCGGACTTGAAGAAGTTACCTCTTTTGGAAAATTTCTTGGCGGCTCTGCAACCAATGTTGCTGTCTCTGGAGCTAGGTACGGACTCAACTCTGCAGTGATTACAAAGGTGGGAAATGACCCCTTCGGAAACTATTTGATTCAAGAACTCGAGCGCCTAAAAGTTGATAGCCGATACGTTGGTCGAACAGAACACCTCAAAACGCCGGTTGTTTTCTGCGAAATCTTTCCACCGGATGATTTCCCAATATATTTCTATCGCGAACCCAAGGCCCCCGACCTAGAAATTTCCGAATCGGAACTAGATCTAGATGCCATCAAATCGGCGAAGATCTTTTGGTCCACCGTGACCGGCCTTAGCCAAGAACCCTCCAGAACAGCTAACCTAGCTGCGCTCAAGGCCAGAGCCAAAGCCACGCACACCATCCTGGATTTGGATTACCGCTCGGCTTTTTGGACAAACCCTGCTGATGCTACCAAGCAGATTGCAAAGGCTTTGCCTTTTGTGACAATTGCCGTCGGGAATAAAGAAGAGTGTGAAGTTGCGGTTGGTGAAACTGAGCCCGAGCGTGCAGCTGATGCTCTATTGGAGCGCGGTGTTGAAATTGCGATCGTGAAGCAAGGCCCCAAGGGAGTTCTTGCAAAGACCAAAAACGAGTCCGTTGAGGTTCCACCATACGCGGTGGAGGTAGTCAACGGTCTAGGGGCTGGGGACTCTTTCGGTGGAGCGCTTTGTTATGGTTTGATTCAAGGCTGGGACCTACAACGAATACTGCGCTTTGCCAACATTGCAGGAGCCATCGTGGCTTCCAGACTTGAATGTTCAACGGCTATGCCAACCTATGATGAAGTCAGCAAGATCATGGAGGCCCAAAAATGGGACTAAGTTTTGAGCAGATCAAGGAGCTAAGAGCTTCTGATCCAGGAGCTATTGCTAAAGCGCTCAAGAACAGAAAACGCAGGCCTCTTATTCAAGGTGATGGCAATCTATTCTTGCTAGCGGCCGATCATCCAGCCAGAGGAGCTTTAGCGGTAAACGGCAATACTTCTGCCATGGGTTCAAGAAAAGAATTGCTTGAAAGATTTGCTACCGCTTTAGAGAACCCAAGAGTTGATGGTGTTCTAGGAACGCCGGATGTAATTGAAGAGCTCACGCTGATGGGTCTTCTTGAGGGCAAGATTGCAGTTGGTTCGATGAACCGTGGTGGTTTGAAAGGCTCCAGTTTCGAGTTTGATGATCGCTACACCGCTTACACAGCAGCTTCATTGAAGCAGCAGGGTATAGACATGGGTAAGAACCTCCTAAGAATTAACTTGCAAGATCCAGGCACGGTCAGAACTTTAGAGCACACAGCCAAAGTTATTGACGAGTGTTCGAAGCACGAAGTGCCGATGCTGCTAGAGCCATTCATGAGTGACTGGGTGGATGGCAAAGCGGTAAACCGGCTCACAGCCGAAGCCGTAGAGCTCTCGGTTGCCATCTCTTCTGGCCTTGGTTCAACAAGCGCCTGGTCATGGCTCAAGCTACCTGTAGTTGAAAACATGGAAAGAGTTATGGATGCGACCACTCTTCCAACGCTGCTTCTTGGCGGAGAGGGAAGCTCGGACCAAGAGGCAACCTTTAGTTCGTGGTCAAACGCCCTAGCGCTTCCTGGGGTAAAAGGTCTCGTAGTCGGTAGGACTCTTTTATACCCACACGACAACGATGTTTCTAAAGCTGTGGCCCAAGCGGCCAATTTGGTTCACAAGTAAGATTTCAACAAATAAGGATGAGGTAGCGAAAATGCAGACAGTGCCACTATGGATCAACGGTAAGAGTGTTCAGAGTCAATCTGGAAGATTTGGAGACGTTTTTGATCCAGCGCTCGGTGAGGCTACCAAGCGCGTTGGCTTTGCCAACGGCGCTGAGATTGCAGCTACCATCAGTGCCGCCAAGGAGGCATTTCCAGCCTGGCGTGACCTATCGCTTGCCAGACGCCAGCAGATCATGTTCCGCTTCCGTGAGCTGCTAGAGGCTAAGAAGGGCGAGCTAGCAGAGATCATCACTTCCGAGCACGGAAAGGTGCTTTCGGACGCTTTGGGAGAGATCACTCGCGGCCAAGAAGTAGTTGAGTTTGCGTGTGGCCTGCCGCACCTATTGAAGGGCGAATACTCGGAGAATGCATCAACCAACGTGGATGTCTATTCGATTAAGCAGCCTTTGGGTGTGGTTGGAATTATTAGCCCGTTTAACTTCCCGGCCATGGTTCCAATGTGGTTCTTCCCAGTAGCTATTGCGGCCGGAAACACGGTTGTTATCAAGCCAAGCGAAAAGGACCCATCGGCTACCAACTGGATGGCTGAGCTATGGAAAGAAGCTGGCTTGCCAGATGGAGTTTTCAACGTCTTACACGGCGACAAGGAAGCTGTAGATGGCCTACTAAACAGCCCAGATGTTGCGGCAATCTCCTTTGTTGGATCAACTCCAATCGCTAGATACATCTACGAAACCTCTGCCCAAAACGGAAAGAGAGTTCAGGCTCTTGGTGGAGCTAAGAACCACATGCTGGTGCTTCCTGACGCCGATCTAGACCTAGTTGCTGACTCTGCGGTGAACGCAGGCTTCGGTTCTGCCGGAGAGCGTTGCATGGCGATCTCGGTCGTGGTTGCAGTTGAGCCAGTTGCCGATGAATTAATCACCAAGATCACCGAGCGCATGTCGCAGATCAAAGTTGGAGACGGAAGACGAAGCTGCGACATGGGACCACTTGTCACCAAGGTTCACCGAGACAAGGTTGCTTCATATATTGAAATCGCAGAACAGGACGGCGCCAAAGTTGTCGTCGATGGCCGCGGTGTTGTTCCAGATGGTGCACCAGGCGGATTCTGGCTTGGCCCAACTTTGATCGATAACGTCCCTACCGGATCCAAGGTATACACCGAAGAGATATTTGGTCCGGTGCTATCGGTAGTTCGAGTCAAGACCTATGAAGAGGGACTAAACCTAATCAACTCCGGACAGTTTGGAAATGGAACTGCAATTTTCACTAACGATGGTGGAGCGGCTCGTAAGTTCCAGAACCAGGTTCAGGTGGGAATGATTGGAATCAACGTACCAATTCCAGTTCCGGTAGCGTACTTTAGCTTCGGTGGTTGGAAGCACTCCTTGTTCGGTGACAGCCGAGCTCACGGAGAAGAAGGCTTCCGCTTCTTTACCCAGACCAAGGTCATTACTTCCAGATGGCTTGACCCAAGCCACGGTGGACTAAACCTGGGCTTCCCACAAAACTAATGAAGATTGCCATCACCGGTTCCACTGGTTTCGTTGGCAGCAACATCGCTTCAGTTTTGCAAAGCTATGGTCACGAAGTAATTGGCTTAGTTAGATCCGAAAGCAAACTACCCTGGGAAACCAAGCTGGTGGATTTCACCAGCGAAGACTCAATTAGCGCTGCCCTAGTGGGCACACACGCCGTCGTGCACTGCGCAATTGCGAACGATTTCAACAGACTGCTTGAAGATCGAGACTTCGCTTACGACAGTTTTGTTGGGTTGACCTCAAGGGTTGTCAAAGCTTCCAACAAGGCCGGATCGAAACCTATTTACATCTCAACCGACTGGGTTATGGATGGCACCACACATCTTTCGCTGGAATCCAACCGGGGTAACCCAGTGAATTTTTATGGTTTCCTTAAGGCCATGGGTGAGCAAGTAGTTAGAGACCTAGCTCCAGAAAACGGTGCAGTCTGTCGCGTCGGGGGAGTTATGGGCTTTCACCAAACTAAAACTGATGGTCCAAGAAGCCAAGACGTTGGTTTTGGTTACTTCGTAACTTCACTTGTGACTACTGTGAGCAGGGGCGAGACCTTTACGGTTTGGGGCGGAGATCGAGTCAACAAAGTTGCAACCCCTTCACTTGCTGCTGAAATTGGTGCGCAAATAGAACGAGTTGCTACCCGAAATGCGACTGGAACTTTTCACCTGGTTGGCGACGACGCAATCGAACGATTCGAGCTAGCCAAGTTGGTTTGTGAGGTATTTGAGTTAGATACCAATCTGCTTTTATGTTCTGATCCACCAGTGTCTGAGCTGTTTCCAGCGGCAGTCCCTATCGATACTTCTTTGTCTAACAAGGCTTCCAAAGAAGTCCTTGGGTTAGGACCCACGGGTCTCAAGGACCTACTCAAGGCCCTGCGTTTGGAGCTGGAGACGGGAACACTAATTGCGATTACCAAGCCCGAAAATAGGCCTTAGAGATTAAGTCATAAAAATAGCCAACGGCCACCAACTAATTGTTGGCGGCCGTTCGGTTTTTTAGAGTTACTCGCCCTTTACTTGGGAAATCTCGTGAGTTAGAGCTTCCAGCTCTGCTCCACCAGCCATAGCCATTGTCAACTCGTCCAGCTTGACGTTCTTGCGCTGGAATTCGTTGATCATCTTTCCTCGGTTTAGAAGGTAGAAGCGGTCTCCGACTAAGAATGCGTGGTGTGGGTTGTGAGTGATGAATACAACCGCAACACCTCTTTCCTTGGCTGAAAGAACATACTTCAAAACGATTCCTGACTGACGAACTCCAAGTGCGGAGGTTGGCTCATCAAGAATCAATACCTTTGCTCCGAAGTAAACAGCGCGGGCAATAGCTACTGCCTGACGCTCTCCACCGGAGAGGGTTCCAATTGGCTGATCGGTGTCTCGAAGGTCGATACCCATCTCAAGAAGCTGCTGCTTTGAAATAGCTTTCATCTTCTTGATGTCAAGCATCCGGAAAGGACCCCAACCCACAGTCATCTCGTTACCAAGGAAGAAGTTTCGCCAGACCGACATCATCGGAATAGTTGCTAGATCCTGGTACACAGTTGCAATTCCCTTGGCAATTGCATCGCGTGGGGAGCCAAACTCAACAGGCTGACCATCCATCAAGAACTCACCCGATGTTGCTTTGTGAACACCGGATAGGGTCTTGATCAGGGTGGACTTACCAGCTCCATTGTCACCCAGCACACAGGTAACAGTTCCGGCAGTGACCTCCATGGATACATCGGTCATTGCAATAACGTTACCGAACTGCTTAGTGACGTTTTTTAGCTCTAGGGCAGCGGTCATTTCTTCTTTCCCTTCATGCCTCTTTTTCCAACAAAGCTGTTGATCAGTACTGCGGCAAATAATATCAATCCAAGGAATGTGAAAGTTAGATCCGAATCCCAGAGTGCGTAAGGGATACCGATGTAAGCCATGCCCATGATTGTTGCTCCAAGAGCCGCGCCAATAGCGGATCCCTTACCACCGGTTAGGAGTGTTCCACCAACGGCGGCGGCGATGATGTAGAAGAATTCAATTCCAACACCCTGACCAGCTTGCATGCCCTTTAGGCGCAGAACTACCATGATTCCCACGAATCCTGCCGCGAGGGAAGCCATAACAAAAAGAATGATCTTTGTTCTAATGACAGGAACCCCAGCGTTACGAGCTGCGTTTGGGTCACCTCCAGCAGCAAAAATCCAGTTACCAAATTTGGTTCTATTCAAAATCCAGGTAGCCAGCAGTGTAAAGAATATCCACCAAAGAATCGAAATCTGAAAGCTAGCTCCGAAAATTTCTATCTTGCTAGAAAGTAAAGCAGCAGCCTGTTCGTAGTTGACAGCCTGGTCTGTTTCGCTTACCCGAACTGTTCCAGTGAAGCCTTTTGTTACCGCGAGGTTTAAGCCACGAAGCACGAAGAACGTAGCTAGCGTGACAATAAACGAAGGTAATCCGGTTGCAACTACCAACCAACCATTTAGCAGCCCAATAGCAGCCGCGAAAATCAGAACGAGTGCGATCGTGGTCCAGATATCCAGTCCTAGTTCTGTGACTATCAGTCCCGCCAAAAGACCGGATGAGCCAACCATAATCCCGGTAGAAAGGTCAAACTCTCCACCAATCATTAGGAGTGCAACGAATACCGCAACAATTCCAATCGGTGCTGCGATGTCGGTCCAGCCAGCAATACCACCTGGCTGACCAAAGTTTCCGGTTGTGTCTACCGATGAGAACAAGACGAAAATTGCCAGTGCACCCATAAGGGCACCAAATTCTGGCCGTCTCAGGAGATTTGTAATGAAAGAAGTTTTTTGAACGCGTTCGTCTTTGACTGCGTTTGACATGAATGAATCCTCGGTTTCCTGTTTGTTTCTCTTAGAAAACAGGTGGGCTAGAAAAAATTTCTAGCCCACCTGCCTTGTGTTTCTATGATACGACTAGCGAGTACCTGCTGCTACCAGTGCCTTAACAGTCGCGACGTTTGTTGAGTCAACAAAGCCAGGACCGGTGTACATAGGTAGACCTCCACCAAGGGTGTGACCGTTGGTTAGGTTTAGGTATAGCAAGGCAACCGATAGGTAACCCTGTGCGTACTGCTGCTGGTCGATTGCGAAGGCAATTGTTCCTGCCTCAATCGCATCTAGAGCTTCAGCTGACATGTCAACAGTTCCGATGTACATGTCTAGGCCTAGGTCAGTAACTGCTGGAAGAACTGCCTTCGCTGCGATGTCAGCGTTCAATGCGAACACGCCATCGTAGTCTGGGTTAGCTTCCAATTCAGCCTTGATCTTTGCAGATGCAGCTGTAAGGTCAGCAAGACCGCCATCTAGGTTGAAGTTCACAACTTCACCATCGAATGTGTCTGCTGCTCCTGCACAGCGCTGTTCAAGACCAACGTTTGCAGCTTCCTGAAGTGGGCAAAGGATCTTTGTTAGTCCAGCCTCGTTGAAGCGAAGACCAGCCTCTTGACCAGCGATGAATTCATCCTGACCAACGTGGGTGATTGCTCCAAGGGACTTGAATACAGAGGATCCTGAGTTCATGGTCACTGTTGGGATACCTGCGGCTGCTACTGCCAACATTGCGTCTTCAATAGCACCTGGGTCTGGAGCTGATGCAGCGATAGCGTCACAGCCACCTGCGATACCAGCTTCAATTGTCTGAGCCTGCTTTGCAGAATCGTTGGTTGAGCCCTGGTAGTCAACTGTGACACCTAGGTCTGCTCCAGCCTTCTCTGCACCGGCTTGTGCTACAGACCAGAATCCGCCACCGTCACCGTGTGTGTAAACACAGATCTTGAAGTCGCCTGCTGGTGCTGCTGTTTCTTCTTCTGCTGCGGTTGTTGCACATCCGGTTAGTACTAACGCGGAAACGGCAACAAGAGCAGCTAGCTTCTTGATGTTCATTGAGATAACCTCTCGTTTTCATTTAAATGGTCGGAAAGACCCGACTGCAGATAATTATTGCGGTTTGTAAGGACAATTAAGCTCGATTCCATCTCCCGTTATGAAAAAGATACCTAAGCCCTCGAAGGCCAGTGGTTTTCTGCTAAGCCGCAAACCCAAGCCAGGGCTCAATTTGTTACAAAGTGAGCCTTATGTTAGTTCACTAGCGCTCAACGATAGTGAACTCAAAAGAATACAAATCTGTTCGATAGCAGTGGTGGCCATACTCCAAAGCGACACCTGAGTTATCGAATGCCGTTCGATCCATTGTTAGAACCGGTGAATTCTTTTCAATCTCCAAAAAGTTAGATTCTTTGACGCTCGCTCGACGGGCACCAATTTTTTGCTTGGCAACTTGAATTGATGCTCCCTGTCCTCTAAGCCACTCATAGAGACCGGATTTAGAAACATCTTTTTCGGTCAAGTGTTCAAAGCGAGGGTGAATCCAGTTCTGCATCACAGCAACTGGCGTTTTACCCGCGCTTCTGACTCTGTGAAGAAAAACTACTTTTTTCCCAACTGGTACTCCAAGCTGCTGCGCAACAATTGCATCTGCGGGCACAAGTTTGAATTCAACAACTTTGGTTGAGGGTTTTCTTCCGGCTCTTTCAAGATCGTCAAATAAAGATGTGAGTTCAACACCGCGAGTAACTTGCCCATGGACAACTTGTGTTCCTAAGCCACGTCTTCGAACGAGCAGTCCTTTGTCAACAAGTTCTTCGATGGCTCTTCGAATTGTTGGTCTAGATAGTCCAAGGCGCTCGCAAAATGAAATTTCATTTTCTAGCCTGTCACCGGCAGCTAACTGTCCAGAAAGAATAGATTTTTCCAGAAGCTCGGAGAGCTGGAAATAAAGAGGAACAGAAGATTTTCGATCTAGCTTGGAAAAAATCGAAAGCGGGAGAATTACTTCGGTCTTGCGCATCCGCTTACTCTCCTAAATCAAAGTATGTTATGACAATACTTCATTCCAGGAAGTTACAACCCAACAAAGTGTTTCGACCAGATGAACTCTTGAAGCTAGATGCGCTTACCTTCGTTATCTATGGGCTTGGTGATTGGGCTCAAGATAGCCGCGATCAACATAAACACCAGCGGAATTCCAAATGCCACATACAAACCAGCAAACTCACCAAGGGTTCCAAGAGCAGGACCCACGGTAATAGAGGAAATGTACACCACGGTGATTATCATGTTGATTCGAGCTGGCGCCATAGATTCCTGATCTCCCATCGATGCAACTGACATCGGGAATCCCATAGCAATACCAAGACCCCAAAGAATCAGGCCCAGTAGTGGCAAGTTGATCAGGTCCTGGGCGATAAACACAGCTATACCGCTTGCTGCCAACAAAGCAGAGAACAAGATGGTGCGTGATCTGCCAACGGCGTCAACTATGAAACCACCAACAAGCCTTCCGGCAGTAATTGCTATCCAGAAGATACCGAACATGATTGCAGCGTCCGACCCTGAATAACCAGAACCGGTCAGTGCAATTGGCACCCAAGTTCCAGCGGACATCTCGGCCATGATGAATGAGAATCCAACTACCGCAATCAGCAAGCTACGTTTTTCGCTCCAAACTTTTCTGGTCTGACCTTTGGTTGTCGACTTTGCTGAGGTCTCGCTAGTTGATGGACGAGAAGGCAGCAAAATACCCGCGGCAACTGAGATTGCGGCAACAAATAAACCGGTAACAAAGTAGTGACCAGCCAATCCAATTCCTTGATCGATAGCCCAACTAGATACTGCAGCACCGCCCAGCATTCCAACACCATATGCACCGTGGATTGCAGGGAAAATTGAACGCTTCGATTTTCTGTCTGCGGCGTTACCTTCGTAGTTTCCAACGAAGTCCTCGATAGCCATTGGGGTACCAATTGCTACCAACAGCAGGCTTGAAACCAAAATCATTCCGAGTTCTACCGATAGCCCAATACCCATCAAAGATGCTGCCCCGATAGAGAACCCCAGAGCGGCAATCATGCGAGAGCCGAATCTTTTCACTAGGAAACTAGCGAAGAAAATTCCAAGTAGTCCACCCACCGCATACAACATTGTGAAGATTCCAAACTCAAGTTCATTGAAACCTAAGAGTTCTTGAACTTCGGGACCACGGCTCACCCAGGTTGAGAACAGGAATGCTCTTGCAAAAAATAATGTGGCGGAGGCTGTGGACCAGACAGCTATGGATGGCTTTGACAATCGAGACCTATTTTCCTTCGTTTTCAATAAAGCTCCATGAGACCGCGTGAGTGATCATCATGTGAACATCTTCAATTCGACCCATGTTTGGTTCTGGAACCCTGATTTCAAGATCGACCAACGATCCTAGCTTCCCGCCATCTCTTCCAGTCAGTCCGACGGTCCGAGCGCCAATTGATTTTGCATATTCAGTTGCCTGAATGACATTGTTTGAGTTTCCAGAGCCAGAAATGGCAATTACGAGATCTTTTGGTTCTAGGAAGTTCTTTAGTGGCTCAACTAGCGCTTGGTCGTAGGCAACGTCGTTGCTGTACGCGGTGAGAGTGGCTACCGAGTCGTTCAGACACATCACCTTAAATCGCGCACTCTTTTCATAGGAAGCCCCTTTGACTAAATCGTTGACCCAGTGTGAAGCAGTGGAAGAGCTGCCACCATTGCCCATGGTGAAAATTGTTTGATTGGCAGCACGTGTTTCAGAAAGCCAGGAGATAAGTGTGTCTATTTTGGAAGCATCGACTAGGTCGATAGCTTCTTTCACTTTTGACAGGTAATCAGCCACGTAATTCATTTTTTGCCAGCTCTCTTGCTCCAATTAACACATTTGTATTGCCCAGGGTTGAAAGTTCCAGTTTGGTTTGCGTCTGATCCAGAAGTATCTGAAGCTGATTCAATAAAGCAGACTCTAACCTAGGACCAGCCTTAGCTATCCCGCCACCCAAAACCAAAAGCTCGGGGTTGATAAGCCTCACAAGAGTTGATAACCCCGCTGCTAGTCGAGTGCTGTACTGCAATAAGAAGGCATCGTCTGCAAGAAGCTCCTCCGCGGACTTTCCATAGTCTTTCCTGAGCCAGTAACCACTGCAGAATCTCTCGAGAGTTCCGTGATTACCCGATTCGTCTTCAGGGCCGGATGGATCAATCACGATGTGACCCAGTTCACCCGCAAGTTCTCCGTGCCCGCGGAAGATTTCGCCGGCAACAATTAGCCCAGCACCAATTCCAGTGGAAATAGTTACGTAAGCAAAGTCTGTGTTCTTGGAACCTCTGGAAACAAACTCTCCGAGGGCTCCAACATTTGCATCGTTGTCTGCAACTGCAGGTAGCCCGAGCACACGCATTGACCAATCAGAAAAATCAAATTCTTCCCAACCTGAAACATGGACTGACCTTTTTACTTTTTGGTTAGCAAAATCAAACGGCCCGCCGAAGCTAATTCCAACTCGATCAACGGCTTTGTCTTGGGCCATCAATTCAGCAGCTTCTATTGCTAATCGGGCAAGGATATTCTCGGGCGTTTTATAGTCTGCGGTTACTAGTTCAAATACATTTTCCAGGTTGCTAGCAGAGGCAATACTGCACTTAGTTCCACCTATATCCAGGAGCAATGCACTCATGAAAAAAAGCATAACGAGACATCACGACGTCAAACCACGCCAGGCCTGACTATATTTCAGTCAACATGTAGAAGTTGAAATCTTCCTCTAACGAATTGCTTTCAGAACCAAGTCGGTAATCGCCTTTTTGTTTGCAGGAGTGAGTTTCGTTAGCGCAAAAGATGTCGGCCACATCGAACCAGAATCTAAGTTCGCAGACTCATCAAATCCAAGAGTTGAGTAACGAGATTTCCATTTGCCAGCGTTTTGGAAGAAGACCAGTACTTTGCCGTTTTTGTAGTAAGCAGGCATTCCGTACCAAGTCTTTGGCTCTAGTTCAGGGGCAATAGAAGTGATCAACTTGTGAATGGCCAATGCAAGCTCTTTATCTTCTTTGTTCATTTCCTTGACTTTGGCCATGAGTTCGGCTTCGCCCTTTAGGCCCTTGGCCTTGTTCTTGAGCTCTTGGGCTCTGTCCTTCATTGCCTGACGCTCAGCGGCGCTGAATTTCTCTGTTGTGGCCTTGGCCATGATCCGGGTCCTTTGCTAGCGGGCTTTTAGGGCAATTAGCCTCAATTTTGATGTTATTGGACCTTAGATTAGCGGGATGTAGGCACTTGATCCATTGGCTAGTATGAGATGAATACTCCAGCGCCGGAGAATCTTCGGCGGTGGCAAACCCTCGCGGAAGGTAGAAAATGACCCAGAGTCCCTGGTTGGCGCACTATCCAAAAGACGTTCCAGCGGAGCTTGCAAAGGTTCCCTTTGTTCACTTGGCCGAACTCGTCAAAAAAGCCAGCATTCAATACTCCAAGACCATAGCTTTCACACAAGTCATGCCAAACGGTATGAACGGGTCTCTCACATATAAGAAGATCGACTCCCTATCGGATGACTTCGCCGCTTACCTAAGAGAAACCCTAAAACTAAAGGCCGGAGCAAGAGTTGCAGTTCAGATGCCTAACTGTTTGGCATACCCAATTGTTGCCTTCGGAGTTATGAAAGCAGGCTTGGTTCTTGTTAACACCAACCCGCTATACACCGCACCTGAGATGTCTTACCAGTTTGCAGACTCTGGCGCCGAGGTGCTCGTGGTTATCGACATGTTTGCCGACCGGTTACCTGAGGTACTCCCAAAGACCAAGATCAAGACAGTAGTTGCTGTAAAGATTTCCGAATTCTTCCCACCAATTGTTGGCGGAGTAATTCGACTGGTTCAGAAAGTTTGGAGCAGAACTCTTCCAAAGATCACCGTCCCACACACCAAGTTCCAGGCAGCTCTAGCTGCTGGTCGGACAGCGAAGACCGCATCGGCTGCAGCAGGCTACCTAAAGGGTATTACTGCTGAATCAATTGCAGCTTTGCAATACACCGGTGGAACAACCGGTGTCTCAAAGGGCGCAATGCTCTCACACGGCAACTTGGTAACAAACACCTTGCAGCTAATCACAATGTGTGGATCATTTATGCGTCCGGGTAAAGAAGTTGTCATCACAGCTTTGCCGCTGTATCACATCTTTGCTTTCACAATTAATTTGCTTGGTTTTTACCACATCGGTGGAAGAAACATTTTGGTTCCATCACCTCGTCCACCAAGCAACCTAAGACGTGCTTTCGAAAACTACAAGGTCACCTGGCTAACCGGTGTGAACACCTTATTTAATGCTCTGTTGAATGAAACCTGGTTCACGGACAGCCCACCGAAGCAGCTTCGCGCTTCGGCTGCTGGAGGTATGGCTTTACACGAATCGGTTTCCAAGAAGTGGCGTGAAGTTACCGGAACACCGATTGTTGAAGGTTACGGTTTGACTGAGTCAGCACCGGTACTTACTTTTAACCCATTGGGTGGAAAAGGTAAGGATGGAACAATCGGTATTCCAGTTCCATCCACCGAAATTCTCTGTGTTGATGAAAACGGAAAGGAAGTTGCTCTTGGGGAAGCCGGCGAACTAATTGCCAAGGGACCACAGATCATGCTCGGTTACTGGGAGAAGGAAGCTGAAACTAACAACACCTTGAAGAAGGGCTTCTTGTATACCGGAGACATCGCAACGATGGACAAAGACGGTTACTTCACAATCGTTGATCGCAAGAAAGACATGATTATTGTTAGCGGATTCAATGTTTATCCAAACGAGATTGAAGAGCAGATTGCTGCGGTTCCAGGTGTTAACGAAGTTGGTGTCATCGGAATGCCAGATGACAAGACCGGTGAAGCTGTAGTTGCTTACGTGGTTGCAGGACTACCTGCACCAACCGAGGAACAGATCATCGCTCACTGCAAGAAAGCACTATCCGCATACAAAGCCCCAAAGAAGGTTGTCTTTGTTGACGAACTTCCAAAGAGCCCAATCGGAAAGATCCTGCGTCGTGAACTTAGATCTGGCGCAATCGATAAGTCCAAGGCAACAACCGGGAAAGGTGCATAAAGATGCTCAACTCAATGATTTTGATGGCGGAAGAAGTCGCCAATGAAGCAACTGTTGTTAATGAGTTCGAACAGACCCTGCTTAGGATCTTCATCCTCATCATCATGTTTGGTCTTGGTGCAGGTCTAACCCCGAAGGACTTCGGTCTGACACTTCGTCGTCCCTGGGGATTGATTATTGGTTGGGTGACTCAGTTCGCGGTTATGCCTTTTACTGCGTACGTGCTCATAGTTGTTTTCTTGTTCCCGTTCTCAACGGGTGAAAACATCGCTTTCATCGCACTTGGTGCTTTGATTATGGGTGCCGTTCCAGCTGGAACAACATCCAATCTGTTTACCTATTTCTCAAAGGGAAACTTGGCCCTGAGCGTGATGATGACTATCAACTCGACACTTTGGGCGTTCATCATGACCCCACTGATGCTGTTTATCTACGCAAACTTCCTAAACTTGCCCGACTCGATTTCTATTGAGCCCCTCGAGCTCGCAACCGTAATCGGTGGACTGATTGTTCCAGTTGCCCTCGGAATGCTAGTTCGTCGCCTAAGCGCCAACGCAGGATCAGTGTTGGAGCTAATTGGTGGATTATTTGGAGTGCTATTTATCCCATTCCTAATCGCTATCTGGGTTCCAAGAAACTGGCAGCTACTTCTAGAGACCGAATGGCCAACATACGTTGTTGCTATCGGTCTTGGATTAGTTGGAATAACAGTGGCCTTCTGGATTGCAAAAGCACTTCGCCTGCACCCAGCTAACGTTCGAACCATCTCATTGGAAACAGGTATCCAGAACGGTCCCCTCGCAATTGCCGTTATCGTGGCTGTTTACATCGACATACCGGAAGTGGACCAGATATTGCTAGTTCCCGCTCTGTACTCACTATTCATCGTTCTGATTTCAACAGCGGTGACATTGGTGTTCAGAAGGGCAAACTTGGCTGCCGAGCAGAAGATTCCAAACCTGCTCTAAGAAATTATCCAAAACACCCCCCGGTAGAAACTGCCGGGGGTTGTTTTATCTTCGGACAGCACTTCAAAGGCAACGTTTTGCGTTGAAAACTTGGAAAGTTCTGGGAATGTGAGCTGTCTTTCCCCTGGAATGTAGCCAGCAAATAGCATAGAAGCACACAAATCTTCTGCTTGGCCAAAAGGGAATCAACAACGCCCTCGGGTTGGCATTCTAAGAATGGAATTCACTTGGCAACATTGCTATACAAGCTCGGACTAATTTCTGCTCGCCGCGCTTGGCTTGTGATCTCTTCTTGGATAGTGATACTTGGTATCACTGCCGGCCTTGCGCTTTCGTTGGGCGGAAAACTAACCACGAGTATCTCAATTGACGGTGTTCCCTCTCAGCAGGTAGTGGACGAGCTTCAAGAAAGTTTTCCAGATGCGTCAAGAGCCTCTGGGCAGGTAGTTTTCCATAAACCCAGTGGCACATTCAACCAAGCAGACATAGATGCAATCACTGCTGCACTCAGTGGTGCAGAAAACCTTCCTGGAATATCGGAAGCCTTTAACCCTTTCGAAGTTCAATTCGAAATAGATCAAGCTGTTGCAGATCTTGCCGAAGGCAAGCAGCAACTATTGGATGCACAAGCGAAGATCGATCAGGCCGAACTTGACATTGCTGCTGGTGAGCTAGAAATTGCAGCTGGACAAACACAGCTAGCTGGTGGCTTAACTCAGATTCAAGAAACCCGAGAAGAATTAACCGCGAGCTTGGCGCTAGTAAATGCAGGAATAAAGCAGTTAACCGATGCCGGCGCACCTGCTACCGCACAACTACTTGGAACCAAAGCTCAACTTGAAGCCGGCCTAGCGGAACTTGCCAGGCAGGAAGCAATTGTAAATGCTTCAAATGTGGCACTCACTCAAGGTGAGTTAGAACTTCAGGCAGCTATAGAAGATGTCGCTGCTGGAAAACTAGAACTAGAGGAAGGCAAGAAAGAGCTCGAGTCGGCACAGAATCTAATTGATGCTTCTGCCAACTTCACAACAGTTTCTAAAGACGAAACAGTTGCATTGGCAACCATCCGATTTGATAAAAGAGGTACCGAACTAGAAGCGGGCACCAGAGAATCAGTTGTTGAGTATCTGAAAGAAGCCGACCTTAATGGAATCGAAGTCGAGTTTTCCCAAGAGCTAACTCAATCCTTTGGTGACATTTTGGGTATTGGTGAAGTTGTTGGACTAATCAGCGCTGCAATTGTGCTGTTTGTCTTGCTTGGAACCTTTATCGGAGTCTCGCTACCGATCTTCTCTGCAATTGTCGGAGTTGGAATTTCCGCGACTATTACTCTGGCTCTAGCCTCGCAAATTGAAATGACCTCGACCACTCCTGTCTTGGGGGTGATGCTGGGTCTGGCAGTAGGAATTGATTACAGCCTATTTATTGTGAATCGTCACCGCAGGCAATTAAAGTCTGGCGCTAAGCTCACCGAATCAATCGCAATTGCCAATGGCACCAGCGGAAATGCAGTGCTGTTTGCTGGAGTCACCGTTGTCATCGCACTCGTTGCCTTGAACTTAACCGGAATTGGGTTTGTTGGCCTTATGGGATCGATGGGTGCAATTGCCATTGTTGTTGCTGTTCTAATTGCACTTACCGTCACCCCAGCTGCGTTGTCATTGATTGGCGATCGTATTCTCACCAAAAAGGAGCGAGCAAGTATTTCAACCGCTGCGAAGCGAAAGAAAGCTGCATCGACCAAGACTTCGAAGGCTCCAGTTTGGGCAACAAAACACCCGTGGCTTGCCTTGGCAGCAACTATTTCTGTTCTTGGGTTTATGGCTATTCCTCTATCGGATATGCGACTTGGTCTTCCTGACGGAGGATCGGAACCGACTTATTCCAGCGCATACAAGTCATACACCTTAGTTAGCGAAGCTTTTGGTCCTGGCTTCAACGGGCAGATCACAACTGTTTTGGAACTAAATGACCCGGTAGCCGAAGAAGACATTCTGTCTTTGCAGTCAGAGATCGCTACTGCACTTGCTGGATTAGACAACGTCACTGCTGCCGTTCCGGCAGCAGTCTCGGACGACAGGAAGACTCTGTTGTTCCAGGTTGTTCCAACCGGTGGACCATCCAGCGTGGAAACCGAGCAAGTTGTCTATGAAATTCGTGATCTAAACCAGATGGTTCAAGATCAGTACGACGGCAAGGTCGGCGCGATTGGAATCACAGCCACCAACATTGACGTTTCCGACAAAATCTCGGATGTTCTACCTCTTTATCTAACGACAGTAATTGTGCTTTCCCTTCTACTTCTAATGTTGGTATTCCGCTCGGTTTTGATACCAATTCTTGCGGCAGCAGGGTTCTTGTTAACTGTCACTGCAACGCTTGGAGCGGTTGTGGCCGTATACCAATGGGGCTGGTTATCTGAGTTGCTGGGCGTGACAAGTCCAGGTCCGATTCTTAGCTTCTTGCCGATATTCCTAATCGGAATCATTTTTGGTCTAGCTATGGATTACCAACTCTTCCTGGTTTCAGGAATGAGAGAGGCCTTTACTCACGGTAAGAAACCTAAGGATTCGATCAACTACGGTATTCACCAGAGCAGGGGAGTTGTGGTTGCGGCAGCGCTAATCATGGTCACAGTCTTTGGAGGATTCGCCTTCTCGCACCTTGCAACAATTCGTCCTATTGGTTTTGGTTTAGCTATCGGTGTTTTGATTGACGCATTCTTAGTGCGACTAATTCTGGTTCCCGCGGCGATGACTATTCTTAACAAATCTGCTTGGTGGATTCCCAAGTGGCTAGACAAGATTTTGCCGGACGTTGACGTTGAGGGAACCAAGATCGAGAACAAGAAGCTTCACTAGAAGCAAACTAAACAGAGAAGTATTTAGCCTCTGGGTGATGAAATACAAAAGCATCGGTTGACTGCTCTGGGTGAAGCTGCAATTCTTCAGACAAGCTAACGCCCACTCTTTCAGGCATCAGTAGCTCAACTACCTTCTTGCGATCTTCCATTTCAGGACATGCTGGGTAGCCAAGTGAGAATCTTGCACCGCGGTACTTGAGGTCAAAGTACCCTTGCATATCTTCTGGCTCTTCATTAGCAAAACCAAGTTCTGCTCTTATGCGAGAGTGCCAGTACTCAGCTAAGGCTTCGGTTAGCTGCATCGCGAGACCATTAAGCTCCATGTAGTCGCGGTAGCTGTTGTCTTCGAAAAGCACCTTGGTAACTTTCTCAACCGCAGAACCAAAGGTCACCAGCTGAACACCAAATACATCGATTTCCCCTGATGCTCTCGAGCGAATGTAATCTGCTAGGCAGAGATGCCCATCTCTTCTTTGTCTTGGGAAATTAAATCTCATTCGGTCAGTACCGATTTTGCCGCCAGATCCACCATCTGGTGCAAGTAGGCCAGCTTTGCCAACAACGCCCGAAGGATCGTTATCGTGGTGCAAGACAATTAAGTCTTCGCCCTCTGAAACAGCAGGGAAGTAACCGTAAACAACAGATGCATCCGCGATTGCCTCGGAGAGAATCCGATCTAACCAATACCTAAGTCTTGGTCTTCCTTCGGTTCGAACCAATTCCTCGTAACCCGGTCCGTCTCCTCGGGTGGGCTTTAGCCCCCATTGACCCATGAAGGTTGCGCGCTCATCCAGATAAGAAGAGAAGTCGGCAAGTGCTATACCCTTCACAATTCTGGTTCCCCAGAAAGGAGGAGTCGGAACAGGGTTATCGCTTGCTACTTCAGAGCGAGCCGGCATGTTCTCTGGTTCAGTTAGAACTAACTTGCTAGGTGCGTGGATTCTCTTTTTGAGCGGCTTCAATCCAACTGATTCGGCATCTGCTCCACGGGCAATTGCAACCAGCGGCTCCATTAGATCAAGTCCCTCAAAAGCGTCTTTTGCGTAACGCACTGTTCCATCAAACTCGCCAGCCAGGTCATCTTCCACGAAAGATCTAGTAAGAGCTGCGCCGCCAAGAATGATTGGCCACTTCTTTGCAAGACCTCTGGAACCAAGTTCTGCAAGGTTCTCACGCATAACAACGGTTGATTTAACCAATAACCCACTCATACCGATGACATCGGCATCGTGTTCTTCTGCTGCCTTGATGATGTCAGCAACTTGCTGTTTGATACCGATGTTTACTACGTCGTAACCGTTGTTGGTCAAAATGATGTCGACTAGGTTTTTGCCAATGTCGTGAACGTCACCACGGACGGTTGCTAGAACAATCTTGCCCTTGCCGGCAGCCTCACTTTTTTCCATGTATGGCTCAAGAAGTGCCACGGCAGATTTCATTACTTCGGCAGATTGTAAAACGAACGGAAGCTGCATCTCCCCGGCACCAAAGCGCTGACCAACAATTTGCATTCCAGCAAGTAGGTAATCGTTGATGATTGCTAGCGGCTTGTTTCCCTCGGATCTCGAGAGATCGAGATCGCTCTCTAGACCCTTACAGTCACCATCAATGATTCGTCTTTCCAGTCTCTGGTTTACAGGAAGTGCTGCTAGCTCGGCTGCGCGAGCATCACGAATGGAAGCGGAGTCAACTCCATCAAACAGATCCAACATCGCAGATAGTGGGTCGTAAGAAAGGTTGCCGTCTGCGTCGTATTCGCGACGGTCGTAAATCAAATCGAGGGCCACTTTTAGTCGATCTTCTGGAATGTCCGCCAGCGGCACAATCTTGGCCGCGTCGATGATGGCGGAATCCAGGCCCGCCAGGGTGGCTTCGTGCAGGAAAACCGAGTTCAGAACAGATCTAGCCGCTGGGTTGAGACCGAAGGAAACGTTTGAAACACCAAGGGTGGTGTGAATACCTGGGTACTTGGTGGTGATTTCTTTGATAGCGGCAATGGTTTCAAGGCCGTCTCGGCGGGTTTCTTCCTGACCGGTTGCGATCGGGAAAGTTAGCGCATCCACGATGATGTCTTCAACCCTCATGTCCCACTTGGAAACAAGGTCATCAATCAAACGGGAGGCGATACGAACCTTGTCCGCCTGGTTTCTAGCTTGACCCTGCTCATCGATGGTTAGCGCAATAACAGCGGCACCGTGCTCCTTAACAAGTGGCATGATCTTGGCAAAGCGCGAAGCTGGACCATCGCCGTCCTCGAAGTTGACGGAGTTCACAACAGGTCTTCCGCCGATGAGTTCAAGACCTGCTTGAATAACCGCGGGCTCGGTGGAGTCAATCACAAGCGGAAGTGTTGAAGCGCTGGCTAGTTTTGAAACCAGGGTTCGCATGTCGGCGACACCGTCTCGGCCGACATAGTCAACAGAGACATCCAACAAGTGAGCCCCATCGCGCACTTGCTTGCGCGCGATGTCGACGCAGTCATCCCATCTTTCATCGAGCATGGCCTCTTTGAAGGCTCTGGAACCATTGGCATTTGTTCTTTCACCAATTGCTAGATAAGTGTTGTCTTGGGTAAGAGGCACGTGCTGATACAAACTCGCAACACCGGGTTCGATTTCGATAGTCCTGCTGTGAGTAGTTGAGTGACCGAGTCTGTCAACAACTGCTTTCAAGTGCGCAGGTGTCGTGCCGCAGCAACCACCAATCATTGCCAAGCCGAATTCTTTAACAAATTGCTCGTGAGCAGTTGCTAACTCTTCAGGACCGAGTGGATAGCTTGCGCCATTGGCTGTAAGAACAGGAAGCCCAGCGTTTGGCATAACCATAACTGGAACTCTGGAGTGCTTCGAAAGCTGTCTAAGGTGCTCACTCATTTCGGTAGGACCCGTAGCACAGTTCAAACCGATCATGTCCACACCAAGTGGCTCGATCGCGGTGAGTGCTGCACCAATTTCAGAACCCATAAGCATGGTTCCGGTAGTTTCAACAGTTACCTCAACAAAGATCGGCAGTCTAGTTCCAGTTTCTACAATCGCCATACGGCAACCATTGATGGCAGCTTTGGTTTGCAGTAGGTCCTGCGAGGTTTCAACTAGGAAAGCGTCCGAGCCACCTTTAATTAGTCCAACGGCTTGCTCCTTGAATGTGTCTCTAAGGAAGGCGTAGTCAACGTGACCCAGGCTTGGAAGTTTTGTTCCAGGACCCATGGATCCTAGGACCCAGCGTGGCCTCGAGTCTTTTTCTGTGAAGCCATCAGCAGACTGGCGGGCAATTTTTGCACCAACTTCCGCTAGCTCCTCAATTCGGTCTTCGATTCCATAGTCCGAAAGGTTCGACCAGTTTGCTCCAAAGGTATTGGACTCGATGCAGTCAATACCTGTAGCAAAATATGCATCGTGAACGCCTTTGACGATGTCAGGTCTTGTGACATTGAGGATTTCGTTACAGCCTTCTAGGTTTTGGAAGTCTTCGAGGGTTGGTTTGCGCTCTTGTAGTTCAGTACCCATTGCGCCATCGGCAATGACCACGCGAGTTGCCAGCGCGTCCATAAGAGCTTGTGACCTTGGCGCGAAGGCCATGGACTTAATGGTGTGCATTAACGAATTCCTGCTCTTTGGAGAACTTGGGTGACACTTTCGTGTTGGTTGAATGCGTAGAGGTGTACGCCTGGTGCGCCTGCTTCGACTAGCTCCACTAATAGATTAGCTGCCCAATCAATTCCTGCCTGCTTGGCTTCTTCTTTAGAGCTGGCACCAAGAAGTTTGGCCAGACCTTCGGGGTTTTTCTCACCGGTTAGTTCTATAACTCGGTTGAGTCGCTGCATAGAAGTGACCGGCATGATGCCAGGCAAGATAGGTATCGTCACCCCTGCATCGCGCGCAAGCTTCACAAATGCCAGATAATCTGACGCAAAGAAAAACAACTGCGTAATTGCATAATCTGCCCCAGCACTTTGCTTAGCTAGCAGAGCTTGGATGTCTTGAGTGATGCTGTCAGAGTCTGGGTGACCATTTGGGAAAGTTGCTACCGCCACATTTAGATCAGATCTGGTGTTTCCGCGATCCTTGTGAACCTGGGAGATCAGCTGAACTAGCTCGGAAGATGACTTTAGCTCACCCTTGGGCTCGAGCGGCATGCCTGGCTGGGGGTCTCCTCTGAGCGCTAGAAAGTCACTTATTCCCTCGTCCATAAACTGATTGACCAGAGATTTGGTTTCTAGAAAGCTGTGACCCACGCAGGTTAGGTGAGCCAGGGCGGAGGCTTGGGTGTTTTTGAGGATGAATTTCAAAACCTCAAGGGAATTCTTGGTCGAAGAACCCCCAGCTCCAAAAGTGACGGATATAAAGGTCGGGTCCATTTTGGCGAGCTCGATAATGGAGGTTTCTAGGCTCTCGCCAGAGTTTTGGTCCCTGGGAGGGTAGACCTCAAAGGAAACTCGGACCTGATTATTCAAAACAACTCCCCATCACTGGATTCAAGCTTATCTTCAATGATCTCAATGGCACTAGGTCGATTCTGAGTCAGGCAGTGAAGACTTGCCTGATTTGGATTTTGAGCCTTTGGAAATTTGCCACTATGATTTTCATTACTAACCAGTTCAGAGGGGTACCCAAGATGACAGAAAAGCGTTCTTCGCTATCTTTCGTTTGTGCAATGGGTATGTCTATGGCGTCTATGGAGCGAATGCTCTAGACGCTTGGTTTCTGCGTTTTTTCAACGGTGAACTAAGCCGCGGGGGTAGAGCTCCGCAAATTTCCAACAAAACAAATCAAGTAAATACCTCAATACCCAAATAAGTCGGCCTCCGGCACAAACAGAAAAGAGATAGCAATAATGTCAAGAAAGAGCACACTATCCCGCATCAGAGTGGGACTTGCAGCAGCAGCCATTGCGGCACTAGCCCTAACCGGTTGCGCACCTGCAGAAACCGCAGCAACAGACGAATCAACAATCACCACCATCACCCCAGGAAAGCTAACCATCGGAACTGGCCTACCAGCCTATGAGCCATGGGTAGTTGGAGATGCCCCCGAATCAGGAGAGGGCTTCGAAGCAGCAGTTGCTTATGCAATCGCAGCTGAGCTTGGCTTTGCTCCAGAGGACGTTATCTGGGTTCGCACCACATTCGACGAGGCAATTGCTCCAGGAGCTAAGAACTTCGACTTCAACTTGCAGCAGTACACCATTACTGAAGAGCGTAAGGCGAATGTTGACTTCTCAGACCCTTACTACGTAACTACTCAGACAGTTATTACAGTTGCTGGATCAGCCGCCGAGAACGCAACCTCACTTGCAGACCTAAAGGATCTGCTAGTTGGTGCAGCTTCAGCTACCACCAGCTTCACTGCAATTGAAGAGTTCATCACTCCAACTGCTGGAGCGCAGGCATTCAATTCCAATGACGACGCCAAAGCAGCTCTTCAGAGTGGACAGCTTGACGCACTTGTTGTTGACCTACCAACTGCTCTGTACCTAACCTGCTGTGATCTAACAGACGGAAAGATTCTTGGACAGATCACTGGCGCTGAGGGTGGAGACAGCTTCGGTCTAGTACTAGACAAGGGCTCATCTCTAACTGCAGCTGTTAACGCAGCCATCAAGGCACTGCGCGATAACGGAACACTTGCAGAGCTAGAGAAGACCTGGCTAACTGACACCAGTGCGCCAGTTCTAAAGTAAGGCAGTAAATTGTTAAGGGGGTGGGAAACCACCCCCTTTTCTAATAGGGGAGCTATGTCAGATTCGAACCCATCAGAAGCGGAACTTCGCCGCCGGGTTTGGCGAGCCAAGCGCAAGCAGAAATCAATTGCGGTTTCACTGCTTTCAACCTTGGCCTTTGCAGCTCTGGTTTGGTTTGGATTGCTTGCAACACCGGGTTGGGAAAGAGTCCAGGGATTCTTTTTTGATTGGGATGTAGCGGTTGCTGCTTTCCCAAGAGTTTTTGATGGGCTAATGCTCAATCTTCGAGTATTAGTGGCGGCAGCAATTCTGGTTTTGGTATTTGGCCTGTTGCTTGCGATCTTTAGAACGTTGAAGAACCCAGTGTTTTTCCCACTGAGGGTTTTATCCCAAGGGTATGTGGACCTATTTAGAGGTCTGCCGCTAATTATTGTTTTGTACCTAGTTGGCTTTGGTATCCCTGGTCTGAGGTTGGAATTTCTTGGGCGGATTCCTTCCGAGGTTCTGGGAATCATCGCACTGACACTTACCTATAGCGCTTACGTATCCGAAGTTTTCAGAGCCGGTATCGAGGCAGTTCACCCCTCGCAGCGAATGGCAGCAAGATCACTAGGTCTTAGCTACCCAAAGTCGATGAGGTTGGTTATTTTGCCCCAGGCTATTCGCAAAGTCGTTCCACCACTTATGAATGACTTTGTTGCTTTGCAAAAGGACGTCGGGCTAATTTCTGTGCTTGGTGCAATTGACGCTGTTCGCGGCGCTCAAATTGAAGTCGCCAAGTTTGCCAACTTTACCCCGTATGTTGTTGCCGGCTTACTGTTTGTATTGCTAGCAATTCCAACCGTTCGGCTAGCTGATCGAATTCAACGAAAGTATTCCGAACGTGAACAGGCAGGGAACGCGCTGTGATCGATTGGACTAAACCAAGACTCAAGGTTGTAAATCTCAAGAAGAACTACGACACCAAGGTTGTCCTTGACGGAGTGGACTTAGAAGTGTTTCCTGGCCAGATTGTTGCCGTGATTGGCTCTTCCGGATCTGGAAAGTCAACGGTGCTGCGCTGTGTGAACTTGCTTGAGGACATTCTCGATGGACAGATCTTCCTTGAAGGCGTTGAGATTTCGGAGCCGGATGTCAACCAGGACAAGGTCCGCGAACAAATTGGACTTGTGTTCCAGTCATTCAACTTGTTTGGACACCTGTCGATTCTAGAAAACATTACTTTGGCCTTGATACACGTTAAAAAGATATCCAAGGAAGAAGCAAGACAGAAAGCCCTATCGTGGCTAGAGCGAATCGGCTTAGCCGATAAAGCCGATTCTTATCCAGACAAACTTTCTGGTGGGCAGCAACAGCGAACCGCAATCGTTCGCGCTGTAGCAATGGAGCCCAAGGTGTTACTGCTTGATGAGGTAACCAGCGCCCTAGACCCAGAACTAGTTGGGGAAGTGCTGTCTTTGATCAAGGACCTAAAGGCCACTGGGACAACCATCTTGATGGCCACCCACGAGCTCTCCTTTGCAAGAGAAGTTGCCGACTGGGTGATTTTCTTAGAAAAGGGAAAAATTCTTGAACAAGGCGAAGCGAAAGATTTCTTCGATAACCCCAAGGAGCCAAGGACTAAAGAGTTCTTAACTCGAATGATCAAGCGCACCGATTAGCCTTCTGTTTACTCGAAACAGCTAGGCTTGATGCATGTCCCGTAAAGCCCTTTTATTGTTTTTGGCGACCGGGCTAGCCTGGGGCCTTCCATACTTCTTTATACAAATTGCGAAAGAGGATTTTTCGAGCTACTCAATCATCTTTATTAGGGTGCTAATCGGTGCGGCCATTATGGTGCCACTGGCCCTGAACTCTGGAGCTCTAAAGATTGCACTTAAGCATTGGAGATGGGTTTTATTCTTTGCTGTTATAGAAATGGTTATCCCCTGGTGGCTAATCACTGAAGCTGGCCGACACATCACTTCTGGTCTAACGGCCTTGCTGATTGCAACAGTTCCAATGTTCGGTGTTGTTGTGGCAAGTCTCCTAGGAGACAAGTCGATCAGAAACCCCAAGACTTTGATTGGAATGGTTGTTGGGTTTGCTGGAGTTGTTGCTCTGGTAGGGATTGACTCCTTCCAGGGAGTTGTGGATCCAATCTGGGTTGGGGCTGTGATACTTGGATCCATTGGCTACGCGATTGCACCTGCTGTTATCTCTTACAAGATTGGGTTTGTCCCAACGACCGGAGTAATCAGCCTTTCCATGGTCTTCGTTGGGATTGCTTATTTGATTCCAGCAATTACTCAGTTGCCACAGGAAATCACCAATGTTCCAAGCCTTGAATCCTGGTTAGCTCTTCTGGGCTTGGGCGCGATTTGCTCAGCTTTGGCCTTTGTGCTGTTCTTTGCACTGATTAAGGAAATAGGTGCTCCGAGAGCGACACTTATTGTTTACATAAACACCCTGGTTGCTTTGCTCCTTGGAGTTGTATTCCTCAGTGAGCCAATAACCCCAGGTCTTCTTATTGGCCTTCCTTTGGTGCTGATCGGAAGTTGGATGGCTGGTCAAAAATACGAGGCTAAACAGCCCGCAGCCAGCTAATCTTCACAAAATTCACCGTTTTCGGAGTAATCAACATAAAAATCATTCCAATATGAGAAAAATTCTGGTATTTTGATTCAAAGCAGGAATTTATTCGAAGGAAGTCCGGAAATGCAAAAAGCGACCCAAATTCTTATTGACCAGTCACACCGTCAAGCCTGGAGCGTTGATGCAGAAAAGGCCAAGGAGCTAAACCCTGGCAACCCTCAAGACTCCGGCTATTCAAAGCTAGTTGAGTCAGCCGAAGCCTCAGGTTTTGGAGTTCGCTCGCACCAAACAGGCACTTTTACAAAAGAGTCTTTGAACGGCATAGATGTTCTAGTTATCCCACACGCTTCTGAGGATGATTGGGAAAAGACCCTAGGTGAAGGATCACCAAAGCTCACCTCCGATGAGATTTCTGCTGTTAAAGACTTCGTAAACGCTGGCGGTGGACTAGTTGTTCTTGGTGAATCTGAACAACCAAAATATGGAAACAATTTTTCTGAACTAACCGAGCAGTTTGGAATCAAGATTGCAAACGCAACAGTGCAAGACTCTGAAAACAACTTCAAAGGTGTTGCAACTTGGGTGCTTGCTGATCTGAAGAAATCTTTTGAATTCGATCTTGGTTTTAAAGTAGAGCAGACCGCTTTCTATCGCTCCGGAGTTCTTGAAATAAAAGACGGCTCTGACGCTCATGTGATTGCAACAAGCTCAACTTCTGCAACACCTTCTGAGGCAGCGTTGGTAGCGGCAACAAACTTTGGCAAGGGCCGAGTGGTTGTTCTTGCCGACAGTGACATCTTTGGTGATGACTCAATTGACGAACTAGACAATAAAAACTTTTGGATCAACATTGCATCTTGGGTTTCCGGTGGAAAAGCTGCTGCATTAGCGCAAACCAGAAAAGACCCATCCTGGGCCGCGACACACCCTAGCTGGCTAAAACTTGCAGCCGCAGTTGAGGCAATCAAGCCGATGCAAATCAAAGACGGATCTATTGATTCATCTGCGCACGATCTAGCCGAAGCTAACAAACAGATTGCACTTGTGTTGGAGGCAATTACGGAACTCACTCCAAAATTTGCACACCAGAGCGATTACCTAACTCAGGTCAAAAAAGACATCCAGGCTTGGGCAGACGGCGGCTTCAAAGTGCCGGACTTTTATGACTCTCTGGAGCTATTCCGCCCAGACCTCAAGCGTGAGAACAACGTTGAAAACCTTGCAGTCTTTGCGATGTATACCCAAAACGGTAACCCGAACCGAAACCTTGAGGCTGTTATTACGAATACCTTCTGGCCCGACTGGCTTGCTGAAAAAGAGCAGGTTTACCAAAACAGCGCCTTTGTTCCAATCGAGTTTGTCGCCTTTACCTCCGGTTACGACACCTTCTCGGCAGTGTTTTTCCCAGAGACCGTTGCAACCCGTGAGCTTGCCAAGTTCTACTGGGGAGGAATCTTCTGCGACCGCGAGGCTGCAAGATTCCGCATGGTTACCAGAGCCGCGCAGCAGCTACTGTTTCTACCACTTCCTCCAGATGCAGAAAGAGTGGTCAACGATCAGCTGTTGGCCCAAGAAACTTACGTGCTGTGGGACTTGATTCATGACCGCACTCACTCCAAGGGGGATCTGCCATTTGATCCATTTATGATCAAGCAGCGCATGCCTTTCTGGATGTATGCACTTGAGGAATTGCGCTGTGACCTTTCAACATTCCGAGAGACATTTGTGCTCGACGAGCAGGGCGAAAGACTTGGAAAATACATCCGCTATGCAATCTTGTTTGATCGTTTATTCCGTTTCCCAATAACCGGACCAAGAGTTAGAAACTACGACGGACTGGGCGGACAGATCATTTTCAGTTACCTGCACCGTCACGGTGGCTTGAAGTGGACGGATAACAAACTTAGCTTTGATTGGGAAAAGGTAAACGAGCAGATCGTTGCGCTTTGTGGCGAGGTTGAAAGTCTCTATCACGATGGCATCGACAGATCCAGAGTTGCTCAGTGGATGGCTTCATATGAATTCGTAAGTGACTTAGTTCAGCCACACCCAGCCTCAACGTGGGCTAAGGGTGCAGATGCTTTGCCTGTTGAAGGAGAGCTCAAGGAAATGGTAAACAAAGTCTTAGATGACGAATTTCCGCTGAATGTTTTCTTTGACACTCTAAATCGCAACTTGCAAGATGTGATCACTTCCACAAAAGGCGTCACTGCCTAAGGCAGCACTTTCTTATGGAAGCCATAGACCGCAGAATCCTCACTCTTTTAGCTGAGGATTCTGAGCGCTCACTTCAAGACCTAGCGCTTGAGGTTGGGCTACCCACATCCACCCTGCACCAAAGGATAAAACGACTTGAAACCCGTGGCCTGATTTTGGGCTACCAAGCCAAGCTAGATCTTCGCAAAGTTGGGCTGAGTATGACCTCATTCGTGTCATTGACTCCAATCGACCCAGCAGCCCCGGATTCGATTCCAGCTCAGCTGGAATCCATCTCGGAGATTGAGGGTTGCTGGAGCGTTGCCGGGGAAGAAAGCTATATAGTCAAAGTAAATGTGTCTGAGCCTGCGGACTTAGAGGCACTTTTGGGAAAAATCAGAGCACAAGCCAATTGTTCAACCCAAACTACCGTTGTCTTATCAACCGCATTTGAGAACAGACCACCTGCAATTCCAGAATCAGATCAGAACGATAGCTAGAGAAAGAAGCGAAACTAGAGATGAGCACGAGAAAGATCTGGCGCGGATTCGCTAGCGATAACTATGCCGGTGTTCACCCAGCAGTATTCGAGGCTATGACCAAGGTCAACGAGGGCCACGAGATTGCTTATGGGGACGACACCGAGACAGAAAAGTTCAATAGAGTCGTTGTCGAAAATTTTGGCGCCAAGGCTGTTGGCTTTCCACTGTTCAATGGCACCGGCGCCAACGTTGTTGCCTTGCAAGCAGCAATTCAAAGATGGGAAGCAGTTATCTGTGCGGAAACCGCTCACATCAATGTCGACGAGGGCGGCGCTCCAGAGAAGATGGCTGGATTGAAACTTTGGACTGTACCAACTCCTGATGGAAAACTAACCCCGGAACTAATTGAGTCGCAGATTTTCGACATAGGTGTAGTTCACAGAGCACAACCTGGGGTCGTTTCAATTACCCAAACCACAGAGCTGGGCACTTTGTATCAGCCAGGAGAAATCAAAAAGATTGCAGAAGTAACCCACAAGCATGGCCTACTACTTCATCTAGATGGTGCAAGAATTTCAAACGCTGCCGCTGCGCTCGGACTATCTTTCAAGGAGTTCACCACCGATGTTGGCGTCGACCTAGTGTCGGTTGGCGGAACCAAAATCGGTGCTTTAGGCGCAGAGGCTGTGATTGTAGTTGATTCGAGTTCAGCGAGAGGAAAGCAGCTTGCCGAGGCCATGCCATATCTTAGAAAAACTTCTATGCAGTTAGCTTCGAAGATGCGCTTCGTTTCTGCTCAGTTAAATGCCCTTTTTGAAAACAAGGCAGCTCTTGCTCTTGATAATGCAAGACATGCCAACCACATGGCCAAGAAGCTGTATGAGGGAGTAGTTGCGATAGCAGCTAAGAGCTCGCTTGTTACTGTACCGAACCCAACTGAGGCAAACGCTGTCTTCCCGATTCTGCCTGAAAAGGTCACCAACAAGCTGATGGAAAATTACCGGTTCTATGTTTGGAACCAGGCAACCGGCCAAGTTCGTTGGATGTGCGCTTGGGATACCCAGGAATCAGACGTAGATGGCTTACTTGCTGCACTTGACGAAGCAGTTAGCTAAATCAGGGAACAATAAACACCTTTTCTTAGTTGAGGACCAAATGAATAAAAAACCGGAAACTTCTGCACCCCTTACCGAGCTATTGGAAAAGCGCTGGAGCCCAAGAGCTTATGACGCCAACCACCTAATCGAAGACCAGCAAATTCTTTCGATCTTGGAAGCCGGTCGCTGGGCCCCTTCTGCAAACAACGGCCAGCCTTGGAGATTTTCAGTAGCAGTTCGAGGAACCGAAGTTCACGCCAAGGTAACAGAGGGACTTGGTGGATTTAACCAGGCCTGGGCACCTTCCGCATCAGCCATGATCGTAATTTCTATTAAGAAAAATGAAGATGGCACATCAAGTGTCAAGAATTTCTATGACGCCGGCTTGGCTGTCTCATTAATGACCGTCCAAGCCCAGTCAGTAGATCTTTACTCACACCAGATGGCTGGAATTGTTCCGGATGTTATCCATGAAGGTCTTGGTATCCCTGCAGAATTCGAAGTTGCGGTAGTGGTAGCAATTGGCAAGATTGCCTCCCCGGATGTGTTCGAAGGAGCTGCCTACGAAAGAGAAATTGCTCCTCGAACCAGGTTGCCACTTGAGGAAATTGTCCTGCACGGCAAGCCTTAGAGTTAATAGGTGCCCATAACCGAACAAATAGCGCTCTGGTACGACCAGATCGGTCCAATTCTCTTTGTTGCTGCCGTCTGGGGCTTGGTTTTTGCAGGTACTGGACTACTAATTGGGGCCTTCATACCTTTCATTACAGGTGACTCGCTAGTTTTTGCCGCGGGACTGGTTGCAGCAAGCTTTCCAGAAAGCATTAACATCTGGGTTCTCAGTATCGGCATAGGAATCTTTGCATGGTTGGGTGATCAAGTTGGTTACACACTTGGCCGACACTTTGGCCGGCCATACCTAGACAAACGACAAGGCGCCCTTATTCAAAGCGCAATTGGTAAAGCTGAAAAGTTTTACCAAGGCTGGGGTTGGTGGGCAGTAGTTGTTGCAAGGTTTGTGCCGATGGCTAGAGTACTAATTCCAGTAATCGCGGGAATTGGAAAAATGAATTATTACAAGTTCTTCTCGGCGAACTTGGTTGGAGCAGTTGTCTGGGGAGTGGGTCTATCTCTTGCTGGGTACTACGCCGCGAGCATTCCTCTAGTCAAGGATGCCACTTACATCATTGCCGTAGTGGTGGTTGCCGCTTCACTTGTTGCGGGAATTAGGTCTTGGTACAAAAACAACGAATCCAAAGCAGCAGCCTAGAGCTCTTAGCTAGCTATCGGTTGCGATAACTAGATCAGCCAAAGAAGCTGATTTTTCCCGAGCGTAGAAATCCAGTTCCTGCGCTGCCCACATGTCGAACTTGTCAAGATTTCCTTCGCGCTCTAACCAACGAGCTTGGCGAACTGGCTCTTTTGCTTCCAGCCAAATTCTCAAAATGGCAACAGCTGAAGCGCGGTCACTCATTGCGCCACAACCCTCAATTATCAGAGGCGTTCCACCAGAAAATTCCATCCAAGCTCCGCGTTGGTTTTCTGACCAATCCCATTGCTGCCAAGAAGCTGTCTCTTTTTTGGAGAGAGGTTCCAATATGAACCGGTTTAGATAATCTGCACCAAGACTCAACCCCTCCCAGCCGGGATAAAGATCATCCATATGGATAACCCTTGGTAATGACTCACCTTGCCTAAACAGGCTCTCTTGCAAAGACTTTGCAAAGGTTGATTTTCCAGAGTTAGATCTGCCATCAATTAGAACAATTGGTGTGATGTTTCCAAGATCTATCTGTTCGAGAACCTTGTCAGTGATCTCTTGAATCAGAGTCGCGTTGGAAGGCAAGAAATACCTAAAGTTTCTAGTTAGTCGGCAAGACCGTAAAGACGGTCTCCAGCGTCACCAAGGCCAGGAACGATATATCCGATTTCGTTTAGCTTTTCATCTAATGCGCCCAACACAATCGTGACCTTTTGGTTTCCAACTGCTTTCTCAACAGCCTTGAGACCTTCGGGTGATCCGATTAGGCAAATGGCGATTACCTCCGCTGCACCGCGGTCAAAAACGTATTTGATTGAGTCAATCAAAGTGCCACCGGTAGCAAGCATCGGATCGATGATGTATACCTGGCGACCGGTTAGATCGTCTGGGAGTCTTTCGGCGTAGGTGAAAGGTTCGAGAGTTTCTTCATTGCGCTTAATTCCTAAGAAACCAACTTCGGCAGTTGGAAGCAACTTTAGGATTCCCTCTAGCATGCCAAGGCCTGCTCTAAGAACTGGAACAATCAAGGGAAGTGGAGTGCTAAGGCGAACACCTGTTGTCTTTACAAGAGGAGTCTCAATGGAAATCTCCACAACCTTTATGTCCTTGGTGGCCTCATAGGTAAGTAGTGTGACTAATTCCTCAACAAGCTGTCTAAAGGTAGTTGAAGGAGTGTTCTTGTCTCGAAGGACAGTTAGTTTGTGAGTCACCAGCGGGTGATTGGCTATGTGGGTGCGCATATCAATAAATCTAGTGGGTTCAAGCAGGCACCAGGATGACCCAAAGTGTTGGAATACTTGGACTAAGGGAGTAACTGAGAAATGACAAACATTTGGGATTCAGCCATGCAGCTTGCTTTGGCAGAAGCTAAGCAGTCTGGGCAAGATGTTCCGGTCGGTGCCGTGATAGTGGACCCCGACGGAAACATCGTTTCTTCAGCCCATAATGAGCGTGAGGCAACCGGGGACCCAACAGCCCATGCCGAGATCTTGGCTATTCAAAGAGCCGGAAAATCATCTTCGAAGTGGCGGCTGGATCAGCTCACCATGGTTGTCACGTTGGAACCATGTGTGATGTGTGCGGGAGCGATAGTTGCGGCTCGTCTACCAAGAGTTGTCTTTGGTGCTTTCGATGATCGAGTCGGTGGAGCCGGATCAAGATATGACCTAGTGCGCGATTCCAGACTCGGTTCTCCAGTTGAAGTAATCACGGGTGTTATGCAAGATCAGTGCTCAAGAGTCCTAAAAGAATTTTTTGAGAAGCGGCGCTAAACACTAAGCTTTGTTGTGGTGACGTGTCCGAGCGGCCGAAGGTGCAACTCTCGAAAAGTTGTGTGCGTGAAAGCGCACCGTGGGTTCAAATCCCACCGTCACCGCCATTAGAGTCAGGACAGAGACTGAGACTTATGAACTACAAAAAGCACATGGCCATATTCATGGTCATCGCGGTTGTTGGCTTGTTAATTCTTCTTTTTACACCAACCTACGGGGCAGCTATTTTCTTACCTGCGATTGGCGCTTTTTTTGGCGCTCGCAAAGCTCAATCAGAGGGCGCAGCGCAACCTAGCTTTGTGCTCTGGGGGGTGTTCTTTGTTTTTGTGGCAGTCGCGGTGCTGATTAGGTACTTGGTTCCTGAGGAAAACTTTGGGGGCTTTGATCAATGGCCAGCAAGCGCCGGTCTATTTCTTTTCTACAGCGGCGTTCTGGCGGTTGCCTACTTGCTATTTGGATATCTGGCCTACTTACAGCGTGTTGGAAGAACCAACTCCTAGCTAAGTCCTAACCCAACTCAACTTTTCAACTCTCAGATTCGATTTTTGCAAGATTTAGCATTTTGCTTATACTTAACTAAATTCATTTAGCAAACGGTTCTAAATGCTAAGACTTTATTTATTTGGGGAGTTTCACGTGCACTGGAAAGCCTGCGCCATTGATGGCCCTGGGGGCGGCGGCAAGTCAACATTGGCTGCCCAGCTTGCCTCCAATCTTGGCGCATCTGTAATCTCAATGGATGCTTTCTTGCTTCCTGAAAGCAAGCACCGCGTCAGCGCAATTGCCAAGAACTATGACCTGGATCGTTTCTATGAAGAGGTAACTGATTCGCTTCTGGATGAAAGAGACATCAACTACCGGGTTATGAACTTAGCTACCGGAGCTCTCGGGACCCAAAGAGTCAACATCCCTGCCGGTAGCCCAGTAGTCGTTGAAGGTGTTTACTCCATGGAACTTAGCTTCCGAGACTCCTATAACTTCACGATATTTGTCGACGCACCCAAAGAACATCTAATGACTAGGGCTTTTAGCCTGGAGGCTGGCTCAAGATCTTGGCTAGATAAGTGGCTAGAAGGCGAAGAAACCTACTTTGTTGCCCAGCACCCCAAGCTTGCGGCCACTTTGGTCCTTGATGGAACCAAACCTTTTCCTTCGACAGCCGAAATCATGGAGCAAATCGAGAGCAGGCGGGCCAGAGCCTAATTTTGGCCGAATACACCCAAACAAGTCATTTTTTGGTATTTAAACTGGGTGTTTACATCTTTGCCAAATCGTTATAGACTCGCCACTTGACCCAAAAAAACCAGTGCGCATATTTTGGCGTGCCCTGTTCGCATATTGTGGCGACAATCGGTTTCGGGACAGCCCCAAATCTGACCGCTTTCTAACTTATGTGCCCTTGGAGGGACCGCCTTGGCTGCTTCGAAAAATGCAAAAAACACCCGTCTAGCATCACGACCATCGTTCGCGAAGGTTCAAGAACAGATTGATCTTCCAGATCTACTGTCCTTGCAAACCGAAAGCTTCGAGTGGCTGATCGGCGGACCATCATGGAGAGCCAAAGAAGGCAACAAGGCTAAGACTGGTCTTGACGAAGTATTCGAAGAGATCTCTCCTATCGAAGACTCAGCAAACTCATCACAAGACCCAAAGATGGGTCTAGTTTTTGGTGACCCAATTTTGTATGACCCTGCCTACACTCCTGACGAGTGCAAGACCAAGGGTAAGAGCTACACCCAACCTCTTTATATCAAGGCTGAATTCACCAACTACCTAACCGGTGAAATTAAGTCACAGACTGTTTTCATGGGAGATTTTCCGGTGATGACAGAAAAGGGAACTTTCGTAATCAACGGAACTGAGCGTGTTGTTGTTTCACAGCTTGTTCGTTCTCCTGGTGTTTACTTCTCTGTTTCAACAAACACCACTGGAAACTTGGACGTTAGAAACAACAAAGCACAGATCATCCCATCTCGTGGTTCATACCTAGAATTTCTAACCGAGTGGGTAAGAGATGACCGTAAGCCAATTGCTCGTTTTGGTCAGCCGATTGTTCAGGTCCAGGTAGATCGCAAGACTAAAGTTTCTGCAACCATCTTCTTGAAAGCACTTGGTTTCACCAAGGAAGAAATCATTGCAGAGTTTTCTGACATCGAGAAGGCAGTTGGTACAGCTGCTCCAACTTGGAAATACGATGTTGACCTAATTGCAAACACCTTGGCTTACGACGAGTCAAAGGTCTTTGCCAACCCAGTCTTGACCAAGGAAGACGCTCTTCGTGAGCTTTACCGCAAGGTAAGAAGCGAAGCTGCAGGTTCCGAGGTAGCTGCTGCATGGCTTAACTCAACTTACTTTGAGTCCAAGAGATACAACCTTGCAAAGGTTGGTCGTCACAAGCTAAACCGCAAGCTAGGTATCGACGAGCCACTAGAAGTTAACACTTTGACTAGAAGCGACGTAATTGGTGCTTTGAAGTACCTATTGCTGTTCGACCAGTCAATTGCCAACCAGGCATCTGCCTCAAACGCACGCATCGAGTTCCCAGTAAAGATGAACGGCAAGGCTGTAAAGATTGCCGTTTCTGCTGACGACATCGATGACTTCTCAAACCGAAGAATTCGTTCGGTTGGAGAGCTAATCCAGAACCAGGTTCGTATCGGTCTATCTCGCATGGAGCGTGTTGTTCGTGAGCGCATGTCCACACAGGACATCGAGGCGATTACTCCTCAGACACTTATTAACTTGAGACCGGTTGTTAGCGCAATCAAAGAGTTCTTTGGTGCTAGCCAGCTATCGCAGTTTATGGATCAGAACAACCCACTTGCTGGTCTTGCGCACAAGCGTCGCTTGTCCGCACTTGGCCCAGGTGGTATTGCTCGTGAGCGTGCTCAGATGGAAGTTCGAGATGTTCACCCTTCCCACTACGGAAGAATGTGTCCGGTTGAAACCCCAGAAGGACCAAACATTGGTCTGATTGGATCTTTGACTGCGTATGCTCGCATCAACGCGTTTGGTTTCATAGAGACTCCTTACCTGAAGGTAACTAACGGCAAGGTGTCTGGAAAGATCGAGTACCTAGACGCAGCAGCAGAGGATGGCAAGTCAATCGCTGGTGCTGACACTCCTTTGAATGCAGACAAGACATTTGCTAACAAGAAGGTATTCGCAAGATTCCGCGGAGACGTTGTTGAAGTAGACAAGGAAGATGTTGACTTTGTTGACGTATCTCCTCGTCAGCTAGCTTCTGTTTCAACTTCTTTGATTCCATTCCTAGAGCACGATGACTCGTCACGTGCGCTTATGGGTGCGAACATGCAGCGTCAGGCTGTTCCACTAGTTCGCTCCGAGGCTCCATTTGTTGGAACCGGTATGGAACGAACAGCAGCCTTTGACTCCGGAGCCTTGGTTATCGCCGAGACCGCCGGTGTTGTTGAAGAAGTTGCAGCGAACCTGATTGTCATCAAGCAAGAAAATGGCCGTAAAAAGGAATACCTTCTTCGCAAGTTTGACCGCTCGAACCAGGGAACTGCTATCAACCAGCAGCCACTTGTTTCCATCGGCCAGAAGATCGAAGCCGGAGAAGTACTTGCCGATGGTCCATCCACCGATAACGGTGAGCTAGCCCTTGGAAAGAACCTACTTGTAGCGTTCATGCCTTGGGAAGGTCACAACTTCGAGGACGCCATTATCTTGAGCCAGAACCTGGTCAAGGAAGACACTTTGTCTTCGATTCACATCGAAGAGTACGAAGTTGACGCCCGTGACACCAAGTTGGGTAAGGAAGAAATCACCGCAGATCTTCCAAATGTTTCTATGGAAGCCCTTGCTCAGCTTGATGAGAATGGAATCATTCGCATCGGTGCTGAGGTAAGACCAGGAGATATCTTGGTTGGAAAGGTTACACCTAAGGGTGAGACCGAGCTTTCAGCGGAAGAGCGTTTGCTACGTGCGATCTTCAATGAGAAGTCCCGCGAAGTTCGCGACACTTCCTTGAAGGTTCCTCACGGTGAAGGCGGAACCGTTATCGCTGTAAAGGTGTTTGACATTGAAGCAGGAGACGACGAGCTAGGTGCTGGCATCAACCAGAGAGTTGTTGTTAACATCGCTCAGCGCAGAAAGATCACCGAGGGTGACAAGCTTGCTGGTCGCCACGGAAACAAGGGTGTTATTTCTAAGATCCTTCCTGTTGAAGACATGCCGTTCATGGATGATGGAACACCAGTTGACATCATCTTGAACCCACTGGGTATCCCAGGTCGAATGAACTTCGGTCAGGTTCTAGAAACTCACCTTGGTTGGATTGCCAAGCAGGGTTGGAAGGTTGAAGGAGTTGCGAAGTGGGCAGACGCCATCGTTGCAGAAATGCGCGAGGGTAAGCCTGGCACCAAGGTTGCAACACCAATCTTCGACGGTGCTTCTAAAGACGAGATCATCGGTTTGCTTGGCTCGACACTTCCTAACAGGGATGGTCAGAGACTTGTAAACGAAACCGGAAAGACTCGTTTGTTTGACGGTCGTTCAGGAGAACCTTTCCCAGAGCCGATTTCTGTTGGATACATGTACGTGCTGAAACTTCACCACTTGGTTGATGACAAGATTCACGCTCGTTCCACTGGTCCTTACTCCATGATTACTCAGCAGCCACTTGGTGGTAAGGCTCAGTTCGGTGGACAGCGATTTGGTGAGATGGAAGTTTGGGCGCTGCAGGCATATGGTGCAGCTCACACTCTTCAAGAGCTACTTACCATCAAGTCGGATGACATCACTGGACGTGTTCGCACCTACGAGGCGATCGTGAAGGGTGACAACATCCAAGCTCCAGGTATTCCAGAATCCTTCCGCGTTTTGGCAAAAGAGATGCAGTCTCTTGCTCTAAACGTTGAGGTTCTAAACGCCGAAGGTCAAGCAGTCCAGATGAAGGACGATGACTTCGAGTTTGATCGCGCAGCTGAAGAGCTGGGCATCAACCTTTCTCGCAACGAGAACCTCACCGTAGACAACGAATACACCGGTTACTAGAAAGAGATTAGGAAAACATCATGGAAGTTGAATCATTCGACGCCCTCAGAGTTGGGCTAGCGAACGCTGATGACATTAGATCCTGGTCTCACGGTGAGGTAAAGAAGCCTGAGACCATTAACTACCGAACCCTCAAGCCTGAGAAGGACGGTCTGTTCTGCGAGAAGATCTTTGGTCCTACTAAGGACTGGGAGTGCACCTGTGGAAAGTACAAGCGCGTTCGCTTCAAGGGAATCGTTTGTGAGCGTTGTGGCGTTGAAGTAACCAAGTCTTCAGTTCGTCGTGAGCGCATGGGTCACATCGAACTTGCTGCTCCTGTTACTCACATCTGGTACTTCAAGGGTGTTCCTTCAAGACTGGGTTACCTACTGAACATGGCACCGAAGGATCTGGAGAAGATCATTTACTTCGCTGCCTACAGAATCATGTCCATTCACCACGAAGACAAGACTTTAGATGCAGGTCTTACCAAGGAAGACTACGTAGCAAGAATGCGCACCATCTCTGACGAGAGATTGCAGGAAATGCTTTCTGTTGCTCAGGCAGAGTATGACGCTCTAACTGGAATGGGTCTTTCTTTGCAGCACGCAATCAAGTTGTGGGAAACCCCAACTTGGGTTGATGCTCAGTTCGCAAAGAGCCTTGAGCAGCTAATCGATCAGGAAGAAAAGAACCCTGAAGGTTTCTGGAACAAGAAAGCTCTTGCCGAAGCAGAAGCAGCAGACGACGAAGAGGTTTCACCGGTAGTTCGTCCAGCGGCTGAAGAGAAGCAGATCAAGCAGCTTATTTCTGAGTTCAAGAAGAAAACCGACAAGATCGTTCGCGAGTTCGCTCGTGTTGAGCGTCCTGCCAACCTTCAAAAAGAGCAGCTTGCTTGGAGAATGTACCTAACCGTAAAGGCTGGAGACCTAATCCAAAACGACGTGATCTTCGATCACTTCGACTACTCATATGGTGAATTCTTCGACACTTCTATTGGTGCCGAGGCAGTTCAGCGCGTTCTTTCAGAGTTCGACCTTGCAGGTTGTGCACTGGAACTTCGCGAGCAGATTGCAACCACCAAGGGTTCCAAGCAGACTCAGGCGATTAAGCGCCTAAAGGTTGTAAACAGCTTCATGCAGTCCAACACTCCTCCAACCTCAATGGTTTTGGATGTTCTGCCTGTGCTACCTCCAGAAATTCGTCCAATGGTTCAGCTAGATGGAGGACGCTTTGCGACCTCTGACCTAAACGACCTATACCGCAGGGTGATCAACCGTAACAACCGTCTAAAGAGATTCGTTGACCTAGGCGCTGTTCCAAAGACCATCTTGAACAACGAAAAGCGCATGCTTCAAGAAGCCGTTGACGCGCTATTCGACAACGGTCGTCGTGGACGCGCAGTTACCGGAACTGGAAACCGTGCACTGAAGTCCCTTTCAGATCTTCTAAAGGGTAAGCAGGGTCGTTTCCGTCAGAACCTTCTGGGTAAGCGTGTTGACTACTCAGGTCGTTCCGTAATTGTTGTTGGTCCTCAGCTGAAGTTGCACCAGACAGGACTTCCAAAGCTGATGGCACTAGAGCTATTCAAGCCATACGTAATGAAGCGATTGGTTGATTTGGGTCTTGCCCAGAACATCAAGTCTGCAAAGCGCATGGTTGAAAGATCTCGCCCACAGGTTTGGGGTGTTCTAGAAGAGGTAATCAAGGAGCGTCCGGTTCTACTAAACCGTGCACCGACCCTTCACCGTCTAGGTATCCAGGCCTTCGAGCCACTGCTAGTAGAAGGTAAGGCCATCCAGCTTCACCCGCTAGTTTGTGCAGCTTTCAACGCTGACTTCGATGGTGACCAGATGGCTGTCCATCTTCCACTTTCCGTTGAGGCACAGGCTGAAGCTCGTGTTTTGATGCTTGCATCAAACAACATCTTGAAGCCTTCTGATGGTCGTCCGGTTGCAACTCCAACCCAGGACATGATCATTGGTCTATTCCACATGACCACTTTGAAAGAAGCAGTCAAGGGAGAAGGTTCGGCTTACGGATCAATCTCTGAAGCTCAGCTTGCATTCGACGCTGGATTCTTGGACCTAAACGCCAAGATCAAGATTCGTTTGCCTCTAAAGGGTGAGCCAGTAATTCGCGAAACCACTTTGGGTCGTGCGCTGTTCAACGAAACTCTTCCAGTTGAGTTCCCTTACCAGGAGCTACGCGTTGGCAAGAAGGAAATCGGTCGCATTGTGACTGACCTTGTTGACACCGTTAGCCGTGTTGAGGTTGCCCAGTCACTAGACCGCATCAAGGATGTTGGTTTCTACTGGGCTACTCGTTCTGGTGTTTCGATGTCCATCTCGGATGCGAACTTCGACACCTCCGGTAACTTCGACAAGGCCCGCGCGAAGATCCTGCTTGATGGTGAGAAAGAACACACCAAGATTCAAGAAGCATTCGACAACGGTCTAAAGAGTGACTTGGAGCGTCGTGACGAGCTAGGTGCTTTGTGGTTCAAGAGAACTAACGAAATCGGTACCTTGCTAGAAGAGTCACTTCCAAAGGACAACGCCATTTACAAGATGGTTACCTCTGGTGCTCGTGGAAACCTTCTACAGATTCGTTCGATCATGGGAATGCGTGGACCAGTTGCAACTTCATCTGGTGACTTCGCACCTATGCCGGTCAAGGGAAACTACCTGCTTGGACTAACTGCGAATGAGTACTTCATTAACGCAACTGGTGCTCGTAAGGGTAACGCTGACACCGCCATGAAAACTGCTGCTGCGGGTTACCTAACCCGTCGTCTAGTTGACGTGGCTCAGGACGTTATTGTTCGCGAACCAGATTGTGGCACAACCAAGGGTCTAGACAAGGACCTGCTGGACGATGACCAAGTAGAACTATCGATCTTGGCTCGTTGCGCAGCGGTTGATGTAAAGGCTGATGGCAAGACAATTGCCAAGGCTGGAACTGCAATTGACTCCAAGCTAGTGGCCACAATGAAAGAGGCAGGTCTTGAGACCGTTGCTGTTCGTTCGGTTCTAACTTGTGAATCAGTTCACGGTGTTTGTGCCAAGTGTTACGGAAACTCTTTGGCTACCGGAGACCCTGTTGAGCTGGGAGAAGCAATTGGAATTATTGCTGCTCAGTCAATTGGTGAGCCTGGTACTCAGCTAACAATGCGTACCTTCCACACCGGTGGTGCTGCATCGAGTGCGAAGAAGCAGACCATTTTGAAGTCCATTGGTGGTCGTAAGGTTCGCGTTGAGCGATTGATTTCCTACGACATCACCCAGGGTCTAAATGGTGTGACTGACTTGCTAGAAGCTCGTGTTGGATGGCGTCAGGCTGGAAAGGTTGCCGTAATGGCATTCTGGCCAGGAACCGTTGACATCGTTGAGGTTGCTAGCGCAACTGGAGCGAAGAAGTATGACGTTTACGTTCGTCCAACAGGTGAAGCTGCTGAGAAGGAAGCCGAAGCTCTTGCGCTTCAGTACTCGTTCTCCAGAACAACCTCGAAGACCTTCAAGAAGCTATCTCCATACACACCTATTACTTCGGTGAGCTCACCTGATGATCTACTAATCGAAAAGGGCGATGCTGTAAAGGCTGGAGACTACCTAGTTGACGGAACTCCAATTCCTCACGAGGTATTGATGGTTAAGGGAAGCCGTGAAGCTGCTGCCGAAATCATCCGTGGTGTTCAGGCGATCTATGGTTCACAGGGTGTGCCACTGCACGACAAGCACCTTGAGGTTATCGTTCGCCAGATGCTTGGCAAGGTCACCGTTATCGACTCTGGAGACACCGAAATGCTTCCAGGTGAGATCATCGACCGTAACCGCTTCACCCGCATTAACCGCCAGGCGGTTTCTGAGGGCAAGAAGCCAGCATCGGCTCGTCAGGAAGTAATGGGTATGACCCGTGCTTCTTTGGCAGCTCAGTCATGGCTATCGGCCGCTTCCTTCCAGGAAACCACCAGGGTGCTAACCCAGGCGGCACTGGATCGAAGAAGCGACCCGCTACTAGGACTAAAGGAAAACGTCATCATTGGAAAGCTAATTCCAGCTGGAACCGGACTACCTGGCTACCGCAACATCTCGGTAGACGGAACCGAAAAGGCCAAGGAAGATCGCTACCCGAACCGCATCTGGGGTCAAGAAGCCCTAGTCGAAGAGGTATCGCCAGCGGCAGCGCTGAGCTTCTCGATGGACGAAGAATCAGTTGAGGCAAGCTCCGAGCCGGTCGAATAACCATTTGACCGCTTGGAGCCTAATCAGCTAGGCTGGGCAAAGCGTCCTACGGGACGCATTGTCTTGCCAAAACAGCCAATAATTTGGCTGGCAGCAAACTAAAGAAACTTTTTTCTCGGTATTTGACCGCGGAAAAACCTTAAAGGAGAAATGTAGTGCCAACAATTCAGCAGTTGGTCCGTAAGGGACGCACGTCTAAGGCCTCAAAGACCAAGACGCCAGCTCTTAAGGCCAGCCCACAGCGACGCGGTGTGTGTACTCGTGTTTACACAACCACACCTAAAAAGCCAAACTCGGCACTACGTAAGGTAGCTCGTGTGAAGCTCTCCAACGGAATTGAAGTAACTGCCTACATCCCGGGCGAAGGTCACAACCTACAGGAGCACTCCATGGTGCTAGTTCGTGGTGGTCGAGTTAAGGATCTTCCTGGTGTTCGCTACAAGATTGTTCGCGGAGCACTAGATACCCAGTCCGTTAAGGGACGCCAGCAAGCAAGAAGCCACTACGGCGCTAAGCGAGGCAAGTAATGCCTCGTAAAGGTCCAGTTACCAAGAAGCCAGTAGTGGCAGATCCTGTTTATGGTTCTCCAGTTGTTTCTCAGCTTGTAAACAAGATTTTGCTAGATGGCAAAAAATCCATCGCGGAGTCAATTGTTTACGGAGCTTTGGATGGAGCCAAAACCAAGAGCGGCACCGAAGCTGTTTCACTTTTGAAAAAGGCACTAGATAACGTGCGTCCAACCGTTGAGGTTCGCTCACGTCGTGTTGGTGGATCTACCTACCAGGTTCCAATCGAAGTAAAGGCACACCGTGCCAACACTTTGGCTATGCGCTGGTTGGTAACTTACGCCAAGGCAAGACGCGAAAAGACCATGACCGAGCGTCTAATGAACGAAATCTTGGATGCATCGAATGGTTTGGGAGCTGCTGTGAAGCGTCGCGAAGACACTCACAAGATGGCAGAGTCCAACAAGGCGTTCGCGCACTACCGCTGGTAGAAACTACAGCAAACTGGCGCAGAAATAATTCTGCGCTGCACTAACTAATTCGGAGGATAACCGTGGCACAAGACGTGCTTACCGACCTGAGTAAGGTTCGAAACATCGGCATCATGGCTCACATTGACGCGGGTAAAACCACCACAACCGAGCGCATTTTGTACTACACCGGTATCACTCACAAAATTGGTGAGGTGCACGATGGTGCAGCAACCATGGACTGGATGGAGCAGGAGCAAGAGCGAGGCATCACTATTACCTCTGCTGCAACAACCTGTTTCTGGAATAACAACCAGATCAACATCATTGACACCCCTGGCCACGTTGACTTCACCGTTGAGGTGGAGCGCTCCCTTCGAGTTCTAGACGGCGCCGTTGCGGTATTCGATGGAAAAGAAGGTGTTGAGCCTCAGTCCGAAACTGTTTGGCGTCAGGCTGACAAGTACGATGTTCCAAGAATTTGTTTCGTAAACAAGATGGACAAGCTCGGAGCTGACTTTTATTTCACCGTAGACACCATCATTAAGCGCCTTGGCGCTAGACCACTAGTTATTCAGCTTCCAATCGGTGCCGAGAGCACCTTCGAAGGGGTTATCGACCTAGTTGAAATGCGCGCACTGGTATGGCGTGGAGAAGTTGAGCTTGGTGCCAAGTACGAAGTGGAAGAGATTCCTGCGGATATGAAGGCTAAGGCTGATGAATACCGTGCGAAGCTACTAGAAACCGTTGCGGAAACCGACGATGCACTAATGGAAAAGTTCTTCGCTGGGGAAGAAATCTCCGTTGCGGAGATCAAGGGCGCTATTCGCAAGATGACCGTTAAGTCTGAGATCTACCCAGTTCTTTGTGGCTCTGCTTTCAAGAACAAGGGTGTTCAGCCAATGCTTGACGCCGTTATCGACTACCTTCCAACGCCACTAGACGTTGAGTCAGTTGTTGGTTTGGACATTCGCGATGAGACCAAAGAAATTGTTCGCGAAGCAAACTCCACAGCTCCTTTCTCGGCCCTAGCCTTCAAAGTTATGTCGCACCCATTCTTTGGTCGATTGACTTATATCCGCGTTTACTCCGGTAAGGCTGCCTCTGGTGATCAGGTTCTAAACTCCACCAAGGACAAGAAAGAGCGCATCGGTAAGTTGTTCCAGATGCACGCCAACAAGGAAAACCCGGTTGACACCATTACCGCCGGTCACATTTACGCAGCTATCGGTCTAAAAGACACCACTACCGGTGACACTTTGTGTGACCCAGCTAACCCAGTTGTTCTTGAGTCGATGACTTTCCCAGAGCCAGTTATCTCGGTTGCTATTGAGCCAAAGACTAAGGGAGACCAAGAAAAACTAGGTCTTGCTATTCAGAAGCTTGCTGAAGAAGACCCAACCTTCCGCGTGGAGCAGGATCAGGAAACTGGTCAGACTGTTATCTCCGGTATGGGTGAGTTGCACTTGGACATCCTGGTTGACCGTATGAGACGCGAATTCAAGGTTGAAGCTAACGTCGGTAAGCCTCAGGTTGCCTATCGCGAGACAATTCGCAAGGTTGTTGAGCGCTACGACTACACACACAAGAAGCAGACCGGTGGTTCTGGTCAGTTCGCAAAGATTCAGATCAAGCTCGAGCCAATGGAGGTCGAGGGCGACAAGGTATACGAATTCGTGAACTCGGTTACCGGTGGACGTATTCCTCGTGAATACATCCCAAGCGTGGACGCTGGAATCAAGGACGCCATGCAGGTTGGCACCTTGGCTGGTTACCCAGTAGTTGGCGTAAAGGCCACCCTGGTTGACGGCGCTTACCACGACGTTGACTCGTCAGAAATGGCGTTTAAGATTGCTGGTTCCATGGCCTATAAAGAGGCCGCGAGAC